>CANGCX010000008.1 GCA_947452315.1 Opitutia bacterium | reverse complement strand
CCGCTCCATCAATGAGTCGCTCCTCGAAAAAAGTCTGCTCAAGTCCTCGCGCATAAGCCGCCATCCGCGCCTTGGCCAACGACCCCGCCGCTTGTCCCGCGCCCCTTCCTCCCTTCGACGCGCCAGCCCCACGTAACACCAACCCCATCAATTGCCACGCCAGCCCGAGCAACAACGCTTCCCCGCCGGCGCGCCGCAGCGTTTGTTCATGCAACATCTGCCTGATCAGCGCGCGCGCATCCATCGCCCAGGTCGCATGGCCAAACACTTGGACGCTCCCCAGCCCCCGCGCGCTCGCCGGCAACACCCCCAACACCCGCGCCTCCACGCACACCGCATAAAGCGACATCGGCCGCGTGTCCTCGATGCGATGCCGACATCCCGCCGGCACCAACACCACCGCGCCGGTTTCCAAAACTTCCCGCCGCGGCCCGTACGCCAACACCCCCGCCCCGGCCACCACGAGCAAAACCTTCACAAACGCATGCGCCGTGTCCTCCATCCGAAACGCGCGATCATGCCTGCTTTCTAAAACAAAAACCCCCGCCGCGTTAAAAGTAACTTCAATTGGACGCCGAGCGAGCGGTTCAAACATATATGGTGTATTAAAACTAAATTGCCCGATCTGCCAAGCTTGATTGCCCGGCCCGCCACGACACGCCCCACCGCTTTTGCTAAGGTTTTATTCCGCTCCATGCATCTCGACGAAGACCACGTCCTCCATTCACTCCGCGCCACCTGGCAACCCGTAGCTAACTCCGCGAGTCTAGCCCCCGGCGCCGTGATGGGCGTCACCTTGCTCGAGACGGAGCTCGTTTTGGCGCGTTTCACCGAAGGTCACCTCCTCGCCGCGGATGTCGCTTGTCCGCATAAGGGAGCACGGCTTTCCGCTGGTTGTATCCGCGAGGGCGAACTCATGTGTCCGTATCACGGTTGGCGCTTTGATCCGGCGGGCGCCTGCCAATCCATCCCCTCCCTCGTCGAGCCCAACGCCGCCAAACTAGCCCTGTCCCATCTCCACACCTACGCCGTGCAAGAGCGTTACGGCTTCATCTGGGTCCAGCTAGAT
The DNA here is from genome assembly GCA_947452315.1 of Opitutia bacterium. Taxonomy (GTDB): domain Bacteria; phylum Verrucomicrobiota; class Verrucomicrobiia; order Opitutales; family Opitutaceae; genus Tous-C4FEB. The sequence continues at coordinate 57,247 of CANGCX010000008.1, read as the reverse complement.
TCTACGCCTGCCGCCGTTGGCACAGTTGCTACGTTGCCCGAAGTGCCAGAATTTGAGGACCCGCGCTGGACCTACGTCATGGGCCCGCCCATGACGTTTGCGAGCGGTTGGCGCCGCGAGGTAGAGAACTACCTTGATATGACCCATTTCGCCTTCGCCCACGCCACCACGTTGGGCAAAGCCGCCGACCACCGTCTTCCGCCGATGGACATCCGTGAAACGGCTGATGGCGGTTTTCAGATGGATGCGCCCTTCCCCGCTCTCACCACGCCCGCGGAGCCTCCCGGCAAACTCCAAAGCGCGCACCATCGCACCCAACGCGGCTACTTGCCCAACTTCACCACCATCCGCCAAAGCTTCGCCGACGGTGACACCCGCGTCCTCCTGCACGTTCCTTCACCCCGCACCCGCACGAGTTGCACGGTCTTTTGGTCACTCGCGATTTCCCCGGGCTTCGACGGCCCGCCGCCCGCCACTCAACTCGAATTCGCAGTTCGCGTCCTCGATGAAGATCGCATCATGTGCGAAAATCAAATCCCTGCCGAAGTTCCCATTAACCCCGGTCGCGGCGGCTGGGGCGTCCTCGTAATGCCCGGCGACACCCTAGCCAACACCTTCCAAAAACAATTACGCCGCTGGCTCACCAGCCGTCCCGCCGCGGAGACCCTCGCTGAAATATCAGCATAATCCCGCTCGCCACCCCCCCGCTTTATAGGCCCAACTTATCTTTCTCTTTTTCACACCCCCTACCTATTACCATGGCTAAACCCAGCATCCTCACCACCACCGTCGGTTCCTATCCTGTTCCAGACTGGCTCGCTGCCCTTCCCTCCGAGCAAGCCGTCATCGACGCAACGCGCGTCGTTTTCGATATTCAGCACCAGGCCGGCATCGACCTGCCCACCGACGGAGAGCTCTATCGTTTCGACGTCAACCACCCTGACACCAACGGCATGATCGAATACTTCATTCGTCCTATGTCCGGCATCAACGGCCAGGTCGGCCGCTCCATCACTGAAGAATTCTCCCGCCATCATCCGATGGGGTTCCGCCGCAAGCCCGCTGGCGTCGTCACCGGCGCCCTCGGCGAAGGCTCCCTTAACTTGCTCGCCGATTGCCAACGCGCCGCCTCGGTCGCCGGCGGTGACTTCAAGTTCACCGTCACGAGCCCCTACATGCTCGCGCGCACGTTGCTCGACCACCACTACGGCAGCTTCGACAAACTCACCATGGCCCTCGGCCACGTCCTCGCCGCCCAGATGCCTGGCCTACCCGCCGCCTGCGTCCAAGTCGACGAAGCTAACATCCCCGGCAACCCCAAAGACGCCCCCCTCGCCGCCGCTTCGATGAACCTCGTTCTCGACGCCATCGACAACAAGACCGAGCGCGCCGTCCACTTCTGCTTCGGCAACTACGGCGGTCAGACGATCCAAAAGGGTAATTGGAAAGCCCTCCTCGATTTCCTCAACGCCCTCCACACCGACCACCTCGTCCTCGAACTCGCCCACCGTCCCGCCAGCGATCTCGATGCCCTCAAACACATCGATAAAAAAATCGCACTCGGTGTTGGCGTGATCGACATTAAAGTGAACCACATCGAGACCGCCGACGAAGTCGCCGCGCGCATCGAAGCTGTGGAAAAGAAAGTCGGCCCCGGCCGCGTGAAATGGGTCCACCCCGACTGCGGTTTCTGGATGCTCAAGCGCTCCATCGCCGACCGTAAAATGGAAGCCCTCGTCCTCGGCCGCGACAAATACCTCGGTCGCTGAACCGCCCGCGGTTCACCGCGTTTACCGCAGGCCGCGCCTCACCGCGCGGCCTTTTTTGCGCCCAGCTGCCGCGCCAGCTTGGCCAACGCTCGGATCAAGTCCTGATCCACTCGCGCGTACGGCAACTCACCCATCATCAGCGGCACAAAATCATCCGAATAACCTGCCCTCCGCTGCGCCGCCGCATCCGGTGCGTAGCCGTTGCCACCAACTAAGCTCACGACCCAGGTGGCCACGTGCGGACTGTTTTTCAAAATCACCGACTGCAAGCTGTGGTACACTTCCAACCCGCAGCCCAACAACGCCACCGGCCCGATCCTCAAACCATGCACGCGTACCGGTGGATTTGGCGCCACCCGCCCGCGCCACTCCGTGAGCAACGCCCGCATACCCTGTAACCGGGCCATCTCCATCCCACGCGTGTGCAAAGGCGGTAACCCGCCCGCGTGGGGAAAATCTGTCACGCCGGCTTCGGTGAAAATCTTTTCCAAAGCCGACACCCGCTTGAGTACCCGAGCCTTCGACCAAGCCACGCGAGTAAATTTAATTTCATCACTCACGTTAACCAAAGCGTTAGCCGCGCACGCGACCGGTCGCGCCACGCGCAATCCACGCGCCACCGCTCCTACATACTGACGCGCGATCGCGTTCAAGGCCCGCCGCGATTCCAGCGGTACGCGGTGGTTCAACTTCGGGTTCACATCGCCTAGAGCTCCCGGCAAAAAAATCGCTACCGCACCCTCGTGCTTCGCTTCCAGTTGAATCGAGGCCAGTCCGACAAAATCTCCGTGAATCGCCGCGGTTTTTTCGCCATAAACAACCGGGTGACAGCCGAAATGGTGGAGCAATCCGACCAGTTTTCCGCCCGCACCATACGCTGCCAACACGCGTACGGTCGGGTCCGTCTGCTCGGGCTTTGCCGGCCGCCAACGAAGATTCATCCGCTCCTCAAAATTCGCGTTCAGCGCAAAACCCGTATCTGTCTCGCGGTTCACAGCAATGCCTTCACACGCGACGTGCGCGTGTCGCCACTCGACCTCGGCCAGCGCCGCCTTAGCTCGGACCGCTGCCTCGGCCGCCCGTGCGGGCAATGTCTCCAAATAAACCGCATCCGGCTCACCCCACCCAAACATCCCGCCGACCGAGGGCGCACTGTGCGTGTGCGTAGAAGATAAAAACACCTCATCCGCTCGGCAACCCACGCGCGCAGCGACAACCGCACGAATGCGCTCGGCCAAGGGCCGCGGCGTTCCACACAACTCCACACTCAGCAACACGACATTCGTTTTTCCGTCACGGATCACTGCCGCACGCGCCGCAAGGGGCGCGACGATTTCCTGCGCCGCGCGATTGCGGTACGGCCCGTAGCCAGCCAATTGAACGCCTAGGCGCGGCGTGAGGTCGCTCTTGCCGAAGCCCGCTTTCATCAGCGTCGCGCCGGCGCGGTCGGTCCCGCCGTGCGTTCGTGATCGCGCAGCGCCCCGATATTAGCTTCTACTTTCAAAATAATCTCGGCCATACGGCTCACCATTTCTTCGTTAGGATCAACGAAGTCAAAACGCGTCTCGATCGAGTTGGCCACGCGCCAACGGCACTGCGGCAACGCCATACCTCGATAATCCACCCCCGAGCGCTCGAGCGCCGCGAGCCACGAGACGCGCGGGCCACGGTAATCCTGCCAGTGTAGCCGCGCCCAATCCGGGATCGGCGACGGCACATAACCAAAGGCCATCATGCCTTCTGCCTTCATCGCCGCCGCGAAGGTATTGCGCGACACACCCGCAGCCACGGGATCAAAATTCATCGTGAGCAGATGATAAACCGGCTTCACGCCCGCCGCGTAGTCGGGCATCCGCAAAAATTTTGCCGCGGCTATTTTACTCCGTAATAGCTCCGCGTGCCGGCGACGCTCAGCGATCCATCCGTCGATTCGGCCAAATTGTTCTGTGAGTAATACCGCGTTCAAAGGCGTCACGCGATACGTATACACGAGCGAATCCACCCAGGGCCGCAGCGCGTCAGGGAAATCTTTTTCCGGCGAGCGTCCCATGTGTTGCCCGATCATCGCGCCTTTCCAAAAAACAGATTCGTCCGGCGTAACGAGATAACCGGCCTCCGTCGTCGGCAGCACTTTACCGCCCATACAGGAAAATCCTGCGGCATCACCGACGTTACCCACACGCAAACCGTCGATCTCAGCGCCGTGCGCTTGGCTGCCGTCTTCGACGAGCTTCAAGCCGCGGCGATCTGCGATTTCGCGTAAGCGGCGCAAGTTCGCGGGTTGCCCGAAAATATGCACCGCGAGAATCGCCTTCGTGCGCGGCGTGATCGCCGCCTCCACAGCTGCAGGATCGATCAAGCCCGTGTCGCGCTCCACATCCACAAAGATGGGAATCGCATTCTGATGCAAAATACAAGAGGTCGACGCGCCCCACGTGTAAGGCGTTGTGATCACTTCATCGCCCGAGCAAATTTCCAAACCCGCCAGCGCCGCCTGCAACGCCGCGTGGCCCGAGCTGCACGCCAAAACCCGACGTCCGCCGTGATAACGCGAGATCGTTTCTTCGGCCTCTGCGATTTCCGATGAGTGAAACCGGCCAAGTCCCACAGCCTTGCCTGCACGCAACACCTCGCCGACTCGCTCAATCGCACGCTCAGAAAACACAGGGAACTTCGAATACACTACTTCGCCCACCGGGGTTCCGCCGAGCAGGGCCAATTTCGACGCCGAGGAAGGAGAATACGTGCTCATGATGAACCAATCTACCACGTCGCTCCCTCCACGGGAATAGCCGCACTTACGAAGCCATGGCCAAACTTCCGCTTCGCGCCGCCAGCGCCGCCCGCGGCGTCTGCCCCGTCACGCGCTTAAACGCGCGGCTAAACGCAAAGGGATCCGCAAAGCCCAAGCCTAGCGCGACGGCCTTCACGCTCGCCCCAGTGCGGCCTAGGCGTTGCTGCGCTAACGCGATTCGTTCGCCTAAAATAAATCGTCCAAGCGGAGTACCCGTCTCTGCGCGAAAAAGTCCCGTTAGATAATTCGGCGACACGTGCACCGCCCGCGCTACATCACCCAAAGCCAGCGGCCGGGCGGCGTTAGCGCGCACATAATCCACCGCACGACCCACGAGTTGCGCGCGTGTGTCGTGCTGCGCCTCGCCGCCGTCCAGTACGCGACGATACAAAGCGAGTGTCACCGTGAGCATCGCCTCGCGCAGCGCATCTAAGTCGGGTACACGTTCCGCGCTCGCCATGGTGCGCAATGCGGCCAAGCGCCCGCGTGCCTCGGCTGGCAACGCCGCCAAGCTCATGCGATGTTCCACTTGGAAGCCGCCGCGTTTCGAGTAGCGCGTCGCGTGCAGGCTCGGTTCACCTGCGTGTAAACTCCACCAAACGAGTCGATAACCAATACCCGGCCGGCCAAATGCCTCTGCGTGCGACGTGCCCGCGGGACAGATTACCAGATCGCCCGGCTCTAATTCACAGCCGGCGCGTTCAAAACTAAATCGGCACCGCCCAGCCAACAGGAGACAGAGCTCAGCGTGTTCATGGGCGTGATCTTCGCCATAAAGCACCGGGGTAAACTTCATCCGCGGACGTCGCTCCGCCGGTCGCGCGCCGCGCCACGGCCCAAGCACCTGCGCCACGCCCAAGCCGCCTAAAGCGGAAATCAATTCGCGACCTAAAAATAACGTGAGCGACACGGGACCATGGAAACGACCTGCAACGGAGTCTGCAAAACTTTCTTCCACGTACCCTGACGCGGCGCAGTATGTTTAAACCACGCGAGCGCCACCCGCAATTACGAGCTCCACGGGGTTCCCGCCGACTTCGTGAGCCAAAAGGCGTTCGTCACGGTGCCGCAGCATAATCAAATCGGCGCGTTGTCCGACTTCGATCGTGCCGCGATCGCTCAACCCAAGCACCGCCGCCGCGTTCACCGTGGTAGCGGTAATCGCCTCAGCTGGGGTCAGACCCGCGTAACGCACCGCCAACGCAATGACGAAGGGCATCGAGTGCGTCGGCGCCGAGGCTACACCGTAATCGCTGGCGAGCGCGAGTAATCCACCACTGTCCGCAAAAGCTCCGGCGCGCGCATACCGACCTTTGCTATGAAAACTCGCCGCCGGCGTGAATACGGCAAAAGTATCGCTCGCCGCCAACGCCACGAGATCCGCTTTCGAGGCATTCTCCAAATGATCCACGCTACGCAGATGCAGCCGCAAAGCCTCAGTCACCATACCCGTCGACATCGTCGCGTCCGCACTCACGCGCAGCGGCAACCCATGTTTACCCGCGCGCTCGAAGAGACGCACGCACGCCTCTACTGGCCAAGCTTCCGCCGCGCTCACGGCTTCGACCGTGATACCCGGAAATTCGTGCCACACCGCCGGCAACAACTCACGCACGACCATGCGCGTAAACGCCGCCGCGTCACCTTCCAGGGCTTGCCCGAGCATGGCCGTAGGTACGACGGTACCCGCGAATTCCTGCGCCGCACGAGCGATGGCGTGCAGCATCTTTGTCTCGCCGTCGATGTTTAGCCCGTAACCGCTCTTTACTTCCATTGTCGTGGTGCCGCCGCGCAGCATCGCGTCGAGGCGAACGCGCAGGCTCGCCGCGAGTTGTTTCCGCGTCGCCTCGCGCACGGCGCGCACGGTCGCTTGGATGCCGCCACCTTTTTTCAAAATCTCTGCCAACGCGACCCCGCTCAATTCTTGTTCCCATTCAGTGAGGCGGTCCCCCGCCCAGCAGGCGTGCGTATGACAATCAACGAAACCGGGCATCAACACGCGCCCGTCCGCCTCAATCACTTCGGTCTCCGCCGACACGGGCAAATCTGGACCTACGGCAGCGATTTTTCCGTCCACTACTAACACATCGCCGCGCGCTATCACGCCAAGTTCCTTGAGCGCTGGACCGCGCCGAGCTTTGCGCCCGCCGAGTAACGTGGTCACGGCGGCCCCATCAGATTGCGCAAGAGTGAGGACGCGAGCGTGGCGGATCAAAAGACTCATGGCGCGAACCTTTACGTTCTTGCCCACGCCTGCAAGCCGCACGCCACAGTTGCCAATTAGGCCCAACCACCACCTAGTTTCACTCCTGCCGCTATGTCCGCCGATCTATCCGAACTATATCAACAGGTTATCCTCGACCACAACCGCCGCCCCCGCAACCGCGGCAAACTCCCGACCGCAAACCGCGTCGCCCACGGCAATAACCCTTCCTGCGGCGACGAATGCAGCGTGCATCTGCGCCTCGATGGCGACCGCATCGCGGAAATCACCTTCGATGGATCCGGTTGCGCCATTTCACAGGCCAGTGCCTCGCTCATGACGACGCAACTCAAGGGCAAGACCGCTGCCGAAGCCCAAAAACTTTACGACGAATTCCACCACATAGTCACCACCGGCGAAGCGCCCGCCGAAATCAGCGACCTCGCCGCGTTCGCCGGTGTCCATACGTTCCCAGCTCGCATCAAGTGCGCCACGCTTGGTTGGCACGCAGCTCTTAACGCCTTAAAAGGCGACCCACTTCCGGCCACCACTGAGACGCATAAAGATTAAGTCGTTTTCCTCTTCCGCCGCCCGTACTATGTTCGACCTCGCACGCACCCGCGCTGATTTCCCGATTCTGCACCAACAGGTCAACGGTAAGCCCCTCGTCTACCTCGACAACGGCGCCACGTCGCAAAAACCCCGGTGTGTGATCGACGCTCTGGTCCACTATTACGAGCGCGACAACTCCAACGTCCACCGCGGCCTGCACGCGCTCTCTATGCGAGCCACCGACGCCTATGAGGGCGCGCGAGCACGCGTAGCTAAATTCATCCACGCTGCCGACCCCGCAGAAATTATTTTCACACGCGGTACGACCGAAAGTATTAATATTATCGCGCATGGTTGGGCACGCGCGCACCTCAAAGCCGGCGACGTTATCCTCACCACCGAGATGGAGCACCACTCCAACCTAGTACCGTGGCAACAAGCCGCCCGAGCCGTCGGCGCCACGGTCCGCTACATCCCTGTGCTCGGCGCCGATGCCGAGGGCGGACTCGATTACGCCGCCCTCGATACGTTGCTCACGCCCGCAGTGAAGCTCCTGGCGTTCACCCACATCTCCAATACCTTGGGCACCATAAACGACGCGGCGCGGCTCTGCGCTCGCGCCCGTGCGATCGGTGCCGTCACGGTCATCGACGCCGCTCAATCTATCGGCCACACCCGCATCGACGTAGAGGCCCTCGGTTGCGATTTTCTCGCTTTCTCCGGTCACAAAATGTGCGGCCCCACGGGAATCGGCGTGCTTTACGGTCGGCGAGATTTACTCGATCAACTCGCCCCAGACGAAACTGGCGGCGGTATGGTTGTGAGCGTTACCTATGAGGGCGCCACGTGGAAACCGTCCCCCGAACGTCACGAAGCCGGCACACCCAACATCGCCGATGCCATCGCTCTTGGCGCGGCCTGCGATTACCTTGACGAGATCGGCCGTGACGCCATCGCCGCCCACGATCACCACCTCGCGCAAATTGCGATGGAAAAACTCTCTGTCATACCCGGGATCCGCATCATCGGACCGCGCGCTGGCCAGCCCCGTGGTGGACTCGTGAGCTTCGCCTTCGCCGAAGTCCATGCCCACGACATCGTCACGTTTGCCGATGAAGACGGCCTGGCCCTCCGCGGCGGCCACCACTGCAACCAGCCACTCATGCGCAAGCTCGGCCTCACCAGCACCACGCGCGCGAGTTTTTATCTGTACAACACCGCAGCCGAGATCGACGTGCTCGTCGCGAGCCTACACCGCATCCAAAAATTCTTCGTCGGTTAAACCACGACTCCTTTCCTTTATTGCCGCTTCCAGCTCGCCTCCCGCGGCCGTTTTCGCTTTGGCTTTTACTCTATGAAACTCCGTTCGCTCCTCATCACCCTCGCCGCGCTGTGCGTCGGCACCGCCGCCCGCGCCGATGAAGGCATGTGGCTCTACTCCGCGCCACCCCGCGCCCAGATTAAAGCCAAATACGGCTTCGACCTAACCGATGCTTGGCTCGACCACGTGCGCCTCTCATCGGTGCGCTTCAACAGCGGCGGTTCCGCCTCCTTCGTCTCCGGCGATGGACTCGTCATCACCAATCACCACGTCGGCGCCGACTCGCTCCAAAAGATGGGCTCCCAAGAGCACAACTACCTGCGCGACGGCTTTTACGCCAAAAGCGCAGCCGAGGAGATCAAGTGCAACGACCTTGAAGTAAACGTCCTCCAATCAATCGAAGACGTCACCGCACGTATCAACGCCGCCGTTCCGGCCAACCTCAGCGGAGCCGAAGCTGCCCTCGCCCGCCGTAAGATCATCGCCGAAGTCGAAAAAGAATCTCGCGATAAAACCGGCCTCCGTAGCGACGTCGTCACCCTCTACCAAGGCGGCGCGTATCACCTCTACCGCTTCAAACGCTACACCGACATTCGTCTCGTCTTCGCCCCTGAAGCCCAAATCGCCTTCTACGGCGGCGACCCCGACAACTTCGAATTCCCCCGCTACGACCTCGATATCTGCTTTTTCCGCGTCTACGAAAACAACCAGCCCGTTCAATCTACACATTACCTAAAATGGTCCGCCCGCGGCGCCGCGGATAACGAACTGGTTTTCGTCTCCGGCCACCCTGGCCGCACCAGCCGCCTGCTCACCACCCCTGAGCTCGCCTACCTCCGCGACAATCAATTCCCCGACCAACTCGCCACCCTCAAACGCCGCGAAGTCCTTCTCAGTTCTTGGAGCGCTCGCAGCCAAGAAAATAACCGCCGCGCCCGAGAGGATCTTTTCGGAATTCAAAACTCCCGTAAAGTACGCGACGGCGGTCTCGCCGCACTACAAGACCCCGCCTTCTTCGGGGCCAAAGTCGCAGCCGAAAAAGCCCTCAAACAAAAACTCGCCGATTCCCCTAACGGCGCCGAAGCCCTCGCCGCATTCGAGCGCATCGCTGCCGCGCAAAAGAGCATAGCCCTAATCGCCAACCGCCAACGTCTTCTCGAGGGTGGCGGCGGCTTCAATGCCGATTCCTTCAGCCTCGCCCGCCGTCTCCTGCGCGCAGGCGACGAACGCCCCAAGCCCAACGGCGAACGCCTCGCCGAATTCGCCGAAGCCCGCCGAGAATCTTTCGAGCTCATGCTTTTCACCGACAAACCCATCTACGCTGATTACGAGATCCTATCCCTCGCCGATTCCCTCACCTATCTCTCTGCCAACCTCGGCGCCGAAGACCCGCTCGTGCTCGCCATTCTCGCCGGAAAATCACCCCGTGCCCGCGCCGCCGAACTCATTAACTCGACCCAAGTTCGCGACGTCGCCTTCCGTAAAAAACTCTACACCGGCGGAGCCGCCGTCGTCGCCGCAGCCCACGACCCCATGATCGAAGTCGCCCGCCTCATCGACACCGAAGCCCGCGCCCTGCGTAAAATCGTCGAGGCTCAGACCGAAGTTAAACAACAAGCCCAAGCCCTCATCGGCAAAGCCCGCTTCGCCCTCGAAGGTGCCAACACCTACCCCGACGCCACCTTCACCCTTCGCCTCAGTTACGGCACCGTCAAAGGCTATGAAGAAAATGGCGCCCCCATCGCCGCTATGACGACCCTAGCCGGCCTCTACGCCCGCAGCGCCGAGCAGGACAACAAATCGCCCTTCGACCTCCCGCCACGCTGGGTCGAGAAAAAATCCGCCCTCGATCTCAACGTGCCCTTCAATTTCGTCAGCACCAACGACATCATTGGCGGCAACTCCGGCAGCCCGATCGTGAATCAAAAAGCCGAATTCGTCGGCATCATCTTCGACGGCAACATCCAATCGCTCTCCGCCGATTTTGGCTACGACGATAAACAATCCCGCGCTCTGAGCGTGCATAGCGCCGGCATCTTGGAAGCGTTGAAAAAAGTCTACGAAGTACCGGCCCTAGTCTCCGAGCTGACCCAAGGCCACCGTTAATCAAGCCCGCCCTCGTCTTCTTTGCCCTTCAGGGCCGGTCTCACCGACCGGCCCTTTTTCATGGGCAACTCTAGCGCCGCAACCTCTCACTCGGCTGAGTCATTTATCTCATTTTAACGATGAGCATCTTGTATTAACCAACGCTCTCAAAGCCCCACCGCGCTGAACGCACCCGCTAGCCCACACGCCAACACGACCCAGCCGAGGCCAACGCGGCCCCACTGCAACACCACCCCCGCCGTCACGCCCAAGACCAAGACCCAAAAATCAACACCGCCACTTATGCCCCGCGGCAACAGCGCGTGCCACGTAAACCAACCTGCCAGCTGCGCGATCACGCCGACCACCGCCGCCGACACCGCCGCCAAGGCCCCGCGCCAGGAAGCCCACCCGCGACACCGCTCCACGTACGGCGCGCCCACAAGAATAAATAAAAATGTCGGCACGAAGGTCACCCACGTCGTCATCGCCGCACTCCACGTCGCCGCAGCCAAGGGCGACAGCCCGCCAGGTTGCGCCCAGCCCGCGAGGAACCCCACGTATTGCAGCACCAAAATCAACGGTCCCGGGGTAGTCTCCGCGAGCGCCAACCCGTCCATCATCTGCTGCGGAGTAACCCAATAATAATGCTCCACCGCCTGTTGCCCCACATAGGGCAACACCGCGTACGCCCCACCAAAAGTCACCACCGCCGCCTTGCTAAAAAACCAACCGAGCTGGGCGTAAAGTCCACCCCCGCCTTGCAGCCACGCCGCGCCCACGACCGGTACAAACCACAACGCCAAGCCGATACCAGCGATCCACACCGTCTCGCGCACCGTGCGAGTTTGCGTCACATCGTTTGCCACTGCCGCCTCGCTCGCACTCGCGGTCGATGTTTGCCCAAACGCATCTGGCCAACGTCGCACGCCGAAAAACCCCACCACCAGCGCGACGAGAACGACGACCGGAAACGGCGCCAGGCCCAAAGCGAGCACCACACCCATCGTACCCGCGAGCACCCACGCGATCGGCGTTTTCAAGGACTTGCGCCCGACCCGCAGGACGGCCACCGCGAGAATCGCCAACACCGCCGCCTTCAGCCCGTGCAGCACGCCCGCCACCGCCGGCACCGAGCCAAAGCTCACGTAAATCCAACTCAAGCCCCACATCGCTAGCGCGCCCGGCAACACAAACAACACGCCTGCCACCAATCCACCGCGCAAGCCATGCAAGAGCCATCCGCAATAGGTCGCCAGTTGTGTCGCCTCCGGACCGGGCAAGAGCATACTGAAATTCAACGCGTGCAGAAATCGCGATTCCTCGACCCACTTTTTCTGCTCCACGAGTTCCCGATGCATCAACGCGATCTGCCCTGCGGGTCCGCCGAAGCTGAGCAGCCCCAGCTTGAGCCAAAACTTCACTGCCATGCGAAACGTGGGCCGAGCTGCCATCACTCCACCACACCTCGCCCGAGCCTTCGCGCAAAGTCAAAAAAAACGCCCCGGATTAAATTCACTTCCCCGACACGCGCCGCTCTTAATCCACACGAGCGTTCATGATCCCGCATTGCCGCGCGTTGTTTTGAACCCCAACGTGTTGGCTTTCCCCCATGCGCCTCCCCCGACGTCTCCTTCTCTGCCTAGTCGTACCGCTCATCTCGTTGTCACTTTGCGCCGAGACCTACGACCTCATCATCCGCCATGCCTCGCTCATCGATGGTACCGGCGCACCCGCCCGACCTGGCGATCTCGCGATCCGCGCCGGCCGTATCGCGGCCATCGGACTGCTCCCCGCCGGCTCCACTGCTCCCACCGAAATCGACGCCGCCGGCCACGTCGTGGCACCCGGCTTCATCGACGTCCACACGCACTCTGAAGACGTCAACGATCTCCCCACAGCGGAAAATTTCCTACGCATGGGCGTCACCACCATCGTCACCGGTAACTGCGGCGGCTCGAAGCTCGAGGTCGGCGCCTTCTTCGACCAGCTCACGCGCACCGGTGTCTCGCTGAACGTCGCCACACTCATCGGTCACAACACAGTGCGTTTCCAAGTCATGGGCGGCAGTTTCATGCGCCCGCCCACGCCCGCTGAGTTAGAAAAAATGTGCGCCCTCGTCGAACAAGCGATGAAAGATGGCGCCGTTGGCTTGAGCACGGGACTGATCTACTTGCCAGGCTCTTTTGCCAAGACCGATGAAATCGTGGCCCTCGCCAAAGTCGCCGCCGCACACGGCGGCATCTACGCAAGCCACATGCGCTACGAAAACTCCCGCATTCTAGAAGCCCTCGACGAACTCACCACTGTGGCCCGCGAGGCAAAAATCCCCGCCGAAGTTTCCCACATCAAACTCTCCAGCCCCAACGCATGGGGCCGCGCCGACGAAATTATCGCCTACCTAGACCGCGCACGCGCTGAGGGTTTGCAAATCACGCAGGATCAATACGCCTACACGGCCTCGAGCACCGGCATCTCTGCGCTCATCGCCGCCGAATTCCGCGAAGGCGGAGCCGCACGTTACAAAGAGCGCCTAGCCGATCCCTCAATCAAGTCTCAGATGGTCTCCGAGATGAAAGACTCCATCGCTAAGGGTAAACGAGGCGACTTCACTTACGCCGTCGTAGCCAACTTCAAACCCGATCCGCGCTTCAACGGCAAAACCATCCCGCAATGCGCGCAACTTCTCCGCGGCGCGGCGACGCTCGACGACCAAATCGAGACGATCCTAGACATTGAAGCGCGCGGCGGCGCGCAAGGCGTCTTCCACGGCATGAGCGAGCCCGACCTCAAGAAATTCCTCGCTCAACCGCTCACTATGATCGCCTCAGATTCCGGAATACGGAAATTTGGCGAAGCCGTTCCGCACCCGCGCGGCTACGGTAATAATGCCCGCATTCTCGGCCGCTACGTACGCGACCAAAAAGTGATTCCAATCGAAGACGCCGTTCGTAAAATGACCTCACTGCCCGCGCGCACGTTTCGTCTTGGCGAGCGCGGCGAACTCCGCGCCGGCGCTATTGCCGACGTCGTGATTTTCGACCCCGCAACGGTCAACGATTCCTCGACTTACGACGACCCACACCATTACGCGACGGGCTTCAGTGACGTGATCGTGGACGGTATACCCGTGATCCGCGCCGGCCAACTCACACCCGCCCGCCCCGGCCAAGCGGTACGCTTGAAATAAATCGCCGCCCTAAACATCCCTCAGGCGCTACGCTCACGCTCATGCTAGCGCTTTAATTTCAACAACCGCTCACCCGCAGCGTGAAGCGTCGTAGGCTTCTTGGCAAAATTAAGCCGCACGTAGCGATTTTCACCGTTCGCAAAAAAACTTGAGCCTGGCACGGGCGCGACGCCGATCTCTCTAGTCATCCAGTGCGCGAATTCCACGTCGCTTGCATAGCCGAAAGGCGAAATATCGAGCATCACAAAATACGCACCCTCAGGCCGCGTGTAGCTCAAACCGGTCTGATCGAGATAACTCAGCAACACATCGCGCGAGGCCGCATACTCCGCCGTCAATCCATCATAGTAACTTGTCGGAAAATTCAACGCCGTGACTACCGCGTGTTGTAACGGTGCTGCCGCGCCCACCGTCAAAAAATCATGAACCTTACGCGCCTGCGCAATTACACTCGGCGCCGCATGGAGATAACCCAGCCGCCACCCGGTGATCGAAAATGTCTTCGATAACGACGAACACATGAGCGTGCGCTGAGCCATACCGGGCAATGTAGAAAAATAGGTGTGCCGGTTCGGAGCGAAGACGATATGCTCGTACACCTCATCCGTGAGCACCCACGTATCAAATTCCTCAGCAAGCTCCGCGATCTGCAAAAGCTCCTCACGCGTAAAAACCCGACCGCACGGATTCGATGGATTGCATAATACAAACGCTTTCAATCCGCTCGCAAATGCTCGGCGCAGCTCAGCCGGATCAAAGCGATAATGAGGCGGATGCAGAGGGACATGCACAGGCTGCGCGCCGGAGAGAATCGCGTCGGCATTGTAGTTTTCGTAAAATGGAGAGAACATCCCAACCTTGTCGCCCGGATCACAGACGGTCATAAATGCGGCCATCATTGCCTCCGTCGCACCACAGGTCACCACGAGCTCGCGGTCCGCATCCACCGGCCGCCCCGTGAACCGCGCGATCTTCGCGCCGAGCGCCGCGCGTAATTCAGGCGCACCCCATGTCACGGCGTATTGGTGTCGCCCGGCATCCATCGCATCTTTACCCGCCTGCACGAGAGTAGCGGGCGGGTCCCAATCCGGGAAACCTTGCGAAAGATTGATCGCACCGTGCTGCACGGCGACGCGAGACATCTCACGGATGAGCGACTCAGTAAAACCAGCGGTTCTAAGCGAGGTGCGGGGCATGGGGAATATAGCAGAAAAAAGCGTACGAATATCAACCGCCACGCCGGCAAACCGGCGTGATCACGGAATTTTCAACGTCATACCTTCCTTGAGCGGTGTGCCGGCGCCGGCTGGCAGCACATCGCGGTTGGCCTCAATTAGGGCTTGGACGCGGGCGTTGGTGGCGGCGCCATAATATTTTTTCGCGATAGCGTAGAGTGAATCTTTCGCAGCGACCGTATGCCGCCGACCACCGGTTGGGCTTGGCGCCGAAGCCTTACTGCGAGCACCGACTATATTAGAAGGAGTTTGAAAATCCGCGCTGGGCTCAGGCTCACGATTGGCGATGGGTGCAAGTGTGATAGCCGAGGTTTCATCCGCTGCCGCAGGCGCAGGCAGGCGCGCATCCACGCTTTCAGCGGTGGCGCCACGAGGGACTGAACCGAGGCTCGAGGGCGTGCTACCGCTGATACCGCGCAAAATAGAGAGTTCATTGCGCAGCTGTTCATTTTCACGCTCGAGACGTTCGCGTTGGTCAAAACCGTCCAGCCGAACTTCTCGTGAGTCCAGTGGCTGATTGGGTAGCGTGCGTCCAAAATCACGTTTAGCTGCCTCGATTTGTTGGCGCACGAGTGGGGCCTGACGAGAGTTGGGTTGTTGTTCGAGGTACTTGCGAAAATGATAAATGGCCGCGATCGGGTCTTTGATATGCTGTTTATAAATGAGGCCTGCTTCGAGATGCGACTCGGGCGACGCCTCACCGCGCCGCGCGATGACGCGTAGAAACGTCGACAGCGCTTCCTGCGGGCGACCCTGTTTTACCAGTTGCTGGCCTTCGCGGTAGGCT
Source organism: Opitutia bacterium (assembly GCA_947452315.1). Taxonomy (GTDB): domain Bacteria; phylum Verrucomicrobiota; class Verrucomicrobiia; order Opitutales; family Opitutaceae; genus Tous-C4FEB. Next base: position 41,311 of record CANGCX010000008.1, on the reverse strand, counting down.
GCGTCATCCGTCTCCGCGCTTAAGCCCAAGCTCTCACCGGGACCGCAACCCGCGCCCACCAGCCCAAAGGCTAGGACCATTATAGCGGAGAGAATTTTTAAAAACTTGGACATCGGAAACAGTGAAAGGGATTGAATGCAAATAAGCCTCCCCTAAGTTCCAGTCTCCGCCCTCGCGGTTCAAATCATAAATGGCCATCGCTCCGAAATCTGCCCTCGCCCGCGCCCGACGCTGCTTCCGTATCGAAGGTGAGGCTCTCACCGCCACCGCCCGGAGCTTAGACCGGGAATTTGTTGCCACTGCTCGCGCCGTCGAATCAACGGCAGCTAACAGTGGAAAATTGATCTTCAGCGGCGTCGGTAAATCCGCCCACATCGCCCAGAAAATCGCAGCGACCTTCAATAGCACCGGCGTCGCCTCCTGTTTTCTCGACGCCACGCAGGCGCTCCACGGTGATCTCGGGCTGTGCGCCGAGGGCGATCTGGCGATTCTGCTCAGTAACAGCGGCCAATCCGAAGAAATCCTGCGCCTTATCCCGCTTTTGAAACGTTTCGGTCTACGTGTCGTCGCGTTTACCTCGCAAAGCGATTCCGACCTCGCCAGCGCCGCAGACTACCGCCTTCTCTACCACGTTCCCCGTGAGGCCTGTCCGCTAAAACTCGCCCCCACGGCAAGCACCACCGCCGCCCTCGCGCTCGGTGACGCACTCGCAATGGTTATTCTAGAAGCCCGCGGCCTCACCCGCGACGACTTCGCACGCTTCCACCCAGCGGGCAACCTCGGTCGCGTGCTGCTTTTGCGCGTGCGCGATATCATGCGCACCGACGAACGCCTCCCGATCGCAGCGGACACCGTCACACTCCAAGAGGCGATTCTCGCGATGACCAAGGCCAAGAGCGGCAGTATCGCCCTGATCGCAAAAAAAACGGGACGCCTTACCGGCATTCTCACCGACGGCGATTTTCGTCGCAGCGCACTCACAGGGCCCGATTTTCTAGAACGTCCCGTGGCGGCATTCATGACGCGCAAACCCAAGACTATATCCGCCGAAGCACTCGGCGTGGACGCGCTTCGTCTCTTCGAGGCCCACAAGATCGACGATCTCATCGTCGTCGATACCCAAGGCCGACCCGTAGGCCTCATCGACGGACAAGATTTGCCTAAATTAAAAATCGTGTGAAGCCCCCTATCCGCATCGCCATCGTTGGCCTCGGCGGATTCGCCGGATCACACCACAATGCCGTCGCCCGGCTCGAGGAACGCGGCCACGCCAAACTTATTTGCACCTGCGATCCGCGCGCCGATGCGTTCGCGAAAGAACGTGAAACTCTTAGCTTCACGGCCCGAGGCGTGAAGGTTTTTGCCGACTACCGCACTATGCTCGCGGCTTGCGCGAACAACCTCGATCTCGTCGTCATTCCCACGCCGATTAATCTCCATGCCGAGATGCACGCGGCCGTCACAGCCCTCGGTCTGCCTGTTTATCTAGAGAAACCGCCCACACTCGATCATGCCGAGCTCGAGCGAATGATCTCCGCTGATACGCAAGCGACCAAAGCCTCGCTGGTCGGCTTCAACTTTATTGTCGAGAAACCGCGTCTCGCATTAAAAGAGCGCCTGCTCGCGGGTGAATTCGGCGCGCTGCGAAGCACAACGCTTAGCGCTCTCTGGCCGCGACCCGCGAGTTACTTCCAGCGCAACGACTGGGCTGGTCGCCTTATGATGGCGGATCGACCCGTACTCGATTCATGTTTCGGCAACGCCATGGCGCACTTTGTCCACAACGTATTGTTCTGGGCCGGCCCGCACCTACTACACAGTTGGGCGCAACTCGCCACCGTGCGCGCCGAACTTTATCGCGCCCATGCCATCGAGGGAGCAGATACGTTTTTCGTCGAGGCTGCGACCACCACTGGCGTCAACCTGCGCTTCGCCCTATCGCACGCCTGCGCTGGAACTGCCTCGCATAATGAAACGCTCCTTTGCGAGCGCGCCACGCTCCACTACGCGGTGGGCCGCCAGATTGAGATTCGCTGGCACGACGGCCGCATCGAGCGAAGCACGCCCGAGCCGTTCGATGGCCTCGAATGCAACCACCTCGATTATTACCGCTACCTCCGAGGTGAAACATCGCGACCTGCCACATCACTTGTCGACTCTCGTCCCTTCGTCGCGCTCAACAACCTCGCGCATGTCTCCAGTCGCATCATCTCGCCGTTCCCCGCCAGCCTCATCTCAGGCGTACGCGATGAAAAAGAACAAAAAGATTACCTTAACGTCACTGGTATGAACACAGCCTGCGATTCGTTTCTCGCGCACGGTATCTGGCCTAGCGCCCAGGGTTGGAACCACCCTGGCAGCGAGATAACAACTCCAGCCGATCTTTCGCGCTTCGAAGCCACCGTCCGCATGATGGCCACCCCGTAAGGTCGGTTAAAGCCAACCCCACGCGGCCCTAATTTCTGCGGACAAAGCGGCCCATAATTCGCCACCCGCTTTACTCCCTAAGCTCCTAACGCCAAGTTAAGCCTATGCCTACGCCTGCCTTCGTTTATCAAGACCCTCTGCCCCTCGGCCCAGACGACACCGTTTACCGCCTACTCACTAAAGAAGGGGTGAGCACCACAATCTTCGAAGGCAGAGAAATCCTCAAAGTCGCACCTGAGACGCTCTCCTATCTCGCGCAGCACGCATTTCACGACACGTCGTTTTTCCTCCGTTCGAAACATGTCGCCCAAGTCGCCGCGATCCTCGACGACCCTGCCGCTAGTGCCAACGACCGCTACGTCGCCCTTACCCTACTCAAAAATGCTGAGATCGCTGCGCGCGGTATTCTACCGATGTGCCAAGACACCGGCACCGCCACCATACTCGGTAAAAAAGGCCAACAAGTCTGGACTGGCGCCAATGACGCAGAGTGGCTCAGCCGTGGAGTCTACGACTGCTACACCAAGGAAAATCTTCGCTACTCCCAAGTCGCACCGATCGATCTTTGGAAAGAGGTCAACACCGGGACCAATCTCCCCGCCCAAATCGACCTCTACGCCACCGAAGGCGCGAAGTACGAATTTCTCTTCGTCGCCAAAGGAGGCGGCTCCGCCAACAAAATGTTTCTATACCAAGAAACCAAGGCGCTGCTCAATCCGAAGAGCCTCGAAAAATTCGTCACCGAAAAACTCCAATACCTCGGCACTAGCGCCTGCCCACCCTACCACCTTGTCTTCGTACTCGGTGGCACCAGCGCAGAAGCGTGCCTGAAAACGCTCAAGCTCGCGTCCGCAAAATACCTCGACGCACTTCCCACCTCAGGCAACGAACATGGCCGTGCCTTCCGCGATCTCGAGTGGGAAAAGAAAATCTTGGAAATCGCTCAAAATAGTAAAATCGGAGCCCAATTCGGAGGTAAGTATTTTGCCCTCGATGTCCGCGTCGTACGGCTGCCGCGCCACGGCGCCAGCTGCCCTGTCGGCATGGGCGTTTCGTGCAGTGCCGACCGTAACATCAAAGCCAAGATCACCAAAGACGGCGTCTTCCTCGAGGCGATGGAAACCAACCCAGGCCAATTCATCCCCGAAGCCGATCGAAAATTCAAAGACGACAACATCGTTAAAATCGATCTCCGCCGACCAATGTCTGAGATTCTTGTAGAGCTCTCCAAATATCCCGTCACCACTCGCGTATCGCTTAGCGGCCCAATGATCGTGGCCCGCGATAGCGCCCACGCGAAACTCCAAGAGCGCATCGACGCCGGCCTCGGCCTGCCCGACTACGTTAAAAATCATCCCATCTACTACGCCGGCCCTGCCAAGACCCCAACCGGTTTCGCCTCAGGCTCCTTCGGCCCGACAACCGCAGGCCGCATGGATAGTTACGTCAGCAACTTCCAATCTCTCGGCGGCTCTATGATCATGCTCGCCAAAGGCAACCGCAGCCAAGCCGTCACCAAATCCTGCAAAGCCAATGGCGGATTTTACCTCGGTAGCATCGGAGGCCCCGCCGCAATCTTAGCGCAGGATAACATCAAGAAAGTCGAAGTCCTCGAATACCCTGAGCTCGGAATGGAAGCGATTTGGAAGATCGAAGTGGAAGACTTCCCCGCCTTCATCCTCGTCGACGACAAGGGCAACGACTTCTTCGTCAACAATTGTGGCATCTGCGTCCCAGGCTGAAACTAAGCTTCTAACCCAGCACCGTCACTATCACCGTACGCTCGTGCGGGGCTCGACGGTGTTCCCACAAAAAAATACCCTGCCACGTCCCCAGCTGCAATCGGCCCTCAGCAAACGGTACGCTCTCGCTCGTGCGCGTGAGTGCCATTTTAATATGGGAGGGCATGTCGTCGGGCCCTTCTAGCGTGTGCTCAAACTCTGGATCGTCCACTGGCACAAGGCGATCGAGCCACGCGACGAGATCGCGCCGAGCTGAAGGATCAGCGTTTTCCATAATTACCAAACTCGCACTCGTGTGCTGACAAAAAATCGTCACCACTCCTCGAGCCATCCCGCTACGCCTAAGCACGCACGCGACCTGCTCGGTGAATTCATGCATACCCGCTCCGCGCGCCCGCAACGTTAGCGTCTCTTGAAAAACAGCCATGACCTGAGCCAATCCTCTCGCGTCCCACGCTCAAGCCCAACCAGAACCTCGTTATTATCGATGCGGAAAAAAATGACCGCCTCAAAATTTCACCATCAAGCGATCACCGCCAAGACCGAGTCGGCTATTGACTGATTCGTAAAGACGTTCGTCAGAAATCCGACTGGCCAAACGCTCGCTGCTACGCGGGGTGATAGGCTTGGAATTAGCCACGACCGGCAACGCCGTACCGAGGTAACGAGCACGACGAACATCTGATGGCGCCTTCATCTGCGCGAGTGGATCTACCACGGGGGTACGTGCCGGCATCACACGCGATTCAAAACCGCGCATCGCAGGATTCAGCAGTGGACGACCGCCGAAGGTATTATCATCGGATTGGGCGGCAGCGAAATTTTCAGCGATGGAACGAGCCGACGGACTTGCTAAGGCTATCTTTTCGGCGCCGCCACCACTAAGCGCCGCGATCGCGGTGCCGCGCTCAGCGCTTTCTGCACTAATAAAATTAGTTTCCGAAGACGTGTTTGTATCGTTATCTTCTGCAGGAACAGCTTCAGAGGCGCTGGTAGCCGGAAATGTAACCACATTCGCAGGTGCCGCGGCCAAAAACCCGGAATTTGTCCGATGATTGTTTTCAGCTCCTTGATCCACAAGCCCGGGCATCACGAGCCCGCTGGCAGTAGCGTTCTGGGTTTGATATTCCCGCACGCTCAAAAAAGTCAGCGCTAACACCGCCGTAGCTCCAAGCGGTAAATGATAACGAGAAAGTCCCGCCATAGCACGGGAGGGCAAGGTCTGCCACCATGGACGTTTTGTAACGAGGGCGGCCAGTTGCTTAGCGCGCAACTCGCGTTCGAATTGAGCCCAAAATTCCGGCGCTGGACGCTCGGCCCGCTTCAAACGCAGCAGATCCTCAAGACTCACAGATTTCTGGTGATCGGACTTCATTTGCGCAGGTAAGGCTGGAGCTCAGCTTGCAAAAGTTGTTTCGCATAGTGCAGCCGCGAGCGCACGGTCCCCACGGAGGAGTCCATGATCTCGGCGATCTCTTGGTGGCTCAGGCCCTCGATTTCGAATAAAGTAACCACGGTGCGATGCTTGATAGACAGTTTTTGCATCGCTTCGTTCAATTTTTCCTGAAGTTCGTGCACGTAAGTGTCTTTTTCGGCTCCACTCGTATCTGTGAGGGCAGCAATGATCTCGCGAGAAACGGGTTCATCGGAGTCTATTTGTTGTAGGCTAAAGAACGAGCGGAGACGGTGTTTACGCAGATGACTTAGAGCTGTATTAACCGCGATCCGATACAACCACGTGAAAAACGAAGACTGCCCGCTAAAACGATGAATCGACTGAAACGTCTTGATAAAAGCGTCTTGCGTAAGATCAGCCGCATCCTCGCGGTTTGAAGTCATGTTATAAATAATCCCAAGCACGCGCTCACGATATTTAAGGATCAACTCATCGAAGGCCGCCACGTCACCGACTTGCACGCGATGCACAATTGCCATGTCGGCATCGGCCTCGAGCACTCGCTCCGGCGAGGCAACGAGGGTTTTGCCGATGACCTTGGTGGCGTGCATGACGTAGTTAGCAAACCCGAGCCCGCGACCGGGGCAAATGTAAAGTTTTTCGCTCATCGCGGTAACTAAAATACAAGGATTTAACAGGCGCTCAAACTGGCAGTCAGCGCGCAAAGTAACACATGCGACCAAAATAGGTCTGCTAGGTTCCCATCGGCGTCGGCTAAAGATTTTTTTCTTTAGTCGAATGCCGTCGATAAAGTCTCTACGCATAATCCCTCAAAACCCGCCATGGCGCTTCCCAGCAATTCCTCTTCCCGGTCTGAATCCGGCCCCATCGTTCCTCCGCCGCGCGTGGCTGATCTCGAGATCAAAGACGCTCAGCTGATTTTCAGCGCCGTTTGGTCCGATCTTCAGGCAGAGTTCGGTCGCGAAAATCTGCGCTTCCCAAAGGAATTCATCCTCCTCGGAGGCGCCCCGGGTGCCGGCAAAGGCACCAACACCCGCTTCATCGCCCAAGCCCGCGGCCTGACCTGTGAGCCAGTCGTCATCAGCGCCTTGCTCGACACGCCTGAAGCCAAACGGCTTAAGGATGGTGGCAACATGGTCGGGGACCGCGAGGTAATCGGGTTGCTCCTGCGCCGTTTATTACGCGAGGAATTTCGCGACGGCGTCATTCTCGATGGATTTCCGCGCACCAAGGTCCAGGTCGAGTGCTTAAAATTGCTCGTGGATAAGATGCACATGTTGCGCCGCGATTTCTACTCGTCGCAGCTAAGCATCCATTTTCGCCAACCCACGATTCATATCATGGTGTTGTTTGTGGACGAGAAGACCTCGGTGGAACGCCAACTTTTCCGCGGTCGCGAAGTCAAAGCGCACAACGAAGAAGTCCGCCGCACCGGAGTGGGTGAATTACTTGAAGAGCGCGCCACCGATTTCGACCAGGCGCTGGCCCAACGACGTTATCGCGTGTTTAAAGAGCAGACGTGGGACGCGCTCCAAGAACTGAAAGAGATTTTCCACTACCATTTCGTCAATGCGCAGGGCTCGGTCACTGAGGTAGAGCGCAACATCCAGCACGAACTCGAATACCAGAGCACGCTCGAACTCGACCCACGCACGGTGGACCGGTTGCGCGCGATTCCAGTTGCGAGCGAGATCATCATTCATGCCCGCCAAGAACTCGTACGCCGCTTGGATGGCTACGAATTGGAACACGCCGAACTCTTCGGCCGAGTGGCGGCCTTCATCGAAAAAAAGATGATGCCGATCGTACTACGTCACGCGATCTCAGGCGTCGCGTTGGTCAACGCCGAGGATCCATGCCTCGAAGACCCGGTCGCGCTGGCGATGTTGATCGATATTTTTTCCGAACGCGGCTACCACGCGGCAGTGGATCTGCACCGTATCGAAATTCCCGAACACTTCGACCTCAAGACCGGTCAAATCAAATGCCGGTTGAAAAAAGTGTACCGTATTCAAGTTCGGTTTCCGGGCTCGGAAATCCGCCGCGGCTAAGACACGCACCCGTCAGGCGTGTCCGAAGCGGCAGAAGCCAGCCGCATCACTCATAGCGCAGCGCCTCGATTGGATCGAGCGCTGCAGCTTTCCACGCGGGGTAAAAACCGAAGCCTACGCCAATTCCACAGCACACTAATAAACCCGCGAGCGCCCAGCCCCAGGGGAAAACCACCGAAGCGCTAAGCAGCAAAGCAAGCCCATTACCCGCTCCTACCCCTAGCAAGATACCGACCAAGCCACCCGCGACCGAGATTGCGACTGATTCGATTAAAAATTGCGTGAGGATGCTAATTTTTCGTGCACCGATAGATTTACGGATCCCGATCTCCTTCGTGCGCTCGGTCACACTAACAAGCATGATGTTCATGATACCGACTCCCGCAGCGAGGAGTGCGATCGCGCTGATCACAAAGGCGCCAGCGCTGATCGCGTCGGCTACTTTGGCGAAGGCGGCGATGAGCGAATCGTTGGAGTAAATTTCAAAATCATTTTCCTGTTCAGGACGCAGGCCGCGCACAATGCGCATCGCAGTCACGATTTTATCCAGCGTCTCGTTATAGCGATCCTGTGAAGGCGCTTGGATCGCGATATTGATACTCCGACGAGCGCGGCCAAAATCGATCACGAAGCGCGTAATTGGAATTATCAAAATACCATCCTGAGAATTACCAAAGGAAGAACCACGCTCAGCAAACGTGCCGATCACGGTGTACGTTTTACCTGAGACTTTAACTAGTTTACCCAAGGGCGTCTCGTTAGGAAAAAGCCGGGCAACAATCGTCTGGCCGATAATGATCACAGGGCGGGCCAGTTCGACATCGGCCGGAGTCAGATTGCGACCGATGCCGATGCTATATTGATTGGCGGTGAGAAAGTGTTCGTTGCTACCACCAAACATGAGCCCAGGGCTCGTCTTGCGATTTTCGTAAGTAGCCTGAACAACGCCTTCATTATTAAAGGCCTTGAGGCAGACGACATCGGTGTAGCCTTCGATGAGTTGGGCAAAGCGGAGCGCGTTGGTCAGGGTGATATCCCGACGATTTTCGAAGCGACGACGATTTGCTCCGTCACTGGAAATACCCATGGGGTTTTTTCCAACTTGTATAATATTGGAGCCCAAGAAACTGAGACCGGACTCGACGGACTGCCGCAGCGCGGATACCGCGGTCATCACGCCGATCACAGAAAAAACGCCAATCGTAATACCGAGCATCGTGAGCGCCGAACGAAGCTTGTTAACGCCCAGAGAGCCGAGCGCCATGCGGAGAATTTCGGTAAATTTCATGCGCGTCCTATTCGTAACGCAGCGCCACCACCGGATCGAGACGGGAGGCGCCCCAGGCTGGCGCAAAGCCAGATATGATGCCCGTCAAAATGGAAACTGCCATGCTGATAAAAACGAGACTCACCGAGAATTCGACGGGGATAGCCGGAAACGCCGCACCAACCGCCAACACGAGCCCGTAAGTAAGCCCAAGGCCGACGAAGCCTCCGATCAAACAAATCGAAACAGCCTCAATTAGAAATTGTAGCAAGATAGTGCGGCGGCGTGCACCGAGGGCTTTACGAGTGCCTATCTCCTTCGTGCGCTCTTTCACGGAGACAAAGGTGATGTTCATGATGCCGATAGCCCCGACGAAAAGCGAAAGCCCCGTGATAAATAATCCAGCAAGAGCGATGCCTTGCTTAATCGGATCAAGTTGAGCTTTGAATGCACCTTGTTCGTTGATGTTAAAATTATCTCGCTCGCCGGGGAGTTGAGCGCGCACTCGGCGCATCGCACCCGTGAGCTCTTCACGAGCGTCGGCCACGCGAGTTTTGTCGGTGATCTTAACGCGAATTTCTGCGCCACGTCGTACGCTGAAATATTTCCTAAACGCCTCGAGCGGTAAAATAGCCTGATTATCAAAAGAAAAGAGACCGAGAAAAGAGCCTTGTCTGGCAACGACGCCAATCACCGTAAACGGATGCCCGCCAATCATGACGGTCTGATCGATGGAGGAACGATTTTGAAATAGCGCTTCGGCGACATCGAAGCCTAACACGCAGATCGGTCGACCGCCCGCAGCCTCGGAGTCGTTAAAAAGACGGCCTTCGGAAAAATCGGCACTGATGAGTCGACCATAGTCGGCGGTCGTGCCGATGGTAAAGACTCCGCTGACTTTATTTTCCCCAGCCTTCACGGAATTACCACGCGTGGAAACAGGCACCGCAACTTCGAGCAGCGAGTTGGGGGTCTGCTCTATGATGCGGTTGAGCTTGTCGGCATCTTCAGGACGAATGGGCGGACGATTGGCGTAGTTCCACCAATCTTCGACGCCACCCCAAGGCCATTTCTGGACGTAGAGAACATCATCACCGAGCATCGCGAGGCTTTTAGTAAAACCGGTATCGATTCCGCGGATGGCGGTGCCCATGAGCGTGACAGCGACGATGCCAATAATGACTCCGAGCGCAGTTAGAACCGAACGCAACTTGTTCGCTCGGATTTGAGCAAAGGCGATGCGAAAGGACTCGGTAAGCTCGTAAAGGAGACGCGTCATGTCAGCGGGGTCAGAAGCGGCTCAATAGACCGAGCCGTCGCTCTCGATCAAACCATCGCGCAGCCGAACAATGCGGCGGGCGTGGCGAGCAATATCTTCCTCGTGCGTGACGACAATCAACGTATTGCCCTGCTCGTAGAGTTGCTCGAAGAGAGCCATGATTTCGACGCCAGTCTTAGAATCAAGATTACCCGTTGGCTCATCAGCGAGAATGATCGAGGGCGAATTTACGAGTGCGCGGGCGATGGCAACACGCTGGCGTTGGCCGCCGGAGAGCTCATTAGGTTTATGGTGGAGGCGCGAACCGAGACCAACGTTCTCCAAGGCGCGTATCGCGCGAGCTCGGCGTTCAGCGGGCGAGTAGCCCGCATAAATGAGAGGCAACTCAACGTTAGCTAGAGCGGTAGAACGCGGGAGGAGATTGAACGTTTGAAATACAAAGCCGATCTCACGGTTACGAATATCGGCCAGTTCATCATCGATCATGGATGCGACGTTCTTACCGTTGAATTCGTAGCGGCCAGCGGTGGGCGTATCGAGGCAACCCAGCATGTTCATGAGGGTGGACTTACCAGAGCCGGAAGGGCCCATGATCGCGAGGTATTCGTTACGATGGATCTGCACCGAAACGCCGCGCAACGCATGAATGGTCTCTTCACCCATTTCGTAGAGCTTAGTGACGCCGGCGATGTCGATGACGAGAGGGCCAGCCGGACGCGTGAGGCGGCTAGCGGCGGGGGCTTGTGAAGGAATCATGGCGGGGATTCGGAGGCAGAAAAGGCGAGGACCGCGCTCAATTTATTTTTTATCCTCTTCGCTCTTGGGTTTCTCGAGCTGGACCTTGGCGCCGTCTTTGAGTTTGCGGCTGATGGCGGCGTAACTGCCTGAAACAATTTCTTCGCCATCTTTCACGCCACTCTTGATTTCAATGGAGGTGTTGTCCGCGATGCCAGTCTCAACTTTGCGGAGTTCGACGATGTCGCCCTTTTTCACAAAAACCACGCGATCGAGTTTTACTTTATTGCGCCGCGCTTCTTCACGCTCGTTGGCGACGTCAAGATCGTTGCCGGATTTCTCACGGGTTTCCTTGGCTTTTTCTTTTTGGAGATCTTCAGAGGTTTTACCTCCGGCGGCGCGAACTGTGACGCTTTGCACTGGGACAGAGATGACGTTTTCAACAGTCTGTGTTTCAATATCGACGGTCGCGCTCATGCCGGGACGAAGTTTGACGTCACGATCAGCGATGCGGATTTTCACGAGGAAATTGGTAACCTCATCGGTGTTAAGCGCCTGATTGGAACCAGCGCCGGAGCCACCGGAGCCTTGAGCCGAGCTGGAGATTTCGTAAACGGAGCCAGCAAATTTACGGCCTGGGAATGCGTCGATGGAGATCACGGTTTTGTCCCCAATCTTCACGTTAACGATATCGTTTTCGTTAACCTTCACCCGAACCTCCATATTAGTCAGATCGGCCAAGCGCATAATCTCCGTGCCGGTGAAACTGCTCTGGGCGACGACGCGTTCACCAACTTCGCTCGTAAGGGAACTAATGGAGCCGTCCATCGGCGCGTAAATGGTCGTTTTGTTAAGCTGGTCGCGGGATTGGCTAAGTGAGGCATCAGTACGGCGTATTTGTGCCTGATAGTTTTCAACGTTGGCTTGGGCGACCTCCAGAAGAGTTTTGGAAGCAGTATAATCTGCCTCGGAGATGAGGTTTTTCTTATGCAACTCCTCTGATTGGGCGAAATCTTGGATGGCCTTAACGAGTTGGGCTTTGCCAAGTACGGCAGTGGCTTTGGCAGAGGCGAGCGCGGCCTCTTGTTGCTCGAGTTGAGCCTGATAAGTGTCGGGTTTAATCTTAACCAGAAGCGCGCCCTTCTTAATAGTCTGCCCTTCAATTACGGGGATGGCGATGATTTCACCTGCGACTTCAGGAGAAATTTTGACCTCCGTTTCCGGCTGAATCTTACCAGTGGCGGTGACGAGCTGGGTGATGGTCTTAACCACAGCTTTTTCAACGGTTACCACTTGGCCTATATCGGCCTTTTTGTTTTTGAAATAAGCCGCGGCACCAAGGCCAATAATTAGCAAAAGGGCGCCGATGACGATGTACTTCGTCTTGGATTTTTTGACAGCGGCAGGCGCGGAAGCGGAAACATTCATGGTATCAGTTAAGTGTGTAAGGTTAAGAAATAAAAAAAATCGACAACCACTAGGCAAGCTGCACGTAGCCCGATATTAAAGAATATGGCGTCAGATCGGCGTAACCTAACCCAAAAATCAACTGCGGTGACCCCTATTATGGATCAAGAAATTGAAGTCGGCAGTAAGGATAACTCGCAGCATACTAGCACAACACCAACGATTATCAAAGGTTGCACGAAAGTTCCAATTAACGACGAGCCAGCCCACAGAAACTCCAATTAGGTGCAAAAAAACTTAAGCCGATTCGCGATGCGTAGTCACAAAACGAGCAACATCAACCGCGGGATCAAAAGGCACGCCTTCCGTCAGATGATTGATCCACTGCCTCGCCAAAATCGGCGCAAGTAAAGCCCCCTTGGCTCCAAGACCATTAAGTAAGCCCAAGCATGCCACAGTCGGATGACGGCCAGCGACTGGATGTCGATCAGGCAAATTCACCCGTACACCCGCTGTGTGCCCTGTAACCACGTAGCGTTGACCTTCAAGCAACTGCGCCGCGCTGCCCTCGAGCGTCGTACGCGCATCCTTAGTCGGTGTCGCCTCCACTACTCCCGGTGTATGCGTCGCGCCGCACCAAGCAGCTCCCTGCGCTACCGGCAAAAGCCAATGACCCGAATTGCGAATCACGTCCGCAGGTAAATTCGCCACCGCCAACTCCAAGGTCTCACCCTTAGAAAACTCCCAAGGCACCGTAGACCACACCGGATCCAGCGCTCCGGCCAACCCGCGGCAATCTACAACCAAATCGTAATGCTTTGCTTCAGTCAAAATATTCACCGTGTCGCTTCGCCAACGCCCCGTCCGCGTCCAATGCTCCTGCGCAGCTGCTAACAACACTGGTAGATCCACGCGCGCTGCAGCTTCTATCCAAAGTCCGTCTGACTCGGCCGCCACCACATAAGGCGCCAACTCGCCTCGCGCAGTCTTCTCAGCACCTATACGTCGCTCTCGCTCGTCCTGAAAAATTCGCCGCACCCGCATTTCACGCCAGACCTTCACGCCCCAAGCCGCCTCAAGCGCCGTGTACGCTGCTCTCGCCACCGGTAAGGCCGTATCAATGCGCCAACTTTTTACGAGCCGACGTCCTGTCACAGGATTAATTATCCCTGCGGCCACCCGCGAAACCATTGCCGGGGCGCCCTCGGCACCTGCCGCCAACATAAACGGAATGCCGGCCCGCTCGCACTCCCAAGCGAGCAACGTACCAGCGACCCCTTGACCAACGATCAGTACTTCCGCGGCTGCACCAGAGGGATTCATCGCACGGCCCGCCGCGCCGGCAAACTCGCTGCCGCCGTCGCCTGACCATGTCGTTTATTTTTCTCATCAGGCGTACGCAGTTGAATTGCTTCTGCCATATCTGGGAACTCGGCGCGCAAGACCGCGCCCGCTCGTTCCAAAATAATTTCCCCCCCTTCTCCGGAGGTAACCCGCCCAAGCACGAGCAGATTTCTCACTTCGTAAAAATCAGCGTAGTGGGCGATCGCATAGCCGAAGCACACACCGATACTCTCATAAATTGCCCGCGCCCGGGAATCTCCGGCTTTCATCGCGGTCTGCACCGCGATCAACTGCTCAGGCAACGGCATGGTTACTGGAAAATCAAAACCCGCGTTTGCCGCAAGCCGACCCACCCCTTGTTGCGAAAAATACTGCACCCCACAACCGACGTCACCCGACCACTCATCGCGGGGCGCGGCCGAGCGATAATCAATCGGCGCAAAGGCGAGCTCATTGAGCCAAGGCGTGATATTACCCACCGGTGTGACATAACCACCTGCCTGACTCGTGCCCATCGAAACGCCAAGCACAGCGTTATCGTTCATCGACATCGCGCCCGCCAGCGCGGTGACTTCACCGTCGTTCACGACTTCAAATGGCACCCCACCCCAGCGCTCCTGTAATGTGAAAAACATCCGGCGAATATGTTGATCAAATTCGACTGGTGACACACCGCGAAACAAGGATGCTGCACGAACTTCGTTATTCACGTAAACTCCCGCTGCGCTACCACCAATTGCATCCACGCGCGGCAGATGCGCCGCCGCCCGCTTTAAGGAATCATGCACACCCTCAATATGATACGTCGGGTCTTTTTGGAAATAAGGATCCCATGCGATTTCCTCTGAAAAAACGACTACCCCATCAATCAGCGCCGACGCCTTCCGGTCGCTACCGCCAAGATCAAAACCAATCCGGCAACCGTCGAGATTTCGACCCATAGGTAAACTCGTCTCGCGGGTCTCTGGTAAATTTTCCCAAGGCACTGCTTCGACAGTAAACACCCTATCGAATATTTTCACTCCCATGAACTCGCAATCAAACGCGCGCGCCCCGTTCGGTGCATAAATTTTCGCGAGTGAGGCAGCGATTTCGTCCGCTCCGGAGACCAACACGCGGGGGGCGCCCTTCATCCACAATAAAAATTTCAGGAGTCGTTCGGCGTACATCAGCGTAAGTGCCGCCGCAGGATGATTAGCCGCTAACACGCGACTTTCATGACGAAACACTGAGCCATCATTGCGCTCGAGTACTACCGCGAAAAGCCGCGCACCTGGATCCTTGGCTACCAGCGCGCGATAGGCGCGTTGCCAAAGCGCAGCCGGCAAAAATTCGGAATCTAAGACGGGACGATGTTTGGGCGCGACAGACAACATAGAATCAGGCCCTGACGTTAGCTCACCCCTTGCGAAATTGGGAAGAGATTTTCCCGGCCGCCCAACAAAAGATCATTTTTTCTCGGCTGCCCATAGCGCGGCTCCGACGATACCAGCGTTGTTCAAGAATTCAGCGGGCACAAGCTGCGCACGTGGTTTGATATATTTGAAAAATTTTGCGTGATCCGCGCTGACGCCGCCACCTACGATAATCAACTCCGGCCAAAATAATTTTTCTAGAATCGCCACATAATCGCGCAGACGACCGCCCCATTCTTTCCAAGACAGTTTCTTTTGTTCTAGCACTGAGGCCGCTAGGAATTTTTCCGCCGACTTACCGTGTTTTCCCCAAGGAAAATGACCGAGCTCCATAGCCGTGACGACCCCTTGATAAGAAAAGCATGAACCGACCCCGGTTCCCAGTGTAAGCAACAATGCTTTCCCCATGAAGCCGCGCCCGGCGCCGTAGCGCATCTCGGCTGCGCCCGCTGCAGCCGCATCATTGATCATGGCGATCGGGCAACGTGTCGTCTGACCGAAGAGCTTAGCACCATCGCAGCCAATGAACTTTTTATCCAGATTAGCCGAAGTCCAAATCGTAGAGCCTTGAATCACACCAGGGAATCCGATACCCACAGGTCCTTTCCACTTAAAATGCTGCGTCATCGCTTTGACCGCGCCAGCCATCTCTTTGGGTGTGAGCGTATCAGGGGTATCGATGCGAAAACGCTCAGAGAGTAATTTACCCGTCGTGGTGTCCACGATCGCGCCTTTGAGTGCCGAACCACCAATATCAATGCCGAGAGTTTTCATGGAATTACTAAATTGAAAAAAACATAGGCCCCGCCGAGATCAACCGACAAACCGAGTCCACGGAAAATGCACCCATGCACTTAGCGTGTGCTGGAACGCTTAATATTTAGCCGCAAGCGTGACCATCCGAACCGTGCGCATGACCGTGACTGAGCTCTGCTTCAGTCGCGGCGCGCACCGATAAGATCTCAACATCAAACGTGAGGTCCACTCCGGCTAACGGGTGGTTAGCATCCAATAAAACTTCATCGCCGTCGATGCCGGCAATCGTGACAACAGGAGCGAATTGATCACTGTCTGTCTGGAACTGATCGCCCACATGTAGTTCGCCCTCAACAGGCAACTGCGCACGTTTGATGCGCTGCACTTGGGCGGAATCGCGTTCGCCATAGGCTTTAGCTGCCAGAACGGTGACTCGGGTCTTCGAGCCCGCCGCCGCACCACGCAGTTGCTCATCAAGCCCGTCGATGATTTGTCCGGCCCCTTCAAGGTAGGTCACAGGCGCCGTGCCGCTCGAAGTATCGAGCACTTGGCCGGAAGGATCGCGGAGTGTATAGTGAAATGTAACGACGGAGCGCATACCTTGAAATTGTGACGCCCATGGACTTGCTCCGAGCTAAATCTAGCGATCGAAAAAATCCGCCGACCTTCATGTTTCCTGGCGCAAGATTTCCAACGGCGGATAATCTGTGACGCCACGCCCCGTCACCAAACCCGTGAGCACTGTAATGGCCGCCGCCGCCGCGACCGCACCAAGGATAAGCATAGGCGGAGCCACGGGTGAGATCTTGAACACAAAATGTGCAAGCAGCGCGTTACCCGCGACTGACAACCCGCCGCCAACGACGGCAGCAAGCACACCGAGAATGGAGTATTCCACGAGTTGAATTTGCACGAGCTGGCGGCGCGTGGCACCGAGCGTGCGAAGCAAAACAGTCTCGCGGATGCGTTGATAACGGCCGTTGAGCACTGCTCCCACGAGCACGATCACGCCGGTGAACACCGTGAAGAGCGCCATGAACTGAATCACAAACGCCACCTTCGAAAAAATGCTATCGAGTGCCTGCAAAATCAGCGCGAGGTCGATCGCCGAGATATTGGGAAAGGCAGCTACGAGAGCGCGTTGCGTCTTTGCGGATACTGCCGGACTCGCCGCGCGCAGCGCCGCCACAAATGTCTTCGGGGCCGCTTCGATCGCACCTTCGGGAAAGACCACAAAAAAATTCGAGTCGAGGCGTCGCCACTCGACAGCCCGTACGCTTGTCACCTTCGTGCGCACGGGGACACCTTGCACGTCCCATTCGATCTCATCACCGAGCTCGAGTTGCAGATTTTTCAGAAAGCTTTCTTCGACCGAGATGGGAACGACCGCCGCGCCCGGTGGTACCTGCCCGTCGAATTTTCCTGCGACCACACGCTCGGTGCCCGAGATTTTTGAGCGATAAGTCGAGCGATACTCACGACCAAGCATGCCGCCCGAGAGAAGCGGCCCGCCACGCGCTTTCGGGCCCCTACGCGATCCGACGGCGGGACGGCGTTCATCATTTTTTTCGATGGAATTTTCGGGTCCCACTGCCGTCGAGCGCGGCGCCTCACGCTCACGCATGAGTTCATCCACGGGACGACCTTTAATCGCAGAAATTTTCATGGTCACGATAGGCGCCGATTGAATGACGGGCGCATTTTGCTCGGCGGCTATTTTCTTAAAAGGCTCAATCTGATCGTCCTGGATATCGAAAAATAGCAAATTAGGCCGAGTGCCTTCGCCCGCGAGATCGACTTGGTTCAGCAAAGTCGTGCGCGTGAGGTACAGCGTAAGAATCAAAAACGTTCCTAACCCCAAAGAGAGCAACAGCAAGACCGTGCGATTGTTCGGCCGGTGCAAATTAGCGATCCCTTGCCGCACGACGTAAGGCAGACTCCGCAGCACAAACCGGCGCGCCGCCCACGCCACCACCTGTGCGAGGCCAGCCAGCACCCCGAAACCCGCTACCAATGTACCAGTGAAACCGAGCCCGATCCGCCAGCTGCGCGTTTGCCAATATGCGAAGCCTGTGACTGCTGCTAGAATTAACACTCCCAGAATAATTCGCCAAGGATCGGTCGCTGAACCTGTGCGCTCAATGAAAGCCGAGCGCAAGGCCACCAGCGGCGATACCCGTCGCACCGCCAGCAACGGCAAAAGTGTGAATAGAAAACAAATCACCAAACCCGCGCCTAGTCCGCGACCGACAGCTGGCCATGCGATGAAAAAATTCACATCAATCGGCAAGACTCCCTGCAACACAACTGGCAGTAATAATTGCAAAATAATCCCAAGCGCCGCGCCGAGTACCGCGCCAAACATCCCGAGCGCGATGCCTTGCACTACATACACTGAAAAACTCTGCGCTGCACTCGCACCGAGGCAGCGAAGCACCGCCACCGTCGCGATCTTTTGACGCACGTAGACGTGAATCGCACTCGCGACCCCGATCGCTCCAAGAAACAGCGCCACAAAACCCACGAGATTAAGAAAACCTTCAATGTTGGTCAGCGCCGCACCAAGGTTGCGCTTACGTTCCGCCACCGTGGAAAACGAAAGGCGTTCACCCACAAATTTTGATTTCATCATGCGCTCTACAGCCTCCGCATCTTGAGCCTCGGGTAGTTTAATTAGCACGCGATGCTGCGTAATGCTTTCACGATTCGTTAGTCCCGTTGTCGTAAGCAAACCCAGTGGCACGTATGCTCGAGGCGCAAACGTCGCAATCGCCGCCGACTCGCCGGGTACTTTCAAGATCGCGCCCGCGATGGTAAACGTCGCTTGGCCGAGTTTCACCAAATCGCCGACTTTCACGCCAAATTGCGTGAGCAGCGTCTCCTCCAAAACAACGACCGGCCGCCCGGCCTGCAACTCTGCGGCGGCGCTAGCCGGAGCAGTTTCAAATTTTCCGTAAAAAGGAAAATTAGCTTCAACTGCACGCACCTGCACAAGCCGTGTGGCGTCGTTGGCGGTTGTAAATACCAGCATCGAAGAAAACTCGCGCGTGCGTGATCGTTCGCCCCCAAGCCCTGCCGTATATGCGAGCACCGAGTCGCTAAAAGCTACCCGCGAGGTCACCACGAGATCCGCGCCGAGCAAGCCCTTCGCTTGATCATCGATCGCTTGCTTCAGATTTACCGTAAACGAGCCGATCGCAACGAGCGCTGCGATCCCAAGCACTACAGACAACGAATATAGCAACAACCGCCGCCGTGAAGCCCGCGAATCCCGCCACGCCATTTTTAAAATGAAACTCATGATGCCGCGAGCGTTTCATCCGAGACCACCGCACCACTACGCAAACGCAGGATGCGACCGCATTTCTTTGCGAGTTCTAGGTCATGTGTCACAAGCACGAGCGTAGTGCCTTTCTCGCGGTTGAGACCAAAGATCAGCTCCACCATGGCAGCTGCAGTATCGCCATCGAGATTACCGGTCGGTTCGTCGCAGAATAAAATTTTGGGCCGATTCATAAACGCCCGCGCCAAAGCCACGCGCTGTTGTTCGCCCCCAGAGAGCTGCACGGGGTAATGATCGCAACGCGCACCGAGGCCGACCCGCCCGAGCAAAGCCGTCGCTTCCGCCTCGACCTCAGTGCCGCCTTCGCCGCGCAACTCGAGTGGCACGAGCACATTTTCCAAAGCCGTGAGCGTCGGGATGAGCTGGAAATTCTGAAACACGAACCCTACATGCTTGTTGCGCACAAGCGCGCGACCATCTTCGTCAAGTGCGCCTAGTTCACTGCCTGCGAGCGTGACCGTGCCGCCGGAGGCACGATCAAGGCCCGCGCACAATCCAAGCAAAGTCGTCTTGCCGCTGCCGCTTGGCCCTACAATTGCAAGACTTGCTCCGGCCACGAGGTCGAAGCTGACCTCGCGCAAAACTGTAAGTGGACCCGCAGCGGTGCGGTAATTTTTAGTCAGTCGCTCGACTTTCAATATACATGCATTAGTCATGATCGTTATAGTGTCACAAAACACATTCAGCTCCCGAAAGCCAGAAATGACTCGATTCCATTGGGTTCTCCGAACACGTAGCTACTTTTTTTTATTCGTCTTTTTAGTGTCGTTCACGGGACATGAGTTTTCTCGCATCCGCGCCGCCGAACCCGGCACTCGCAACGTGATCTGCTTTGGTGATAGCATCACGGCGGGCTATGGTCTGGAAAACGCGTCCGCCGAATCTTACCCCGCGCTGCTCCAAAAAAAATTAGATCAAGCCCAGGCGAAGACGGACACAGGTGCGCGTTGGCGCATCGTCAACGCTGGGCTCAGCGGTGAAACCACAGCCGGAGGAGCGCGCCGCATCGACTGGGTTTTACGCCAGCCGGTCGATATTTTTATTCTCGCACTAGGCGGCAACGACGGGCTCCGCGGCCTCGATCCCGCAAGTTCCCAAAAAAATCTTCAGACGATAATTGACCGCGTGCGCGCACGCTATCCCACGGCAAAAATTATCCTCGCCGGCATGATGATGCCTCCGAGTATGGGTGAAGATTACGTGCGCGCATTCGCAACGATGTATCACGCCCTCGCCTCTAAAAACGAGCTGACGCTGATACCCTTTTTGCTTGAAGGCGTCGGCGGTCACTCGGAGTTAAATCAAGCCGACACAATCCACCCCAATCTCGCCGGCCACATTATCATCGCCGAGACGCTGTGGCGCAAAATTCAGCTTTTGATCACGCTTTGAGTACACCGCTCCGATAGTGATTACAGCAGTCTGTTTGGGATGATTCTAAACAAGCTAAACATCCTAATTTTAGCCCGTTTAAGTTGTTATCGTAATTAGGTATTGCCCGTTCGGATGGTAGCCACATCCGCCCATAGGAAATCCTCGTGGAATTCCGATTGAAAATCGCAGCGGATTGAGACTGCTACACATGGCTCTTAGCCTCGAAGCGCTCGGTGCATTATTTTATACCGTCGCGCAGTTTTCGTGTTTCTAGCGCGACATTCTTAGCATACTCAGTTTGTCACCCCTTTTATGGCCAAACACCGCTGCCTCCCCGCTGCTACATTTACATTTCTAGTCTTCCTAGCCTCAATAGTCTCGGTCGCCTTCGCCAAGCCCGGCGACGCGCTCACGCTTTGGTACGATCAACCTTCCGAAAAATGGACGGACGCGCTCCCAATCGGCAACGGTCGGCTCGCCGCCATGGTTTATGGGGGTCCTCTCCGCGAACATCTACAGCTCAACGAAGACACGCTCACCTCAGGCGAACCACCCGCAGATCTCCGCTCGATTGATATAACGAAAAATTACGATCACGTCCTCGCTCTAATCAAAGCCGGGAAAAATTCCGAAGCAGATGCTTACGTCACCAAAAACTGGCTCGGTCGTAATCAACAATGCTACCAACCTCTAGGCGATCTCTGGCTGGATTTCTCCGGCCAAGGCGCCGTGACTGACTACCGACGCTGGCTCGATCTAAGCACCGCAACTGCCGGCCTGAGCTTTCGGCGCGACGGCGCGACGTTCACGCGTGAATACCTCGCCAGCGCACCCGACCAAGTCATCGCACTCCACCTCAGCACAGACCAACCCGGCACGCTCGCTTTCAAAATTTCGTTTTCATCCGTCCATCCAACCGCAAAAGCCGCCACTATCGGCGAGGAACTCATTTTTCGCGGTCAGGTCCCCGGCTACGTCAGTCGCCGCGAACTTAAGACTATCGAACAATGGGGCGACCAACGTAAATACCCCGAGCTATACCAACCCGACGGGACCCGACGCCCTCACGCCGCCCAAGTCCTCTACGGCGCGGATATAGACGGCAAAGGCACGTTCTTTGAAGCGCGCCTCACGATTCGTACCGACGGCAAAGTTAGCGCAGAAGACGACGCCTTCCGCATCGAGGGCGCAACCGAGGCCACGATTTTCGTCACGGCCGCCAGCAGTTTCAACGGCCCCGAAAAAAGTCCCAGCCGCGAGGGCCTCGATCCCGCCTTACGCACTACGCACGACCTACGTGAAGCCGCCGCACAATCTTATACCACGCTTCGCGAACGCCACCTTGCCGACTACTCCGCGCTATTCGATCGCGTCTCACTACGCTTAGACGGCGACACCACAAAAAATAAACTCCCCACTGATACCCGTATCCCGGCCTTTCGCCAGACCGGAGACCCCGCTCTCGCCGCTCTTCTGTTCCACTACGGACGTTATCTCATGATTGCGGGCTCCCGCGTCGGAACCCAACCGCTCAACCTTCAAGGTAAATGGAACGACCTCGTCATCCCGCCTTGGGCCTCAAGCTATACGGTCAATATCAACGCTGAGATGAATTACTGGCCAGCGGAAACCACGAACCTATCCGAACTACACGAGCCGTTTTTCCGCCTCATCCGCGAAACCGCAGCCAACGGCACCCGCACCGCACGCGACATGTACCACCGCCGCGGTTGGGTCGCGCACCACAACACTTCACTCTGGCGCGACAGTTACCCTGTCGACGGCACCGCCACCGCCGCTTTCTGGAATATGGCTGCCGGCTGGTTTAGCTCGCACCTGTGGGAACATTGGCTGTTCACCGGCGACCGCAGCTTCCTCGCCGAAGAAGCGTACCCGATCCTACGCGGCGCCGCCGCTTTTTACGCCGACTGGCTCGTTCCCGACGAACGTGGTCAACTAGTCACTCCCGTAAGCACTTCACCCGAAAACACCTTCATCGGCCCTGACGGAAAAAAAGCCGCCATCACCCAAGGCTCCACGATGGACCTCGCGATCATCCGCGAAACCTTCACCCGCACGATCGCCGCCGCTGAATTGCTTGGCCGCGACCCCAAGCTCATCACTGAACTAAGAACGAAGCTCAACCGGCTTGCGCCCTACCGCATCGGGGCGCGCGGCCAAATCCAAGAATGGCGCACCGATTACTTAGAGGCGGAACCCAAACACCGCCACCTATCACACCTCTACGGTTTTCACCCGGGCAACCAGATCAATCCTGACACCACACCCGAACTTTTCCGAGCCGTCGCTCGGACGCTCGAACTCCGTGGCGACGAAGCCACCGGGTGGTCGATGGGTTGGAAAATCAATCTGTGGGCCCGCCAACTCGACGGCGATCACGCCTACACGATCATCAAAAATCTCTTTAACCTAGTCGGTACCTCCGCGACCTCAATGAAAGGCGGCGGCGTATACCGCAACCTCTTTGACGCGCACTCGCCGTTTCAGATCGACGGCAACTTCGGCTACACCGCAGGTATCGCGGAAATGCTCGTGCAAAGCCACGCCGGCGTCCTACAGCTTCTGCCTGCGCTTCCTTCCGCTTGGCCAAGCGGCGCAGTTACTGGCCTGAAGGCCCGCGGCGGCTTCGAAATTGATCTGTCTTGGGCCAAGGGCAAACTCACCCAAGCTGTGATTCGCTCGTCACTCGGCGGCAATGTGCGCCTACGCACCGCCACACCCGTCATCGTTGCTAACACTGAAACCAAGCCGGCACACGGCATGAATCCCAACACGTTTTTCGCCACCGTCGCTGCCGACTCGCCCGAGATCGCCGATGTAACCGCGTTGCCCGTGCTCAAGCAGAGCCCGACGGTAACTGTAGATTTTTCGACCACCGCCGGCACGACGTATATACTTACATCCGCACCTTGATCAGCGCTTTTTAAGTAATTCCGTACGCGCTGATTCGAGACGCGCCCGCTCCTTTTCTGTGAGGCTGCCGATGCCAGACTGTGCTATTTTGTCGAGAAGCGCGTCCACTTCGCTCGTGACCGTCTGATCGAGTACACGCGTGCGCACGGGATCGATACGCTTGGACACCACCTTGCTCTCGAGATCGGGCACCACGCGCAACTGGGGTTTTGGGCGCCAAAGTGGAATTTTTGGCCAGCGGATCGCAGGCAAGCTCAGTCGCCCTTGTTTCCAGCGTACAAACAGAAGCGCCCAACCCGTAGTAGCCCAAAGCATGATTAAGTGCGACCAATCGCGCGCACCGAGCGCCATCAGCGAATAAAGCCCGACGAGAATCACGGCCACCCACCCCGCTTTGAGATTAAAAAACGTCGGTATTTCCGGGTAGATTGCAGCAAACGCGACAAACAACGCGAGTGCACCCGCCCCGCCCGACCACGTGGCCGGCAACCACGTCCCGAGCGCCGTAAAAATCAACGGCGTCACCAAGTAAATTCCAGCGTAAAGACTCAGAAACGAGCGGCGGCCAAACACACGTTCCAATTCGCGCCCGAACCACACGATCATAAACATATCGACCACGAAGCTCAGGCTCGGCGGGTTCACGAAGCCATACGTAACGATGCGCCAAACCTCCCCGTGCAGTACTCCGACGCTATTAAACGGCAACCAACCCAAAAGCGCAGTCAGACCCAAGGAATTAAAAAGCGTCGTCACTAACATCGACGCGACAAAAATAGCCACAATCAGGTGCGCAGCAAACACAGGATAACCGCGCACCCAAGTCACGGGCTGATGATCGTCGCGAGATTCGTAGGGATTAAACATGACCAAGAACCTAAAAACGTGTTCTGCCCCTCCCCTCTCGGCAAGCCACGAGCAATCTTAGTTCGATCAACGTAAACCTATCACGACAACGGCCTGGATCCTCAAGCCTCGGGTTCGGATCTAACCGAGAGTCAATGGCGCCTTCAGTCCTGCTTCGTGAGATAGGCCTCAATCGCCTTTAAAATTTCCATTCGCCCGCTCTTGGTTTTAGAGGAGCTCACAATAAACGATGGCGGCTCTTCGCGCCAGGCGGTGAGTTTAGCCATAAAAACTTTCACGTTGGCCGCGGTCTGCGTCGCGGACTGTTTGTCCGCTTTCGTGAAAACGAGCGTACAAGGAGTGCGACAACTCCCCAGCCAACGCAAAAACTCCACGTCGATCTCCTGCGGCGGTAAACGCGAGTCGATTAGTACAAACACGCAGCGCAAATTTTCCCGCTGTTCGAGATAATCCGCCACGGCTTCATTAAAGCCGAAACGGGCTTGCTTGGAGACGTTCGCGTAACCGTAGCCCGGCAAATCTACGAGGCACCATGAGCCGTTCATGATGAAAAAATTAATCAATTTCGTCTTCCCAGGCGTATCAGAGACCATCGCCAGTTCACGTTTCTCAGCGAGTAAGTTAATCAGCGAAGATTTGCCGACGTTGGAGCGACCGATAAAGGCAAACTCCGGTCGGTTCCAGTTGGGACACGACTTCAGATCGGGCTTACTGACTTCGAATACGGCAGATTTGATTTTCATGGTTGCAAGCGGGCTTTAGCACCGCGCGAACGATCACTATCAGTGAATTTTATGCCGATCACGACTGCATTCTTTTCCTGCCAGCTCCGACGGATCGGCTGCTAAATTAAAAAACTGCGCCCTTCAATGCGCCCCGCGGTAGTTTTTTTCTCCGACCGCGATGCGCACCGCCAAACGATTCTCCGGCGGTGGTAAGGGACAGGTCGCAAAGGGCGTAAACGCGCAAGGCGGATTCTCCGCGCGGTTGAAATCGAGCACGATTTTGCCCTCTCGTGGACGTTCGACGTACAAGAAACGCGCCGCTGCATATGTCTCTTTATCGCTAGTCTCATCCGAAATCACAAAAAAGAGCGGTTCGCCCGGACCCTCGTCGATCGGAAGCAATTCATACGTGAGACCTTCACGCTTAAACACCGCCTTACCCGGCACCAGCGCCGGTGCGGTCTGCCCTAGCTTATTAGTGATCGGTACCTGGCGCGGTTCAGTAAAAGCCACCCACTGAGCCTCAATCCGCCAGCTCGCATCTACCGGAAAATAGTCGAGCCCGGCAAACTCTCGGCGAGGCGTCGCCGCACTATCCTTCACGCGCAGGCCGATCTTATCACCCCGCTTGATTACAAAAAAACTGACGGTGCCCGACGCCACGATCGTCGGTTGCGCGGTGCCGTAGCTAAGTTCCCCCGTCCGCTCGGTTTGGCCTTGGATCGTCGCTACTACCTCGTCAACCAATCGCACCGTCACCTGACCGTCCAACCCGAGATTCACGCAGGCAAAATGCGTCGGCCCTGCCGCTAACCGCAGTGTATTGTCAGACGCAGAGCCCACGGTGTTTTCACCCAGACTCAACCAATGTAGCCCAATCAAAGTGAGCCAACCATCGGCAGCGGTAAGGCGTCGCACGCGCTCTGCGCGGGCTTGTTCCAATCCGTTAAATGATACTTCTGCTCCACTGACATGGATGGCCAGGTATGCAAAAAAGAAAAAGGTCAAAAGGCGCATCAGCCGCTATGCCGCCCAATCTCCGCGCGCCGTCAATATTTCAAAGCGAACGCCTCGCGCACCTGCGCTACGAACCCTAACGAGCGCAGGCACGTCGCTGGTCATGGATAGCAGCGGTGTCTAATAACTCTTATACTTACGTCCGCGTCAAAAACGACCCGATCCCCACCCGGACCGTATCGAACAAACCCACCACGGCCTCGCGAAGCGCCTGCAACACTACCACTATCGCCGCGCTAGTAATGCCAGGCAGGTTGTGGTGCTTCACCAATTAGTCCAAACTATCAGCGTGCTGCACGTACTCACGACTGCAGTCCAACGCATCGGCAACCGTCGCACCTACGGCGAGGCGGGAAATAGCGAGCGCCGAAACGAAATCATGAAGCTAGCGCGGGTAGTTTTGGAGAATTATCCAACGTCGTGTACGGTCCAAGACCCTCGCTGAAGCCCTCTACTTTCCTGCCGACTTCATAGGCTCCACTACCGTTGGTGTGCCGATCTTCACCGTGCCCTCGGGCAAAGGCTTAAACACATCCACCTCGGGACTGTCGACGGCCCGATCGAAATAGGGTCCGCCGGCTGCGAGCATATCGCGACAGATCGTGTTTAGGTCACGATTATCAGGATCATCCACGTTCATCATAGCGACCCACAAGACCTGCGGTTTCTCCTGCGGGCTCGAGGGATATTTCCAGGCTTTCACTTCGATATAGAGCTTTTCGTAGGAGGCTTTTTGTAGCTTCCCTTCGTAGCCCACGGTTTTTTGTCGCATCAACTGCAAAAAACCAAGGCCGCTAGCGGTAACCGAAGCCAGACCGGTTTCGGGGTTATCCAGCACTTGATCACCACCCAAGTAAGGATTCGGCAACATTCCGCGGCCAAACTCAGCCGTGATCACGATCTCGGGCTTTTGCTTAGGCTGGGTGCGACGGAAACCCTGTGCATCAAGCTGTTGGGCGATCTCACGCGCGATCATTTCCGGATCCACGGGCCGCACGAGAGGCTGATCGTTCGGCCTGAGCTGCACTTGTAAAATCGCGTAGAGCCGCGGTCGTGGCGCCGGCGGCTGTCCCTTGATTTTCTTTTCAAATTTCGCGTCGGGATCGACCTGGGTGCGTACACCGACATCAAGCTCGCCGGTGTTTTGCTGCGCCGGCAAGCTCGGGCCCAGCAGTGCGCTCAAAGCAAAAATCGCAGCTCCAGCCCTAGATCGCAAAAAACGCTTAGCACACATAATGCCCCCAGTAAGTCAGCATTAAGCACAAAATCTATCCCATTTCGCACTCAGCGAATAACTCCATCCACGGAATGATAAAATCATCCTCGCCAACGATCCGTTACGCCGCGTCGCTCGTCTTGCTCCGAACACCCCAACAATCCCATGCGCCTCACTATAGCCGCACTCATCTTTTTAGCGCTCACTCAACACGCCGCCGCCCAAAATTCCTCGGCCCTTTCTGCTCACCCGGAGGCCCGCACTCAATCCGATCTCGAGGCCGATAAAAAAGCCGCCGGCTGGGCCGAATCGCTCGAGCTGAACGAGCACGACAAAACCGTCCGTGTCGCCTCAGTGATTAGCACACACCTGCGCGCCATCCGCGACTGGCACAACGCGCACCCGCCCTCGACCGTACCTGCCGGTATCAACCCCGTTACCGGCCTACCCCTTAGCGAACTCGACCGCCAAGTCATCGCCAATTCGGCCCAGCCCAAATCTTATCACGCCGATCTCATGACCGGCCTGCGCCTTGAGCTCACCGAAGCTCAGGTGGAAGCCGTACTCGATAAATATACCGTCGGCAAAGTCGCCTTCACCATGAAAGGCTATCAAGCCATCGTGCCCGATCTCACCTCCAGCGAAGCGGCCACGATCCTCGGCTATTTAAAAGAGGCCCGCGAACGTGCGATCGACTTTAAAAACATGAACCAGATCTCCGTGATTTTTGAGATCTACAAAACCAAATCCGAACAATTACTCATCAGCAACGGCCGCAATTGGCGCGCGCTCTACAAATCGTACACCGATAGTCTCAAAGCTAAAAAAGCCGCTGAAGCCGCCGCAAAGGCTGCCACCAAGCCGCGCTGAGATACCGCAACCAAGAATCACTTGCGCCGATGCTGCTGTGCAGAAAAAACTTACTTACTCGAATCCTTGCTCACTTCTCCGAGGGTACTGGCCAAGCGTAGGGCTTGTTGTTTACGAGCACATTTTTAAGAACGACGTTTGTGACTACACCGAGCGCCAGTTTCTCGTCGTCCAACTTAAGTGTGATATTTTCCAACGTAATATCTCGGATCGTGTCGCCGGGATTGCCGCGTAGTGAACCCAGCGTGCGGTAATCTCCCGAGACGTTTTTAATCGTAATAGCTTCCACGGTACGACTCGGCGCCGGTTGACCCTTGAGATCAAAAAATTGCGTCCACGGCGCGACTTGGAAGACTCGGCCGGTACCAGTGAGCTTGATCCCCTCAATCACAATATCCGAGTAATGCTGAGGGGTGTCAGGGCGCAACTTAAGCGTGAGCAAATTCGTGCGGCCCGCGACGGTGCAATTACGCACGAGCACATGACGCACAATCGTTGCTTCGCTGCCGCAAGTAATCACGCCGTTGCCATCACCGAACTCGCAATCTTCGACCAATATATTTTCTACCGGCGGGCTATCGATGTCTTTGTCGGCGAATGGGCCCTTACTGCCCTTGAGCGCGATATTGTCGTCATTCACCGCGATGAAACATTTACGCACCGTGACGTTGCGACTACTATCGATATCGATGCCGTCTGTGCTCGGCCCCAAAATATGGCCCGACGTCGGCGCGTTGATCCGCAACCCTTCGATCACGACGCCATCGCAGCGGTAAAGATGCAGATTCCAAAATCCTGAATCCTGCAACGCGAGCCCCTCGACGCGTACGTCTTGGCAACAGTCGATAAACATCAATCGCGGACGCTCCACCTCGAGATTGGTACAACGAGGGTTTTCTTTGCGGCGCTGCCAAAAAGCCGCCCAAAACAGAATACCGTTGCCGTCGATCTTGCCTTTACCGCCGATGCGCACGTGGTCCATTTGCTGCGCGTTAACGAGCGCCATGCGCCAAGGCTCGAAGTGGCCCTCGATACGCGTCACACGCTTAGGATAATCTTCAATCCGATTCGACCCGAGCAACACTGCGCCTTCGTCGAGCGTAAGCGCGACGCCGTTTTTTAAGAAAATCGATCCGCTGCGAAATATTCCTTTAGGAATCACCACTACGCCGCCGCCGACCGAAGCCTCGTCGATGGCTTTTTGAATCGCCTGTGTGTTGATGGTCTTAGCGTCCGCCACGGCGCCATAATCGGAGATTACGAAACGTTTCGCCGTCACTTCATCGGCAGCACACAAGCTAAAGAAGCCCAGCGTTGAGAACATCAGACTTGTACGCAAAATTTGTGAAAACATGAGGTCAAATCTCTCGCAGCCCATAGCCGAATTCAAATCCCGACATTCACATTTCACACAACTTTTACGGGACAGTCTGAATTACTAGCCTTCTTATCTCGCGCCCGTTATAATATAAATGCCTCAAATTAGCTCCGATTCAGATCGCCTCTGATTCCACTACACGCACCCCAGTTTGCGCCGCCCGTACTGCGGCCAATAAAGCTGCAGCAATCCGCTCCGCCGGTGCTATCCGATACCTCCGCGGCAAGATCGGTGCCAATAGCGCAAAAAGCTTCAGCCCGAACGACTCAATCCACCGTTGCTCCTTGCGTTCACCGCCAATCAACGAGGGCCGCACGAACGTGAGCGACACAAAACCCTGCACTGCTAAGTCACGCTCTGTTTCACCTTTCGTTCGCAGATAAAAATTTCCAGAGCTCACCTTAGCGCCGAGAGAAGAGGTTAGCGCAAATACCTTGGTTCCATATGTGCGCGCCCGCTGCGCCACCGCCAATACATAATCATGGTCAACCTTATGAAACCCTGCCCGCGATCCTGCTTGGCGCATCGTCGTTCCAAGTGTGCAAATCACCGCATCTACGTTCCACCACGGCGCATCAGACGGAAGCGCGTCGAAATCGAGCACCTGATTTTCCAAGCGCAGATCCCTCAACTCCAACGGACGGCGCGACAAAGCCACCACCCGCTCGATCGTTCGGTCTGCAAGCGCTAGCCGCACTACCTCGCGCCCCACCAAACCTGTAGAGCCGACAATCAAAAGCGTTTTCATTAATCCCACCCGAGCACAAATCCCCACGCAGGCCAACACCCACAAAATTAGCTTATTTTAAAATACTATAAAAATACTGTCTCCGGATGGAACTACCCGCAACCTTTCGCCGTCTCTATTAAAGCTATGAAACCCTCACTTCCCCTTTTCGGCCTACTTTGCTTGGCAACGTTTCTCAGCGGCTGCGTCGGAGTCGGACCCAACACTCAACAGGGGGCCGTCGGCGGTGCAGCCGTGGGTGCCCTAGCTGGAGCAATTATAGGCAATAACAGCGGACATCGCAATGCCGCGAGCGGTGCTGTCATCGGCGGCCTCGCTGGCGCCGCACTTGGCGGTACAATTGGCAACAGTCTCGATCACCAACGCGGCACACTTTACACCTCCGAAAAACAAGCGACCACTCAAGTCGTCGTCGCGCAACCACCCACTACGCCACCGCCTCCTGCCCACGTGGCTATGTCCCGACCGAACGGCCGCAATGTCATTTGGATCGAGGGCCATTGGCTCTACGATGGCCGCGGCGCCTACATCTGGATCCCCGGTTCTTGGGTCACTCCGCCACCGCGTTATCGTTATTACGTAGCACCGCATTGGAGCAGGCATGATCGCGGCTACGTTTACGTACAGGGGTATTGGCGTTGAGCTAATAGGTTGGTTAATATTGCTGGGGTGCAATCCTGCCTTTTCCGCTCACGGCAACATTGGCTATCCGTTAGGGTCTGGCATAGTATTCACTATTATTCTAAATGAAGCCACGCTCTGAATTTTTGCCGCTCTGCCTCGTCGTAGCCACATTAGTGCTTCCCGCGGTCAACCTCGCGCAAACCGGCACCCCATCGTTTACGCCCTCCTCTGTTACGACCGCCAACCCCAATGCGCCGCAACTCGAACCCGCCCAACTTGAAACTTTGCTAGGCCCTGTTGCCCTTTATCCCGACGCCCTCATAGCGCTCATTTTACCTGCAGCCACCGAACCCTCTGACATTGTTCTAGCTGCCCGTTTACTTGCGGCATACCCCTCTTCACTCGGGCTTGAGAATCAGCCCTGGGATGATAGTGTACGCAGCCTCGCGCGATATCCTGACATCATCAGATGGCTCGACGAAAACCTCGCTTGGACCAAGCAGCTCGGCGAAGCCTTCCTCGCCCAACCGGCTGAGGTCATGCAATCCATCCAGCGCCTTCGCAACCGCGCCCGCGCCGCCGGTACGCTCATCGACACACCTGAACAAAAAATCGTATCCGACGGGGAAATTATCCTCATCGAGCCCGCTCAACCTGAAATCATATACGTCCCGCGCTACGATCCCGAGATCGTCTACATCTCGCGATCGCCGAGTCGGAACACGCCATACCTGTACTTCGGCCTCGGCTTCGCGACCGGCGCTTGGCTTAGCTACGATTGTGATTGGTCCGGGCGCAGTATTTGGATCGGCAACTGGCGGCAACGACCCCACTCGACCTGGGTCCGACCCGCTTTCCCCAACCGCCCCCTACACCCCGGCGCTACAATCGTCATCGCTCAACCTTGGCGTGCGCCCGCTCACCGCTACAATTATCCGCGTATTATCTCCGGACCGCGGCCTCAACCCGTCGTGATCTATCCAAGCCCCATGCGTGGAACACCGGAGCGCTCACCAGGTAAAACCCACATATCTGAGCCCCAGCCTCGTCCACGTCTAAGCAGCGAAAGTCCGACGCCACGTTCTTCAACTACACCCACGCCTATAATTAAGCCTGCCACGGTTACCCCTGTCAGGACGCCACCTGCCAGCTTCCCACCGCCCACCCGCATCGGGACTACCCCCAGCGAAACCCGCCGCGAACGCCCCACCTCAAGCCCGCGCAACGACACCCCGCGCTCCGATACAACCCAACCCACCCGAACACCGGAAAATCCACGCCCTACTCGACCCATCGAAGAGCGCCGTGACTCGCGGCCGCGTGAACGCGACGCCCGACCCACCACCACACCCGCGACCCCCGTAGGCATCGTAAAACCCGCCGTCGAGCCTACGACTGAAACGACGCCGCGTTAAAATCACGCGCGCCACGACGGCCCAACTCCATCGTTGCCACCTGCGACCCACCCACGCGCATCCTCAGAGCTAGATGTTGCGCCACCAAATTAATCCCGGCCTAGAGCTGCGCTTACTCCAGCCTGCCGACGCCCCCGCGCTCTTCGGCCTCGTCGACGCCCATCGCCAAAAGCTACGCACTTGGTTACCTTGGGTCGACGCTACCACGAAGCTCGCGCATTCACAGAAATTTATCGCCGAGGCGCTACGCGACCGCGAAAAGACCCGAGCCTACGCCGCAGGTATATGGATTTCCGGCCAGCTCGTCGGCGTCATCTGGCACAACCGCATTGACTGGGCCAATCGCGTGGCCTTTCCCGCCTATTGGCTAGTCCCTACCGCCGAGGGCCGCGGCATCATGACCGCTGCCTGCCAAGCAGTGATCGCGCATGCCTTCACCCAACTCAAAGTCGACCGCGTCATCGTTGCCGTCGCCACTGAAAATCACCGTGCTGCCGCTCTAGTAAAACGACTCGGCTTTACACACATCAGCACACTCAAAAAGGCCGAGTGGCTCTACGATCACTTCGTTGATCACCACATTTACCAACTACTCAATCCGACCGCGCCCACCGCCATTACGGGCCGTGGCTGAGTCACGCGATCGATAAAACAATACGACGTTTTCTGGAGGTTATTAAATTTTAGCTTAAGGGACTGCAATTGAAACAGTCCTGCTCTCACCCCAAGCTAGCGGCGCTGAATCCTCAGACATTGGGCGTGTGTTCCAAAGGCACTCGCGTGCCGTCAATCGACCCGCTACGGCGTCAAACACCACGACTTGGAACGACAGTTTTGTCTCATCTTTACCAGAGAAAGACCCTTTCATCGGCGAATCCGCGCGAAACACATTTAAAGCCAAATCAGTATCCGGCCCCTTCCAGGTCGAAAATTCTGTCCAATTGGAATGACCGTGGAAATAGCCCACTATGTTACGGTGTGCTTTAAGAAATTTCGCCAACGCGCGCTGCTCAATAAGAGTTGGGCCGTCGGGCTTGCCGTTGCTGGGCGAGGCAAGAGCCACGTCAGCATAAATATCGCCCACAACGTTTTCATATTTATCGCCGCTGTTGATGTCGTGCTTGCCGTAAGGATTTGTCAGGTGGCGTGCATCGATCTCGGGCGGATCGTGACAAAATATGAATACCGGTACGCCAGCGGGCACCGTTTTTAAATCTTCCTCAATCCAGGCCCGCGCCGAGGTGTCGGGCCAAATGGTGAGGAAGATCAAGTGCGCGCCGCCGACTTCGTGCGAGTAGATGATTTTGTCCTTCGCGTAGTCATAAGTATCTTTCGTGCGCAGTGTAGCAGGCCGCATCATGCGATTATAAATCTCAACGAGTGAAGTGGCATCCTTCGCCGGCACCATCTTGCTCGGCGAACCGATAGCGTTAGAAACATCATGGTTGCCCGGCACGAACCATAACGGCGTGCGCACACCCCTAGCGTCCTTGAGCGCAAGACTATCGATCCAGCAGGCGTTGAACTGAGCCCAAGACGCTGTCGCGCTCTGGATGTGAATCGGGTAAAGCTCCATGCGGTTCGTCAGATCTCCTGTAATCACTGCGAAATCCACCGCGCCCACCGATTGGCCTGCGCGCACCCCAGTGTCCGCCGGAAAAACCGCGGAGGGCAAACTATTCACCGCTCGAACCAGCGCGGTATTCACGACAGTAGCGTCCACATTCGCCCCGCCTCGAAAATATCCCCGAGTGATCCCGAAATGCACATCCGAGGTAAATACAAACGTGACAGGCGCCGCAGCCGCTAACGCAACAACACAAACTACGAGCAGGAGCACACGACTAAAATTTACCGATATAAACCACAGACTCGCGCGCCAGAAGGACAAATTCATGCAGCGAGCTTTTCACACTCATCCGCCGTGACCAGCTCAATGCGCAAAATTTCTAATACCGCCACAAAACGACTGACACCATCGTGGACCCTGCCAAAAAATATCACAAACCTTTCATCCATGAGCACCAATCTTGACGAACTCAAAGACCTAGTCGCCGCCATCAAAGCCGACCAGCAAGCGCAAAAAGACAAAGAAAAGCGCGACAGTTGGACTAAGTTTGTCTCCCTATCGATGATCTGTCTCGCCGTACTTGCCGCAGTCGCCACCCAACGCGGTGCAGGTTACTCATCCGCTACCATGAAGCAGCTCAACGAGGCTACCTTTAACCAAGCCCAAGCCTCCGACCAATGGGCTTTTTATCAGGCTAAGGGGATCAAACAAAGCATCTACGAGCAGGAACGAGACCGCCTCAACGCCCTTGGTGCGCCCGAGCCCAAGACTCTCGCCGCCATTACCAGTCGCATTGATCGCTACGAAAAGGAAAAGAAAGATATCTCCACCGAGGCCCATAAATTTGAAGGTAAACGAGACGAAGCGCGGGCCTTAGCCACGCACGCCGCCGACGCTAGCCGCGAAATGGGTCTGGCCACCACAATCTTTCAAATCGCCATCGCTCTCGGCGGTGTTTGCCTTGTCGTCAAAAAACGCTGGCTCTGGTACTCCTCTCTCTTCGCCGGCTGCCTAGCCGCTGCCCAGATGGCTCGCGTGCTCCAGCTGCCGTAATATCTCTACACAAAAAGCCTCTCCCCATCCGCCCCCTAGCTCGACCAAAGCTAACGTCACCCTAGCGGTCTGTAATTTGCTAAACCTTCATTCAAATTAGAAAAGTCCCGGCAAAATCGCTGTTAACTAGGGCGATGACTCCGACATCTGGCTCAGAGCCTGATTACGTTTTCCTCCCATGAAAAAAACCCTTCGCGCTCTCGCACCTGTAATCGTACTTACCCTTGCCGCACTTTCAACGATCGGGCGTGCTGAGATTGGTGTCGGCGCTGCTCCGCTAACTGGCGCCGAAATGCTCCTCGACGGCACCCGCGCAACCCTGGATGCCAAATGGACGTACTGGACCGGCCCACGCTTCGCCTCTACACTACCCATTAAATGGCAGATCGTACCCGATCCCATCGTCCCTGGCACTGCCGTACTCATGACTGATGACCGCGCCGCCGACGGCGGAAAATTCGGCGCTGCTGATATCGTCACCAAAAAAACCTATCGTGATTTTCGCCTTCACGTCGAATTTCTCGTCAGTAAACCAGGCGGCAACAGCGGTGTGTATCTCCAAAATCGTTACGAAATCCAGATCTGTGACGGCGATGCCACGACCCACGGCATGGGAGCCATCATCAACGAAACTCCTTCGCCCTACTTCGCCTACAAAGGCCTAGGCCAATGGAATGCTTACGACATCCAATTTCGTGCAGCCCGCTTTAAGGACGGGGTCCGCACTGAGCCGGCGCGGGTCACCCTTTATTTTAACGGTATCAAGGTCCACGGCAACCAAGTCATCCAACAAGTCTGGGGTGGCCCCAACTCTGGGATCGACGGCGGCAACGATGGCGGCAAAGGCATCACCGACGCACCAGGCGGCCTGAAACTCCAATGCGAGGGCCACGATGTGCGCTACCGCAACATTTGGATCAAGGAGCTTGACCTGGTCCGCCCTGGTACCGATTTCAAAAATTAATCTGTGTCGCGCGCAACGCGCTCCGGCCACAGGCCCGCCACAACCCAAGCCACGCCGAGGGTCACTACCGCGCCGATCAGAGTGAACCATGGCCAAAACACCTCGGCGCCAAAAGTGTGCAGCCACCACTCCTTCGTCACCGCAATGTTCACCGGCCAGTAAATTAAGTTCATCACGACGAGTGACACGGTCATCCCGACCATAGTTGCCCGCGAGCCAAGTCGTTTCCAAAATAGCGCGATGATCAGGGAGCCAAGTAACGCCCCCGCCGTGAGCCCGCGCAGAGAAAATGCCGCATTCAACACAAAGGTGACTTCACGCGTCAGCCAAGCCGTGCCCACAAGCACCGCCGCCCAAAACACTGTCGAGATTTTGCTAAATCGAAGGAAATATTCCTCGTCGCGGTCTTTCACAATCTGCTTAACGAAATCCATCGTCGAGACCGACGCCAACGACGTGATCGCTGAGCTGATCGACGACATCGCCGCTGATAAAATCGCCACGATCAAAAAGCCCTTCAAAATATGCGGCACTTCGGTCATCATGAAAATCGGGAAAATAAAATCATTGGACTTGATGCCCGGGCGTGCCTCCGGAAGCAAAATTTGAAAAGGATGACCTTGGTAAAAAGCCCAGAGCATCACGCCCACGAGTAGGAAAATTAAAAACAACGGGAAGATCAGCACCGCGCTCAATGCGAGCGCCTTACGCCCGTCTGTGACGTCGCGGCACGCTAACACGCGTTGCACGATCAATTGTTCCGCCCCATGTGTCGAAAGCACCATCACCGTACCACCGATCACCCCCATCCAGATATTAAACGGCGCGGAAAATGTAAAATTTGTATTCAACCACGTGAGTTTCCCCGCTGCACCAGCTTGCGCAATGACTGTACTCCAACCGCCGTCGATCAACGTGGGAATATAAAACAGAGCGAACACTCCGCCCGCAAGAAACAGCCCAAATTGTACCGCATCAGTCCAGATCACGGCTTTCACCCCACCGATATAGGTGTAAAGCAGCGAGAGACCGACAAAAAGCAAAATAGCCCCGAGGATTGGGTCCACGACTCCGCCGAAACTGCACACCGATTCACCCAACAACAACCGGATCGGAATGCACGCCACATACACGCGCACGCCGGCCGCCATCGTTTCTAAAAACAGAAAAAATGCTCCCGCCAAGCGCCGTGGCCCACGGCCAAGATGCTGCTCGAGAAGTTGATACGGCGAATAGATCTCGCCCTTCATATAGTGCGGCACCATCACAACCGCCAAAATGATCCGCGCGATGACGTAACCGACGATCATCTGGATAAACAAAATATTCGATCCGTACGCGATCGCCGGCACACCGATTATCGTAAGCGCACTTGTCTCAGCTGCCACGATCGAGACCCCAATACCCCACCAAGGGATATTACGGCTGCCTAGAAAATAGTCTCGGGTGTTGCGCTGGTCTTTACCGAACCACACTCCAAGTCCAATGATGCCGCCAAGATACAACAAAATCACGAGCCAGTCACCGAGGTTAAAATAGGTGTTCATGGGGTAAGGCCATAACGCAAAAATGAATTTTGTTTGGCGAGGAGTTTTAT
Organism: Opitutia bacterium; assembly: GCA_947452315.1. Taxonomy (GTDB): domain Bacteria; phylum Verrucomicrobiota; class Verrucomicrobiia; order Opitutales; family Opitutaceae; genus Tous-C4FEB. The sequence continues at coordinate 3,776 of CANGCX010000008.1, read as the reverse complement.
CGCCCCACCGCCAAAGATACTTATGACTTAGTTCCGATGCGCTCCCACCCCAGACGTCTCATCGCCTTGTTTTTGCTTGTTAGCTCAACTGCGCTTTCCGTAGCGGCGCCGTTTCTTCCGGAGAAAATCAACGCCATGGACCAAGCTGTGGCAGAGGCTATCGCCGCCAAAAAAATTCCAGGCGGCGTACTCTGGTTCGAGCACGACGGACAAGCCTATCAACGCGCCTACGGCCTGCGCGCCTTGGCTCCCGCGCAAGAGCCTATAAGCACCGATACAATCTACGACGCCGCCTCGCTGACCAAGGTCATAGCCACGACCACAGCCATCATGCAACTCGTCGAGCGTGGCCGTATCGAGCTCGACGCTCCAGTCGTGCGTTACCTGCCCGCCTTCGGCGCTCACGATAAGGGTGCCGTCACGGTCCGCCAATTGCTCGATCATCACTCCGGCCTAAGACCCGACGTTGACTTGAAACCTGCTTGGTCCGGCTACGAAACCGGCATTGCGCTCGCCTGCGATGAAAAACTCCGGAGTTCGCCGGGCAGCACCTTCGTTTACAGTGACATCAATTTCATAATCCTTGGCGAACTCGTCCGCATCGTGAGCGGCCTCCGTCTCGACGCCTACGCCTCACGCGAAATCTTCCAACCACTCGGCCTCCGTGACACTGGATTTGTTCCTGCCGCCACCAAGCACCCCCGCGTCGCACCGACTGAACTCACGGCCGGCACAATGTCACGCGGCGTAGTTCATGATCCCACCGCACGCGCGATGGATGGCGTCGCTGGTCACGCCGGACTATTTACAACCGCCGCAGATCTCGCGCGTTTCAGCCGCATGCTTATCGGAGGAGGTCAACTCGATGGAGCGCGCATCTTGAGTGAGTCATCCGTCTCCGAAATGACGCGCGTGCAAACCGACGGTTCCAATCGCCGCGGTCTCGGCTGGGATATTGATTCCAGTTTCTCCGGTCCACGCGGTCGCTGGTTCCCCGCCGGCAACTCCTATGGCCACACGGGCTTCACCGGCACAAGCGTGTGGATCGACCCGGGCACAAAAACATTCGTGATCTTTCTAGCCAACCGCGTCCATCCCGACGGCAAGGGCGACACCGCTCCCCTCCGCCGTACGCTTGCCACGCTTGCAGCGGAAGCCGTTGGCCGCGACTCCGGTGCGGTGCTCAATGGTATTGACGTACTCGTTCGCGAAGATTTCGCGCGTCTTCGCGGCTTGCGCGTCGGACTCATCACAAACCAGACCGGCCGCGACCGCGACGGCCGATCAACCATTGATCTACTCCACGCGGCCAAAGACGTGAAACTCGTCGCGTTGTTCAGCCCCGAGCACGGCATCCGCGGTAACGCCGACGAAACCGTGAGCGATTCCGTCGACGAAAAAACAAAACTCCCGATCCACAGCCTCTACGGAACTGCGCCGCCACGCACCACCGGCCAATCCGCCGAAGCCTACGCCGCCGCCGTACTACGCGCCCACGCGCCCAAGGGCGAAGACCTCCGCGATCTCGATGCGTTGGTCTTCGATATTCAAGATATCGGCGCGCGTTTCTACACGTACTCCGCTACGCTAGGCGTTGCCCTAGAAGCGGCCGCTCTCGCTAAGAAAAAATTCATCGTCTTGGATCGCATAAACCCAATCAACGGCGTCGGCGTCGAAGGTCCAGTCATGACACGCGCACCCAGTTTTGTAGGCTTTCACCCGATGCCAGTTCGGCACGGCATGACGCTCGGCGAACTCGCCCAAATGTACAACGCAGAGCGCCACTTTGACGCCGATCTCACCGTCGTGCGTTGCGAAAATTGGGCTCGCGATCTCTGGCTCGATCAAACTGGCCTCGCGTGGATCAACCCTTCTCCTTCGATGCGCAGTCTAACCGCTGCGACGTTGTACCCCGGTCTTTGCCTGCTCGAGAGCACAGAGGTCTCGATGGGCCGCGGCACGCTCAAACCGTTCGAGCAAATTGGCGCGCCCTTCATAGATGGCGATCGCCTCGCCACTGAGCTCAACCAAGCCGGACTCCCCGGCGTGCGTTTTGAACCCATGACGTTCACACCGCGCCCCGCGCTTTACCCCGGCCCCGCGCGTTCACTCAAACACGCAGATAAATCGTGCGGTGGTGTCCGCGTCATCGTTACTGATCGCACGCGGTGCAACGCCGTTGATGTCGGTCTCGCCCTCACTATTGCGCTACAAAAATTTTATCCGCAAAAACTCCAAACTACAGCTATGACGCGCTTGCTCGGTGACGACGCCACTCTCGCTGCAATTGTCGCCGGAAAATCGTTCGCCGAGATCAAAGCCGGTTGGAGTGCCGGCCTCACAGAGTTTGAAGCACGGCGCAAAGCGTTTTTGCTTTATCGCTGATTTCGACCTGCGTTCAGAAGGTAGTTAGTGGCGCACCAAATGCCGCGCGGACGTTGGCGGGCAACGGATCGGCTTCCATGCGACCTTCCGCGTCTTGTCGCACGTGTACGGTTGTCATGCGTCCTCGCGCGACTTCGGTCCATTTACCAGCGCGATCTTTTTCAAAAATAAATTCGTAAGTGACGCTCACGTTTTTTAATTCGATCACGGTGCCCGTTACGCGCACGAGATCGCCACAACGCAACGGTCGCATAAAACTACACGAGGTATCGCGTCGCGGCCAACCTCGCCTCACGCCCTCGGTCGTGATGCTCATCATAGCGAGATCAAGCGCTCGGAACCACTCGTGTTCGCACACTTCCATCCAGCGGTAAAAGTTGGAAAAATGCATGAGGCCTGCCGCGTCGGTCTCATGAAATTCTACGCGTCGGGTAATTGAAAACGTCGGGCTAGCCATAACGCCAAAATGACGACGACAGCCGTTCTGTCAAAACGCGCCGCTCCGAAATCCGATACGAATAGTGAAGGTAAGGCGTGTAAAGGTGGGCGGGACCGCTGGGACCCGCCGCCACCGTTGCCGCTGCCCCGAGCGTCCGAATTACGAAGTCTTCGTGGCCGAAACGGGCACGACTGCGGGCGCAGGTTTAGGCATATTCACCTTTTTCTCGTCGAGATTTTGCATCGCTTCGACATCGCTCACGGGCGCGGAGTTGATACCGCCGGCAGGGACCTCTAGTTTGGCGAGCCACACAAGCGCGTTGAGCACAAGACGACGTTGATTCTCGTTTTGCCAGTTAAGGTGGAAATGTCCGCCAGTGAAACCAAAGCCGCGTCCGCCATCAGCGCGTTCGACAGCCCACATCATGGTCTCGGGCCGGCCCTTAGCGGCTTGGATGTGCGCGTAGGGGCCTTTAGGGCTGACGTAGGGACCGTCGCGCACGGCGTCGGAGGGTTTGGCGACGAGGATGTCTTTCACGCCGGCTTTGCCATCGCGGAAGTGCATGTTGAAATACCATTCGTCCTTGGTCCGAAACGGTTTCACCCCGCGCGTGATCGCGTGCTCGGGCAGCGAAACGTAATCAGCTTCCCAAATCGGGTTGCAGGAAAATTTCGTCTCATAGTAACCGCCGATCCACTCCTGCCATTCGGTGCCGCCTTTTTCCGCAAGCACTTCTACGGCGTAGTGCGCCATACCGATGCCGACGCCTTTTTTAGCGAGCGCGCCGAGAACGGCGAGGTGGTCTTTTTGGACGGCGATGTGGTTGGCACCACCATCGGAGTAGATAAACACAGCGTCGGCGCCTTCGAAGACGGAGTTGTCGTCGACGCGTTTGCCGTCGACCATTTTCGTGGGCCAGCCGTTGGTGATAAGAACGGTCTTGAGTCCAGGG
>CANGCX010000007.1 GCA_947452315.1 Opitutia bacterium | reverse complement strand
GCAAAGCTGCACACACTTCAGCCTTCTTCAACGTCAACAATGGTCGCACATGAATCCGCCCCGCTGGATGTTCGTGTAACGCCCGCGGCGCAGCTAAACCTGCCGATCCACTTCCGCGCGCGAGTCGCATCAGCATCGACTCAGCTACATCGTCCTGTTGATGACCGAGCCAAAGCACCTTCAGGCGTCTCAGTCGCATTGCATTTTCAAAAAAATCAAATCGGGCGGCACGCACCACGGCTTCGCCGGCGGTTTTCAACGGCTCCGACCAAAAGCCTGACACCAGCGGTACCCCCAAGGCCGAGCACAAGCGTCGACAAAAAGCGGCATCTGCTCGTGACTCGGCACCCCTCAAGCGATGATCAAAATGAAACGCCACCAATCGCCTGCGCCGCTGCGGCCAATGCGCCCAAAGCAACAACAACAACGCTACCGAATCAGCCCCACCAGAAAGAGCCACACCCCAGCGCTCACGAGGAGCTCGTGTAGCGGCCCAATCCAAAACCGCAGGCTGCAAACGTTCTTGGGCAATCACCATGGCAAGCCGCTGCGCGCGCCGTTGCGATAAAGTCGGGCGGCGCTTCATGATCAAAAAATGGAGGCGATACTACGCCACCGAACAATCAGGCAAAACTGAGATATTCTTTACCAAAATAAGGCACCAATACCGCCGGAATTTTCACGCGACCATCTGCCTGTAAGTTATTTTCGAGCAAAGCCGCGAGTACTCGTGGTACAGCTAAGCCCGAGCCATTGATCGTATGAACGAGCTCGGGTTTTCCGTTATCCTTCGCGCGAAAACGAATTTGCGCCCGACGAGCTTGAAACGCCTCGAAATTCGAACAGCTGGAAACTTCAAGCCAGCGCTTCTGTCCAGCAGACCAGACTTCGAGATCATATTTTTTCGCCTGCGCAAAGCCCACGTCGCCACCGCACATTAAGAGTACGCGGTACGAAAGACCCAGCTTCTGCAATAAGCGCTCGGCATCGACGCGCAGCTTATCGAGTTCGTCGTAACTCGTGGCGGGGTGAACCCACTTCAGGAGTTCGACTTTGTCGAATTGATGGAGACGATTTAGCCCGCGCACATCTTTACCATAGCTTCCAGCTTCGCGGCGGAAACAAGGCGTGTAAGCGCAGCGATAAATCGGCAGTGCACTTTCCTCAACAATTTCATCGCGGAAGAAATTTGTGAGTGGAACCTCAGCGGTTGGAACGGCGTACAAGGGGTCCGACGTCTCGTACATTTGACCTTCCTTATCGGGCAATTGTCCTGTGGCCGTGGCGCTCGCGGCATTCACAAAAATAGGCGGCGAGACTTCTGTGTAACCTGCCTTGGCGTTCTCATCCAAGAAGAAATGTAAAAGTGCACGGACAATCCGAGCACCGTCGCCGACGTAAAACGGAAAACCGGCCCCCGTGACCTTAGCGCCACGAGCGAAATCAAAAAGTTTCTCAAAACCAGGAATCTCCCAATGAGGCAGCGCATGGGGTAACGACTCCTCCTGAGAACCATGGAGCGCGAAAATGACATTATCTTCCGGTGTACGGCCCTCGGGCACCGAAGCGTGCGGTAGATTAGGCAACGAGAGCATCGCCTGACGGAATTTCTCTTCCGTCTCTTTGAGCTGAGTCTCCCGCTCTTTTACCTGAGCAGAAACCGCTTTCATCTCCTGTACTTTGGCTATAAACTCAGCAGATCCCTTAGGCAACGCGGCCATCGCGGTATTGGCTGCTTTTTGCGAACTGCGCAGTTGCTCGACTTCTTGAAGTTGAGCGCGCCAAGCGGCATCAACAGCGAGCACTGCGTCGAGATCGACTGTTAGGTGTTTTTTAGCGAGAGCGGCGCGAACTAGATCTGGGGTTTCGCGAATGATTTTTGGGTCGAGCATCGGAAAATAGGTTAGTAAAAATTAGCGGGTAAAGCGAGCACGAGCCCGTTCGAGGCGCGCGTAAACATCTTTGGCCGGAAGTAGCTTAAGGTCGCCTACGGGCGCTTGAATCACAAAATTGGTCGGGCCGTTCAATGGATACGGGCCAAAAAGCCTGGGATCCGTGGGACCGAAAATACCAAACGTACGCACACCCTGAGCCGCCGCTAGGTGCATAGGACCACTATCATTAGTGATTACCCAGTCGGCCCGTCGAATCAGGGCCGGTAGTGAAACGAGGCTAGTATTGCCCGTGAGATTGAGAAATTGATTCGGCGAAAACGAATTTCGGTCCGGCAAGTAATTACTACCCGCCCAGACCACCTTTCGCGAGCGATCTTCTTTGAGAATCATTTCGGTGAGTTGCTTAAATCCACCCCAGCGTTTCTCCACGCGGCGACTGTCGGGAAACATTAAGATCGGTTTAGCACCGCCGCGACCATCGGCAAATTTTAGATTTAGGCTCTCGGCCTCACGAAATTTTACCGTGCCACTGAGTTCCGCTTTCACGCCAAGAATAGGGCAAAACTGAAGTAACACATCGAGCGCGTGGCTGCGACGTCCATCAGGTGGCAAAGGCACTTTTTCGTCGTAAAAAATACCCGCCATTTCGCGCGCATCAGTACGACCGAATTTTTTCTTGGCCAAGGCGCGCTTGGTCATGAGTCCGGTACGAAGCAGGCCTTGAAAATCAAAAACGTAATCAAATTTTGTCTTACGAACTTCGCGCATAAGCTTAAGAAAAGCCTTCGCCCCACCAGTGCGCTCAAAAACATAAACTTGGTCGACGGCCTCGCAGATACGCACCAAGGGCGCGAACATCTCACGTACGATCCACGAAATGCGCAAATCTTTGCACTGTGCCTTCAACGTTGTGGCGACCTGGAGGCCGTGCACGATGTCGCCTAGGGATGAGGGCTTAATGATGAGAAGTTCGGTCATGCGATTGGCGCTGTTTGAAACAGAATCTGCTTTTAACTGCGCGAGGGTTACGTTTGATGGTCTTTTCCGGCCAAAATCAAAGCCAAATCCCGCGCGCGTGCTCACTCTTCTGCTCCAAACTCTCGGTTGGCTCATTGCGCATACGCCTGAAGCCCTACTCCGTCTGCTCGCAACTGGACTTGGGGATACGCTGTATTTTGGCCTGCCAAGGAGGCGGCGTTTGGCCATTTCTAATCTCCACCACGCCTTCCCTGACCGCCTGGAAACCTGGCATCGGACGATGGCCCGAGAAAGTTTCTGCAGATTGATAGAGACCGGTCTATTTTCGCTAGCGACACCGTATCTGAACGAAAGCCGCTTACGTGGGATGATATGCGCAGCTCCCGAGCTATTAGAGGCATTTGCCCGTCACCGCTCCGATCCGGCGGCAACTTTGATCTGCTCGCCGCACATTGCCTACTGGGAAGCTCAAACCGCCCAGCCGTTGATAATTCCAGGCCCGTTTCCAGAATTCGGGACGATTTTTCGTCCGCTAGATAATCCCGAAGCTAACGCCTTTATCATCAAATCACGTGAACGCTTCGGCATGAAGCTACTTTCGCGGAAACAAGGTTTCGCCGAAGGGCTCAAGATTTTACGACGCAAAGGTATGATCGGCGTTTTGTTCGATCAAAACGCAGGATTGCAAGGCGCGCTCACAACGCTCTTCGGACGCGTATGCTCGACTACTGAGCTACCGGGCTTGATGGCCGAGAAATTTTCCGCGCGGGTGTATGGTATTTTCCCTCGACGCCTGGGTTTCTGGCGCGTGGAAATCGGCTGCTCGATCATCTCACACGACAACACGACAACCGGGGTCACGCTCGCGCTTAACCGTTGGCTCGAGCAGCTACTCACTAACGACGACAACCTCTGCGCCTCTTGGCTTTGGTCTCATGATCGTTGGCGCAATCAAGACATTCCTACAGCACGCTTCCGGCTAGCAGCCAAACGCGACTTTCTGGCCGCTGACATTCAAGCGCGTTCATTAGCTGCACTCCCTCGCCGCACGCGCATTTTTATACGCCTACCCAACTGGCTTGGTGACGTCGTAATGGCTTTGCCGTTACTTCGAGCTCTACGCCAGTCCCGACCCGATGCCGAAATCACGCTCATTGCCGCTGGGACATTCTTGCCTCTAGTGCGTGACTGGCACGTCGCCGATCATTACGAAGCCCTACCGGCACGTGGATTCGGTTATTTCCTCCACTTTTGGCGTATGCGCGCGCGTTATCCTGATATAGTTTTACTCTTCACCAACTCACTGCGCGGCGATCTCGAAGCTTGGCTTATGCGGAGCCCGCAACGTTTTGGCCTGCTGAGGCCCGGCCGCATCCGCTCCCTGCTAACGCATACTTATAAAGTCCCTGCCGACTACGAAGAAAGCACTCATCATCAACTCGAGTTATGGGAGAAATTTCTTCGGCATTTCGGGCTCGCGTGCGCCTCGGATTGCACCGCGCTAGTCAGCCATCGGACCTCGCCGATCAAACGGATCGGCCTGATTCCCGGATCCGAAAACACCCCCGCAAAACGCTGGCCAATCGCTCATTGGCGTGCACTCATCGCTGGATTACCCGAAGCATCATTTGAACTTTTCGGCACGGCCCGCGACGCCGTGATCACGAATGAAATAGCCGCCGGGTTTGATCCCGAGCGTGTAACAAATCTGGCCGGACGTACCGATCTTCCAACTTACGTTAATCATCTAAGATCATCTATCCTACTAGTCACCAACGATACCGGCGGCATGCACCTTGCTAACGCCCTAGGCGTTCCGCTCATCGCACTTTTCGGTCCTACAAATCCGGTCAGGACCGGGCCAGTATTTACCGCCCCCGTGCAAATTTTACAACCACCTGGTTGCCCGCTGACTGGCGGCGGTGCGCTCGTCGATCTCCCCCCCGCGATTGTCATCGCTGCGGTGAAGAAAAACCTACCGTTTAAACCGGATCAATCTGGGACCCCGCCAACGGTTTGACTAGCGCATCAACCCACTCCCCAATCAAGCAACTGCCGTGCCCCTCCTTAACGTCCACGACCTCCGAACTCATTTTCATACGCGCAACGGTATTTACCGCGCCGTCGATGGCGTGAGTTTCAGTGTCGAACGCGGAGAGACTCTCGGTATAGTCGGCGAATCCGGCTCTGGTAAATCGGTGACGTGTTACTCGATCATGGGGCTCATCCCGCAGCCCCCAGGCCGCATCGTCAGCGGCACCGCTTTTTTCGACGGCATCGACCTTCTGCATTGCTCACCCCATCAAGCCCGTTCCATACGCGGCAAGCGCGTCTCAATGATCTTCCAGGATCCGATGACCTCGCTCAATCCGTTCCTGCGTGTGAGTGAACAAATCATAGAGCCGCTGCTTATTCACGAAAACATCTCACGCAGCGAGGCCCTTACCCGCGCGCTGACTATGTTAGAGGCCGTCGGTATTAACGACGCCTCGAAACGTATTCACTATTATCCGCACGAGTTTTCTGGGGGCATGCGCCAACGCGTAATGATCGCGATGGCCCTTATCACCAAACCCGAGCTGCTTATAGCTGACGAACCCACCACAGCGCTCGACGTCACCGTCCAAGCCCAGATCCTTGAGCTCATCGGAAAAATGCAGCGCGAACTGGGCATGGCAGTCATCTTCATCACCCACGATCTCGGGGTCGTTTCCGGCCTCTGCGACCGAGTCCAAGTGATGTACGCTGGTCGCATCGTTGAAACCGCCGACACCCGCACTCTCTTCAAAGCCCCTCGTCACCCCTACACGCGCGCCCTCCAACGATCCATTCCGGCGCTTCAGACTAAAGGAGCTGAACTCTACACAATACCCGGGCTACCGCCGGATGTTTCAAAAAATATCCCTGGTTGTGCCTTCGCACCGCGTTGTGAATTTGCTACCGATCGTTGTGCCGCCACCAATCCCGAATTAATGGCAATTGATGCCAAACACTCGCAAGCCTGCCTTCGAGTCCAAGCCGGCGAAACCCTAGCTCGCAGCTAATCGCGCTAAGAACCGAGCCCGATAAAATGTCTGACACTATTCTCAAGCTCACCGACGTTAAAACCCACTTCCCTATTACGCGGGGATTTTTGGTGAAGCGGCACATCGGCACAGTTAAAGCGGTTGACGGCGTCAACCTCACTGTACGCCGCGGTGAAGTACTCGGACTCGTTGGCGAATCTGGCTGCGGCAAATCCACCCTAGCCCGAACCATCCTACAACTCGTCCCTACTACCAGCGGTACAGTCGTACTTAATGGCCGCAACCTCGCCACCAGCTCGGCTCGCGAACTACTAGCCGCCCGCCGCGACTTACAGATGGTCTTTCAAGACCCATACGCCTCGCTCAACCCACGCATGACCGTATTTGCGACACTCGCTGAGCCCTTAATAGTCCATCGCGTTTGCGCTCCAGCCGACGTCGCTGCTCGTGTCGCCGAACTTATGCGTCTCGTCGGTCTCGCCCCGCGATTCATGCAAAAATACCCGCATGAATTCTCCGGCGGCCAACGCCAACGCATCGCCATAGCTCGTGCACTCGCACTCGAGCCGAAAATCATAGTGGCGGATGAACCCGTCTCCGCCCTCGACGTATCCATTCAGGCGCAAATCCTTAACCTACTCGCTCAACTCACTAAGAAGATGAATCTGACGCTCATCTTTATTGCCCACGACCTATCCGTCGTGAAACACATTTCCGACCGCGTTGCTGTCATGTATCTGGGGAAAATAGTCGAACTTGGACTCGCCGCCGACGTAATCGAACGACCGCACCACCCTTACACGCGAGCCCTCGTCAGCGCCATACCCACGCCTAACCCCGACACCGAGCGCACCCGCCAACGAATCGTGCTCGCGGGCGATCCCCCGTCTCCGATCAACCCACCCATCGGTTGCTCCTTCCACCCTCGCTGCGCTTATGCTCAGGCTCAGTGTAAGGTTGCCGCTCCCGCGCTCATGGCCGACGGCGTGAACCGCGAAGTCGCCTGCGTCCGACTCGCCGACTTGCCCTAAATTTTTCTGCTTGGGCGTGCCTGCGCCGTCTCATTTTACGCCTGCGGCAATCCGATTTGCCGCAGCGCCTCATAAGCGGCCACGCCGGCCGCCGTGCTCAAGTTCAACGAACGCAGTTCGGAATTCGCATGTGGAATCGTCACTCGCGCCGACTCACCCAACTCCTCGTGTAACCACGTCGGCGCACCACTACCCTCGTTTCCAAAAACCAAGCCGTCATCGTCGGCATAAGTTGCGTTCCAGAAACTCCGACTCGTCTTAGTCGTAAACAACCACAACCGCTTCGGACCGACTGCGCTCGCGCGAAACGCCCCCCAATCCGCATGCTCATGCACATCAAGCGACTTCCAGTAATCCATTCCCGCGCGCCGTAAATTTCGATCGTTGATCACATAACCAAGGGGATGAATCAAATGCAGTCGCGATCGCGTGAGCGCGCACATGCGCCCGATATTTCCGGTGTTTTGAGGGATTTCCGGTTGGAATAACACAACATGCAGCATACCGCTATCGTCCCGTTGAAACCTCGCGTTGCAAGCATCGGGCGAACTCGCCGGCGGCTACACTAAAATTTCATTCCACTCGCAAACCGGTGTTATCTGCGTGCAACATGCGTACCTCGCTCGTTAGTCCAACCGAGTTAAATGCTTTAGCCATAGCCGCGCCGACTTCGCCGACGATAGCAACCGAAGCCACGCACAGCACGCTTGAACCACTTCCGCTCAACCAACCCACGAAAGCGCCCGCCTCAAGGCCCGCAGCAATTGCCGCCGAAGCGCCTTTAATCTTGGGCAAGCGGTATGGCTCGTGCATAAAATCACCCGCTGCATCACGCAGACGGGCATAATCTCGCGAGGCAAAAGCCGCAACTACATACGCCGAGCTGTTGATACTACGTACCGCATCGAAATAAGGCAAAACCTCCGGCAGCGCACCCCGCGATTCCTTAGTCAGTAATTCCACAGCGGGCGATACCACAACAAACGCTATTTCAGCGCCCACTTCGAAACGGATCGTATCGCGATAAACGCCCGTAGCCGGATCGCAACGCGCCACACAAAACCCGCCAAGAATCCCCGCGCTTGCGTTATCGGGATGCCCCTCCAATTCGGTCGCCATCTCAACCAGTTGATGGCGACTCAAGCCAGTCCCGTGCAAAATATTAAGTCCAGCCAGCACGCCAGCGATGACAGTCACACTCGATCCCAACCCCCGCGCCGGCGGTACGTCGCCCTCAATATGATAGGAAAATCCCTGAGCCGAACGACCGGTCTTAGCGTAAAACAATACCGCCGCCTCCTCGACCATGGCTAGAGCACGAGCGTCGGGTTCTGACTGAGGTTGCGGCCCATTTCCTGGAGCGAGAGTTAATTCAACTCGATTATAAACTTCAAGTGCTAGCCCGAGCGTATCAAAGCCAGCCCCACAATTTGAAGTGCTACCAGGGACACGGACCGTAACAGTTTGGGGCAACAATGACATTAGCGGCGGAGTTTCATAGCCTGACTGACTTCGCGCTCCTCTACCTTTTGCTTTAACGTGTCGCGCTTATCATGAATTTGTTTACCCGTGCAAAGACCGACCTCAACCTTAACCAAGGCGTCTTTAAAGTACATTCGTAGCGGAATCAGTGCGCGTCCGCCGGCGTCGAGTGCCTGGGCTATTTTCCGCAACTGGTGTTTGTGCAAGAGCAGCTTTCGAGTGCGCTTTGCCTCGTGATTGTAAATATTACCGAACGCATATTGCTCAATGTGCGCGTTCATCATCCAGAGTTCGCCGTTTAACATACGGCCAAACGAATCAGAAATTTGTGCTCGTCCGGCTCGAATGGACTTCACTTCCGTACCGCGCAGCTGAACGCCCGCCTCGAAACGCTCGTCGACAAAATAGTCGCGTAGTGCCTTCGCGTTGCGGATCTCGGTAAACCGAGCGGCATCCTTTTTTTTGGCGGCCATGAATCAGCGGTTCAGTAAATAAAGGTGCACAAAAAAGGCGGCTCCGACAACGCGGGCCGCCTTTCCTTAGAAAAAGGTGTACGCGTCTGCGGCGGATTAGGTGCCGATAGTCTCGTAGCTGATCTTCTCCTCGATGATCTCGCGCAAGGCGGTATCTTCGGGCGAAAGCTTTTCTAAAGACTCAACTAGCGGACGATTACCGCGTTTGAGCTGCTTCACCCGGAGCGAAACCAGATTGATGAGCACGTTAGGATCGCTGATCTTGGCGGCGGCTTGTTTGATGTAATCTTCTCGCATGGCAATAGGTTCGGACGGTGATAAAGCGGGCTAGATGGAAGCCGCCCGCCACCGGCGTCAAGGGGGAATTTCCCCGCCAGTAGTAGCCTTGGGTTGCATCACTCAACAAATTTCGGCAGCAGATTGATGATGTTAATGTTAGCTTGGACCAGCGTACCCACCCGTGCAGATGCTGAGCGTCTTGCCGACGCCGCCATCGCCGCTGGACTGGCCGTATGTGTCCAAATCGAAGGGCCCATCACCTCGGTGTATCGATGGGAATCAAAAATAGAGCATAGCCAAGAGTTTCGGTTGGTCTTAAAGTGCTTAGAGAAGCAGGTCTCAGCGCTTGAAAGCCAGATGCTCGCTCTACACCCATACACGACACCCGAGTGGATCGTCATCGAAGCCGGCCATGTGTCAGAAAAATACTTGTCATGGGCCCGGAATAACCCTCAGAGTTGACCCTTTGATTCGTTGTAACCCTCAATTTTAAGCACCATGTCACAACATAAAAGTCTCCAAGGCTCCAATGGCCTCGTCGTTAAACGCAACGTCTTGAAGCGCTTCGAGCGCGTCGACTTGCTCAAGAAGCGCGGCCAGTGGAAAGCGGGCGATCGCGTCGCCGGCCTCCGCAAGACCAAGCCTGACGTCTAATCTTACGTCTTTTTAATTATGGGCAGGCAGTTTTCCGCTGCCTGCCTTTTTTGTATCCATCTTTCATCCGCCAAAGCCCCCAGCCAGCCATGCTCGACCTCATTAAAAAGCTCATCGATTTCATTCTTCATATCGACAAGCACCTCGCCGAGATCATCGCCAGCTATGGTCTTTGGACATATGGGCTGTTATTTTTGATCATTTTTGCGGAAACGGGACTGGTCGTGACCCCGTTTTTACCTGGCGATTCCTTACTCTTCGCAGCCGGTGCCTTTTGCGCCAAACCCGAGACTGGTCTCAACGTGCATGTTATGGCGCTAATGCTTTTTGTGGCCGCCTTCATCGGTGACACATTAAATTACTGGATCGGCGCGAAGATCGGCCCCGCGGTCTTCAAGCGCGAGGATTCTATTTTGCTGCGTAAAAAACATCTAGAACGCGCGCATGCGTTTTTTGAAAAATACGGCGGTCGCGCAATCATCCTCGCCCGCTTTGTACCTATCGTACGCACCTTCGTACCTTTTGTGGCAGGAGCAGGTCAGATGACCTATTCGCGTTTTATCGCCTACAATGCGATCGGCGGCTTCGTCTGGATTTATTTTTTCATCTACACGGGTTTTGGGTTCGGCAACCAACCTTTCGTGCAGAAGAACTTCAAGCTCGTGATCCTCGTGATCATTTTCCTCTCCATCGTACCCATTATTGTGGAATTCTGGCGCGGCTGGCGTGAAAACAAAAAAACAGCTAAGTAAAAAAGCTGGTGCGAGCGCTGGGAATCGAACCCAGATCAATAGCTTCGGAGGCTACTACACTATCCATTGTGCTACGCTCGCAGGACCGAGTCGCCATGAAGCGTACCGGTCTTCTGTGCGTCAAGCCCGCGCCTCTAACTGTGACGTTGATTCGCTACGGGACTCGTCTTAAAGTAACCATCTATGACCGCTGAGAACACTGCGCCTGACACGCCTCCGACACCGAGCGATTTCGTTCGAGATATCGTCGCCGGCCACGTCGCTGAAAAACGCTATCCAAAGATCGTCACGCGTTTCCCGCCCGAGCCCAACGGCTACCTCCACCTCGGCCACGCGAAGTCCATCTGCCTTAATTTTGGCATTGCCCGAGAAAATAATGGCCAGTGCAACTTGCGCTTCGATGACACCAATCCAGTCAAAGAAGACGTCGAGTATGTAGATTCCATTACTACCGATGTCTTGTGGCTGATCGCCGGTTGGGCCGACGCCCAACTCGGATTCAAAGCCAAAGGCGCAAAACCTACCTCGGTCACCTCCCAAGGCCGGCCCGATTTCTACCTCGCGCCCGCCTCACCCGGCGCTCAATCCGAAGCGTTTTTTGCATCCGATTACTTCGAGCAACTTTACAATTATGCACTCGAATTGATTCAAAAAGGAAAAGCCTACGTTTGCGACCTCAGCCCCGAAGACACAGAAAGCTATCGCGGCTCGCCGGATCAACCCGGGCGCGAAAGCCCATTCCGCTCACGTAGCGTCGCTGAAAACTTAGATCTTTTCCGCCGCATGAAGGCCGGCGAGTACCCCAACGGAGCCCGCTCATTGCGCGCTAAAATTGACATGACTGCGCCCAACCTTTGGCTGCGCGACCCCTTACTTTACCGCATTAGGCACGTACCGCACCACCACGCCGGCGACGCTTGGTGTATATACCCACTTTACGACTACGCGCACTGCCTGAGTGATTACCTGGAAGGGATCACGCACAGTATCTGCACGCTGGAATTCGTTGATCATCGCCCCCTCTACGATTGGCTTCTCGGTTCCCTAGATCTACCACGCGCTCTACCGCACCAATACGAATTCGCCAAGCTCAACCTCGGCTACACCCTGGTCTCCAAGCGCAAACTCCTCCATCTAGTGCAGGAAAAAATTGTCGCTGGTTGGGACGACCCGCGCATGCCCACGCTATCCGGGCTGCGTCGGCGGGGCATCCCGGCCAGTGCCATTCGCAATTTTGTCACCGGCCTCGGAGTGACCAAATTCGATTCTCTTACTGAGGTCGCGGTCTTTGAAAATGCCATTCGCAACGAACTTAACACCCTAGCCCATCGTCGCCTTGCCGTCTTAAAGCCGATCAAATTGGTGCTCACAAACATAGCCGCCAGCGAGTCTGTCGCCTGTGAGGCCACCAACAATCCGCAAGACGAAACACCCACAACTCGCCCACTCGCTCTTACCCGCGAAGTCTACATCGAGAGCGAAGATTTCGCCGAGGTGCCCCCGCCTAAATACTTCCGACTCAAGCCAGGCGGCGAAGTGCGTCTCAAATACGCGTGCATTATCAAGCTCGACGAGATCGTAAAAGATTCAGCCGGCCACATCACCGAGCTGCGTTGCACCGCCGATCTTTCCACGCGTTCTGGCCAACCCAACTCCGACAAAAAAGTGAAAGGAACCATCCACTGGGTCAGCGCGTCGCAGGCCATCGACGCAGAAGTTCGCCTCTACGATCGCCTATTTACCGTGCCTGAACCGGGGGCGAGCGACGATTTTCTCCAACACGTAAATCCGCACTCACTAGAAATCGTCACCGCGAAACTCGAGCCCGCACTCGCCGGCGCAAAATTGGGCGAGAGCTTTCAATTCGAACGTCTCGGATACTTCGCGCCCGACGCCAAAGACCACACGTCTGGACGGCTCGTGTTCAACCGCACGATTACCTTACGCGATGCTTGGGCTGGTAAGCCGCCCGGTCAAAAATAACTACGAGCTCTCGCTTACCATCGCAACACTTGACCCGCGCCAACCAAGCGCGGGTTTTTATTTTTAATTCTGCGCTTGCGATCGCATCTTCTACGGCAAGCTCTCGTCAACCCCGACAAACCCAACCATGCACGCTATTCGTCTCTATTTTTCTCTCTTAGTCGCCTCCGCATCTATGCTCGGCGCAGCGACTCCGGATTTCAAAGCACTTGCGGCCCTGATAGCACAAAATCCACGACAACATCCTTACCTGATTTTCAGCGCCGAGGAAAAGCCTGCCATGCTAGCGCGGATCAAAAATGATCCAAAATCCGCCGAGACCTTTGCACGACTCCTTCTTGAAGGGCGACGTTTGCTCCACGCCACCGCCGAGCGCGAAGCCCCGCCGCGGATCATCCACACCCGCTATGTAGGTGCCGACGATTACCGCCGCTACGTGTCTGAACATCTCGAGGCCGCATTTACATTGGCCTTTCTCTACCAAATGACTGGCGACACGGCTTACGTAGGAAAAGCTTTTGAACACGCCAATATCGTCTGTGCACAAGAATCTTGGATTCAAACCGCCCATTCCTTTGATGTGATTTATCCGCGAGTCTGGCCCTACGGCGCCAAAGACGACCAAGTCGTTTTCTCGTACGATATCACCGCTAGCGCTACGAGCCAACGCTTGGCCTACATCTACGATTGGCTTCACTCCGCCCTCACAAAGCCCCAACGCGACCGCAT
The DNA here is from genome assembly GCA_947452315.1 of Opitutia bacterium. Lineage (GTDB taxonomy): Bacteria > Verrucomicrobiota > Verrucomicrobiia > Opitutales > Opitutaceae > Tous-C4FEB. Next base: position 48,396 of record CANGCX010000007.1, on the reverse strand, counting down.
CCGCGGCGCTCTGTTGGAAAAAGCCATCACCCGCGTCCGCGGTAATTATGAGTATTTCTGGTGGGCCTCCGCCTACAAATGCAACTGGTCGGGTATCTGCCATACCGGCCTGGGTCTCGCCGCCTTGACCCTACTAGAAGAAGAACCGCATCTCACCGACGTCATTGCCCGCTCGTATGAAGGTGTCTGGAACATGCTCGAACACGTCGGCAACGACGGAGCTTGGCAGGAAGGCCGCGGCTATTGGGCCTACGGTGTCGGCGAGAGCCTGCGCTTAATTGACGCAATCAAACGCGCGAGCGGCGGGAAGGTGAATCTCTTCCAGCATCGCAGTCTTTATCCTCATCCTGTGGACTTTGGTCTCTTTGGTCTTACCGGTGGCTTCGGGGACGGCTCCGGCAATCCCGTAGGTGAGTCCTACGTGATTAATAAAATGGCCCAAGAAAGCGGTGACCCTCAGGCCGCTTGGTACGCCAAAACCTTTGTGCGATCCCAAGGTAGCATTTTCGACCTACTCTGGCCGGCGACCACCATTGTCGCCCAAGCGCCGACTGAAGCCTCCAAATATTTCCCGAGTATCGACTGGGCTTTTCTGCGCCGGGATTTCACGCCCGAATCAGTAACCATCGCGACTAAAGCCGGCATGAACGACGACCCGCACCATGGGCACCTCGACATCGGCACGTTTAACTTAACTTGGCATAACCTGACCTTCGTCGGCGAAGTCCCCCGCACACCCTACGACGAACAATATTTCGGTGCTTTACGCTGGGATTATCTCCAAGCCCGGACCTCCGGCCACAACGTAGTCATGGTCAACGGCGAGGAACAAATCTGCGCCAAACTCAAAGACCAACCATGGCAATCAGACATCGGCGGCAAAATCACGCACTACCAATCCGCCCCCTCTTTCGCCGCTGTTAGCATGGACCCAACCCGCGCCTATCCCGGCAAAGAGCTAAAACAGTGGCAGCGATCCATCGTCTTGGACAAAGCAAATAACATCGTCGTCGTACTCGATCGCGTTCGTTGCGCCATCGGTGCCAATATCGAAGTACGCTTCCACACAGGAGTGGAAGCGACGATCAAAGATAATCACGTACTGCTTCGCGCGGCCGCTGAAAATACTACTGCAGCGGAAGCCCCTCGCGCTCGAGCCAGCTCTACAAAACGTGCGTCGACTCCAACCAAAAACGGCGAACACCGCTACGCCACCGCTGAAGCCCCCACCGCACGTGCGCGCAATAGCACGATGACCATGCAGGCGCTCTTTGCTGGAGATTTCACGCTCACAGAGGGCCGCCAACCAGATTTACCCGTTACGCAGGACGCCTCGCTGTCTTGGGCCCCTTATTTCAGTACTTTGATCAAAGCGCCCCAGGAAGAAAATCTCATCGCCGCCGTCTTTTATCCCGGCGAGCTGAATTCAGCGCGCCAGCCCATCGAGTTCAAACTCGATACCCACGGTTCGACGCCCACGGTTTCCTACACGGTAGGCGTTAAAACGATCACTGTCGGCTTCGGCACAGCGGAGATCACCCGCACCGAGAAATAATTCACAAGCTCATGAGAGCGCCAGTAGCCTCGAAAGGCGTTGCTCAACGCGAGTTCTTCCCAGCACCCGGAAAATACTGGTGATACTGGGGCCAGCGTTAGTGCCTGAGACCGCGAGTCGCGCCACGGCCTGATAATCGCCGAAGCCAAGGCTGTTGCTCGTGGCTAAGTGCTTAATGGCTTCTTCAATGGCACTATCGTTAGATAAATCCATCGAAGGCAGTGCAGCGATCAATTCACCGAGTCGTGTCTTTGCTTCAGGTTTAGCCATGACTTTATCTTTAACCTTGGGATCGAGCACAAAGTCCTCGTTAAAAAAATAGCCCGTGTAAGCCGGCAACTCCTCAAAACCTTTAATCTTCGGCTGAGCAAGCAACATCACCTCACGGAAAACCTCCGGTTGCGCAAGTGCAGCCACGCCAGCGGGATGTTTTTGGAAAAAAAGCTTCGCCTCAGCGACAAATCGCTCCGTCGGCAAAGCAAGCAAGTAAGCCATGTTCATGTGCGCTAGTTTCTTCTCGTCGAAACGCGCGTTGCTCTGATTAACCCCAGGCAAATCAAACAATTCTATCACGTCCGAGATCAGCATTTTCTCGCGATCATCCTTCGGGTTCCAACCAAGCAGACACAAAAAGTTAACCAAAGCCTCAGGCAAAAAGCCCCGCTTTTGATATTCCTCGATCAAAGCGCCTTGGTCACGTTTCGACATTTTCCCAGGGCCATTTTGCTTAAGAATTAGCGGAATGTGAGCAAACGCCGGCACGGGCGCACCGAAGGCCTTGAACAATTCGACGTGTTTACTGGTGTTGGACAGGTGATCTTCACCACGAATCACGTGCGTGATTTGCATAGCGATGTCGTCGACGACATTCACGAAGTGAAACACCGGATTTCCATCCGAACGGACAATAACAAAGTCTTCATCCTCGAGACGCTCCACGTGACCACGGATTTGATCTTCGATGGCCGTCGGAGCCACTTTCACCTTTGTGACCGTCTTTTTGCGATGCTCGTCGTAAACTTCATAGCGCTCACCGAGCAGCTTGAACCACACGGCGCCGTCTTTCTCGTAAGTGCGTCCAGCTGTTTTGAGTTTTTGTAAATACTCCGAGTAAACCGACGCGCGTTCGCTCTGGCGATAAGGACCAAAAGCACCGCCAACTAGCGGGCCTTCGTCCCAATTCAGACCCAGCCAGCGCAGCGAATCATAGATCACATTCAGGAACTGTTCGCTGTTGCGCTCCTTATCGGTGTCTTCGATGCGTAGAATAAAAACGCCGCCAGTATGGCGCGCATAAAGCCAATTAAACAAAGCCGTGCGGGCGCTACCGATATGGAAAAAACCCGTAGGACTGGGGGCGAACCGAACGCGAACTTGTGACATGATCAGAGAAAAAGATTGCGGCTTGTGCTTCGTTAAAACGGTCAGCAAGAAGCAGCACGTGTCTACTGTCAAAGCCACTCCGTTTGATCCAAATGATATCGCTAGACGCTTCCGTGCTACCGGTCAAACGGCTGGCTTCCGTGTTGAGCAGTATGGTGAAATCGACGGATTCCCCTTAATCGCTCTGACCAAGCGAGCTCCTGGTCCACGTCCGCGCATTTACATTTCCGCAGGCATGCACGGAGACGAACCGGCCCCGCCACTAACGCTGCTCAAGCTGCTTGAAACCGGATTTTTCGATGAACGCGCGACGTGGTTTATATGTCCGATTTTGAACCCTACCGGACTAGTCCGCGGCACGCGTGAGAATGCCATAGGCCTGGATCTCAATCGCGACTTTCTTGACATCCAGGCCACCGAGACGCGCGCGCACATACGCTGGCTTCAACGCCAACCGCTTTTCCACCTCACGCTCTGCGTTCATGAAGACTGGGAGTCCACCGGCTACTATCTCTACGAATTAAATCCACACCAGCGCCCCAGCCTCGCTGAAACGATACTTGGGGCGGTGCGAGCCTGTTGCCCCATCGATGAAGCTGCGGTGATTGACGGTCGCGCGACCGCGGCGACCGGCATTATTCGACCGATCGACGACCCGCTATTGCGGGAAACATGGCCTGAGGCGATCTATCTGCGCGCCCATCATACGACGATCAGTTACACATTGGAGTCGCCGTCGGCTTTTCCGCTCGAACACCGAATTACGGCACATCGCGCGGCCATCACGAGCGCCACTACCCAATTAATCCATGATTTAGGCAAAAGCCCTGCATATCCGCCGCCATCTCGGCCTTAAAAATTTGCGGCGCACCCACGGCGCTCAAATCAATCTCAGCGCAGTGCAAGGCCTGACGAGGCAACAATAGTTTTTCCTCCAAAGCTGATGACCAACCTTTGGTTATAAAGTCCAAATAAAGCTGCGCATCCGGCCCGTATATTTTGTCACCAACTAACGAATGTCCCAACCACTGCGCGTGTGCACGAATCTGGTGTTTGCGTCCCGTCTCCGTTACAACCCGAGCTAAGGTAAATGCCCCCGCCGTCGCCAGAGGTGTAAAATGCGTAACCGCGGATTGTCCGCCCTCAACGACCGTGGATTTGATAAACACTGGACTAGCCCGGTCATCACCGAGCGGTTGATTCACCGTAACGGGCGCTAGCAATGCACCAGACATCACAGCGAGGTAAACTTTACCTGCCTTACGTTCCATCATGGCAGTCTGCAACACGCTCGCCATCTTTGCGTCTTTTGCTAGCACCACGACGCCGCTGGTCTCGCGATCTAATCGAAACACCAAATGCATTGTCGGCAGGCCCGTGTACTCCCGTGCAGCTCCGACCAAACTCGACCAAGGTCCCGCCTTTGACGGATGGCACACCACGTCGCCAGGTTTGTTTACAACGAGCAAGCGATTGTCCTCATAAATCACCCAGGATTTAAACTCCTCGAGCGTTATCATCCGTACTTTCCCCGTCGTGACCTGTCGGGGCCAAGCACAAGCAAGCCACGGATCGTAACTCAATTCTGGTTGGCCGCCATCCGCGGGAGGAACAAAATTCACCTTACCACCTTTTTAAGCCGAAAACGAGCTAAGATCATCGCCGCAATACGCGCCGCCAGTGGCTTGGACAATTTAGAAACAAAAAACGTCGAGATCTTATTCTTCCATCCCGGCACCACTAGACTGCGACCAGCAGCAAGGGCTTGAAGCGTCGCCGTGACCACTTCATCGCACGTCATGCTAAGACTATCTGCGACACTGCCCTGCTGTAAACCCGCGCGCCGGAAAAAATCGGTCGCCGTAGGGCCCGGACACAACGCCAAGGCGCGCACGCCAGTGCCGCGCAATTCTTCGTTTAGAGCCAAACTCCAATGCAGGACAAAAGACTTACTCGCGCCATACACCGCCATGTAAGCCGTCGGTTGAAACGCCGCCGTCGAAGCTACGGTCACGATGACACCGCCGCGTATTCGAATCAATGGGAGCAAAAGCCCTGTCAACTCGACGACCGCACGCACATTTAAATCAATCATTTCCGTAAGGTGCCTGATGTTGGGCTCCGGAAAATGCCCGTAGGCCCCGAAACCGCTGTTGTTCAACAACAGCACCTGGCCCTCGGGCGCAGCTATTTTTAAAAATGCCTCAACCTCGGCGGCTTTTTCTTTTAAAACGTCGGACTGAGCGAGGTCGCAGGGGAAATGCCGCAGCTTAATCGAGCTTATATCCAGCTGCGGTTCGCGCCGAGATAAGTTGCAAACCACTAAAGCGGGGTTCAACGCTAAGCACCGTTCGATGAAAGATTTTCCAATACCGGAAGATCCGCCCGTCACAATGACGGTCGTGAAATCCTTCAGCGCTTCGTTTAACGGGGCCATGGGATGGGTAGTTGATTTTGAACTTTTCGACAGCCGACCATCCGGCCGACTGCGGTAAACCAAAACATACGCAGAAACATGAACAGACAAAACCACCACGAACTGATTATTTCCGGCATCCATCTTGAGCTGACTCCGTCGCTCAAAACGTTTGTCCGAGAGAAATCGGAAAAGTTGTTTAGACACGAGGAGCGCATCGTGCGTCTCCGCGTCGAGCTAGAATGCGACCCCAAAGAGACCGTTGGCACTCGTTTCAAAGCCAAAGGCCACATCGCCATCCAAGGCCCCGACATGAACGCTATGGTCGAATCCGACGAGTGCCACAAGGCCGTCTCGCTGTTGGTCGACAAACTCGATCGCATGCTTCGCCGTCGATCCCGCCTATTTAAAGTCAAACGCCACCAAGATCAAAATTCCCACCTGGAGGAGCTGAAGCTGAATCAAGTGGCTTAGCCCTGAGGAGATGGTGCCGACCAAAAATCGTCATTATAAATGATTAAACCGCGCCGCCCCAACCTGTGGGATAGCGCGGTTTTTTCGCACAAAATGAAAGCAAATACCTCTCGTTAGACGCGAACTGCAGCTGCGTAGCCCTGCACAATTCCATCAAACGAACCGTTACTAAAAAAAGCCACAACTCGTGATGTCGCCGGCGGCAACGTTTCAGTTTTCAACAACTCCAAAAGCTCAACATTACTTACCGCCGTACGCGCACGGACTCCAACCCGCTGGAGATTCAGAACGACCGTTTCTGCATCAAATCGCTCTTCGACTTTTAATTTTTCAGGGCGATTTACCGCGCCTAAATAAACTTCGTCGGCCAGAGCCAAAGCCTGTTCAAAGCCTGCCTGCATCGCCTTAGTCCGGGCGGTGTTACTTCTAGGTTCAAATACCGCAGTGAGAAGCGCTCCTTTATACCGCGCCCGGAAAGCACGCAACGTCTCAGCCAGTGCAGTCGGGTGATGCCCAAAATCCTCTATCACAGTGAGCTGCGGCGTATTGACTAAAATCTCTTGCCGTCGTTTTACCCCGCGAAAAGAGGCCAACGCATGAAGCGGGAATATAGTCGGATTTTCAGGACAAACCGCCAGCGCCGAGGCGAGCGAAGCCATAGCTGCGTTCCTAGCGTTATAAATCCCAGACTGCGACCAAGACACATCCGTCCAATGTTGTCCGCGCCAAAACAGCGAGAACTTAACGCCGCTAGCACTCTCCACAAAATTCTGAATACGCAGATCATTGTGTTCCCCGATTCCGACCCTCACTACCTGCGTCCAGCTTAAAGGCCCTAAGGCCTGAATATTAACATCATCACCGTTCAAAACGACATAGCCGGTACGAGGGACAATTCTCGTTAAATGCAAAAATGTCCGTTGTACGTCTGCCAGATCGCGAAAAATATCCGCATGGTCGAACTCGAGATTATTAATTACAGCAATATGGGGAGCGTAGTGGATGAATTTGCTCCGCTTGTCGAAAAACGCGCTATCGTATTCGTCACCCTCAATCACAAAGGGATCCTTGATTGAGCCTAGGTAATTGCCAACCGGAGGATCGAGCGGAACTCCACCGATGAGAAAACCTGGGTCGCGTCCCGCAGTACGCAGCAAGTAAGCGGTAAGGGCAGTCGTAGTCGTTTTACCGTGCGTGCCCGCGATAACGATATTCCTTCGTCCCTTTAAAACAAAGTCCGCCAAAAATGCCGGCAAGGATGTGAAAGGCAAAGACCGTGTATCAAGTAACCATTCGACTTCCACATTTCCTCGAGACATCGCATTTCCTACCACAGTAAGATCCGGGGCTAGTCGCGCTAACCGCTCCGCCTCGTAACCTTCGTGCAGGGTAATACCAGCGGCCTGGAGCACGGTACTCATCGGGGGATAAACACTGGTGTCTGCCCCAGAAATTTCATGGCCGGCAGCTCGTGCGAGCAGTGCGGCGTTACCCATCGCCGTGCCACAGATGCCCATAAAATAAATACGGAGCGGCTTTTGGAAAGTGTTCATGCGTGAAGCAGCAAAAGTGTAGAAAAATTCTATTCGAAAAGTGTCGATTGAGACAGGAATGTTTTACATCAGACTTACGGGATCAACGTCGATGACCTGCGTGATATCATCAGACCAAGCAAACTCGGCACGCAATTTCGTTAGATCGCCAATAACCTGAGTTACGCCGCTGACGAAATACCAGAGCTGCCACCGATATTCATCTTTGATTTTTTCGATGGGACAAGGTGAGGGTCCACGCAACTCAACGCGGGCACCCAGTGTTTTTTCAACCAGTTTGGCCCATTGTTCGGAAAAAAACTTAAGTTTTTCCGGATTTGGGCCCCGGAATAGATGATGAATGAGGTGCCGATAAGGTGGATAATTAAAATCTTTTCTGAGCTTTAACTCAGCAGCCGCGAAACCCGCAAAATCCGCGTGCCGGGAAAATTGGATCGCCTCGGCTTGAGGTGTAAACGTCTGCACCACGACTTCGCCCGCACGGTCACCGCGCCCCGCCCGTCCGGCGACTTGGACGAGCAATTGGAACGTACGCTCGTTGGCCCGAAAATCCGGAATGTGCATGGAAATATCTGCGTCGATCAAACCGACCAAAGTAACGTTAGGGAAATCGAGTCCTTTTCCGATCATCTGCGTGCCGATAAGTATGTCGATTTTGCCCACCCGAAAATCGCCGAGAATTTCTCGGAAACGATTTTTCTTACTCATGGTGTCCGTGTCCATTCGTTCTAAACGGGCACGCGGCAACACCCTGCGAACAGCTTCTTCTACCCGCTGCGTACCGAGTCCACGCCAGCGTATTTCTGGCGCGCCGCACGCCGGACAGCGCGTGGGCGCTGCACGCTGTTCGGCACAGAGATGACACCGAAGCGTTTCGTCGCTGCGGTGGTAGGTCATTGTGATCGAGCAATGCGGGCATTCCTCGGTGTGGCCGCACTTAGTGCACAGCATCGAGGAAGAATATCCGCGACGATTGATAAATAATATCGTCTGTTCGCGGCGCTCTAGTCTTGCATGCATCGCGTCTACAAGTTTGCGGGAGAGCGTGGTCAGACCGCGCTGCTTCATTACCTCAATCTTCATATCAACCACGTCGATATGCGGTAATTTCCGATAATCGACGCGCTGTTTAAGCTCTAGCAACTGGTAACGCCCAGATTGGGCATTGTGAAAACTTTCAAGCGATGGAGTAGCAGACCCCAATAAACATACTGCACCGTTTAATTTGGCCCGCATGACCGCAACATCACGTCCATGATAGCGGGGTGACTCGTCCTGCTTGTAGGCAGGTTCGTGCTCTTCATCGACGACGATCAAACGGAGATTTTTCACTGGAGCAAATACCGCCGAACGGGCTCCGACCACAACCCGGGCCTCACCCGTAGCCAATGCAAGCCAACCATCGAGCCGCTCACCTTCACTAAGATGACTGTGCCAGACCACGCACTTATTACCGGGCGCGATCGCTTCCAAGCGTGCGCGCAACCGCGCGACTGTCTGGGGGGTCAAAGCAACTTCTGGGACTAAAAATGCCACGCCACCGCCTGATTTCAGGACCGTATCAATGGCGTGCAAATACACCTCGGTTTTCCCCGAGCCCGTGACACCGTGCAGCAACGAGACGCTAAATTTCTCGCTCGCGAGTTTTGTCGCGACAGCGGCAACCGCCGCCTTTTGTTCTGCGTTCAACTCCGGTGGCTGGGCTGCCACAAGCTCTCCGCGCGCATGATCATCGGCATAAGCGACGCGTTCGACGCGGAGCGTGGTTTCCTGCAGAATACCACGCCGGACCAAAGCGCTTGCCACCGCCGCCGTGACATTGAGTCTAATCAGCACCAGCGATTTTTTCTGCGGACGAAATTGCTGTTCGATGAATTTATACAGTCGTGCTTGTTGCGGCGCCCGTTTCTCGAGTTGAGCTAATTCCTCGGCGTTTAGACGCTGGTGCAAGGATAGCTGTTTCTCCTGTTTTAATCCCGCGCCGTTGCGCACCGCCACCGGAATCATCGTTTCAATGATTCCATCAAGAGGAGCCGCATAGTAACCCGTCATCCAACGAGCCAAACCCAATAAATCAGGTGGTAAGGCAGGAAAGGGATGCAACACTTGAGCGAGTGCCTTGAGCTTTTCTATAGGAAAATTCTTCGGAGCCCCAATCTCTCCAACGATCCCTAGTCGCAAGGTACGCCCCACAGGTACGCGTACCAACGAGCCGAGTTGCGTATCCGCGATCATCGGCTCCGGCACTTGATAGTGCAGGACCTTATCGAAACCGGCGAGCGGATGAACCCCAACAATCATGAAGCTTGATCGTGAGACTGAGCTAAGCCCTTCCGCAATCCCTGCCTTTGAGCCCAAGGCAGCTCAACGCAGACCAAATAATTGCTGCAAGACGATCTCAAGATCCTTGCCCACCGCCCAAGCACCGCGTCGAGACACCGCGAGGGTCTTGCTGCGTTGCCTGCGCTCGACCTCAGTATTAACGCTTAAGATACGCGGCTGATCACGCGGCAAGCCTGCGACGTCCATAGCTGAAAGAGGCGTCCATGCGATAGGCAGTCCCGTCCAATTGAATTTGATTTCCCAACCGCCAACCGGCCCAAGCGGTAAGGGCTTGGTCAATAATGAGGGATAACGCATGATAAAATCCGGCGTATGCAGCGTGGCTATGCGAACGGTGACGACCGGTTCCACTTGCGCAAAATACTCCTGAAACGTGTTCACTCGCTTTGTGCGCCAAAGCCCGAGAAAATCCAACGGATCAATACCCATCAGATTCATCCCGTTCCAAAGCCCTTGCTCATTCGCGCTCCCAAATTTTTTCTGACCATACCAGTTTTGAAAATCACGCGTAACCATTAGACCTATTTCAAAATGTAAGTGCGACCGATCCTTTGGGATACTGTAGCCTCCTGAACTGTGTCCCATCGTGCCAATCACCTGACCCGCCTTGACCACAGTGCCAACACGCAAACCCTGTGCAATTCGAGCTAGATGAGCATAAAGCGTATAAACCCCCGGAGTTTCTTCTGGATGCTCGAGCACGATATAACGCCCATACCCGCTATCTCCCGCAGAGCTGTTAATATGACGCACAACACCCGTCATCGCTGCAAAAACTTCATCCATCGGCTCACCGCGTCGATCCCGCGACAGCGGAACGATATCGATACCCTCATGAAAATGAGTCCCCCCACTCCGTACGCCGCCGAAGCCGCCTGACGCCGGATCACCAGATCCGGCCTGCTGAAGAAAACTAGCCGCTGGTTTACCTTCATTCCAGGCTTGATGGGGCGTGGGCCACACAAACTCGACCCGGGATGCTCCGAAACCACGTACAGCTAGCATTACCAAAATTAAAAAACTCAGCAGGCGGCAATTCATGATTTACGTTGGATGTCTTTCTGGATTTCAAAAGAGGTGCGTTTCAAATCGCGTACTAAATTTTCGAGTTGGGCATCCGTCATTTCAACAAAGATGAACAATGTGCCTTCAGTGAAAGGAGCGTCGATCTTGCGAGCGCCAACTGGAACATCGTTCAGTGTCAGTACGAGACGCTTACCCTGATTAGATCCCGTGAGCCGATAAAGATCACGCGTCGCCGCCGGCGTCAGTTGCAGCATCAGACACCGACCAAGATCTACTTGGGCCACTTCGGCGTTCACAATATCGCCCTCCGTGATCATCGCTTGCGTGCCGATCGAAATCATCACTCCGCTTTTCGGCAATGTCTTTGTTGGGCCGCGGCCATCCGTCGATTCAAGAAACAATCGCGCATGAGTGGGTGAATAATCCGCCGACACCTTAGACTGACACCCGGAAAAACCGAACGCCGTCACAAGCATCATTAGCGTAAAAAAAACTGAAATATTCATGGGTTTTCCTTTCGGATTTGACTAGAGATTTTCTCAATTCGAACAGCCCACTGAGCACCGCGCCCGACATGATAAGTTTTGGCAAAATCTCCCATGTTGAGTGCAAAACTCACGTTCATGAGACTGTTGAGATAAAGTAACGGCGAGCCTTCGGGTACATCACCAAAAGATCGCACGTAAGGCAATTCTGCATCGTAAATTTCATGCCCCGTTTGCATGATCTTGACGCGAAACCGTTCACCAAATTTTGGATGTAATTGCGCAAAGAGGTCCTCATCGAGATTCGTCCACACATTGCCATATTGATAATCGAGCGCGGGAATCGTCCCCGCCAAAACCGCACCCTCCAACCGCGCCCGCTCATAGTTTAGCGTCACAACTCGAGAAGCTAATTGCGGTCCCACGTCCTTAAACGCAATTACCTCCGCCGCCAGACGAGCACCGACAAATGCGTAAACATCACGCCCATGAAACGTGTATGAGCGCTCAGAACCGTGTCGGCGGTTTTTCGCTTCATCGATCTCACGTACCGCCAGAACACCACATTCCTCGGCGACCAAAGCAAACGTGCCATTGTCTGGCCCGACAAAAAAATGGCCTGTACGAGTCTCCAGCACAATCGACTTACGCTCCGTGCCCACGCCCGGATCCACGACAGAAACAAAGACAGTGCCAGCCGGCCAATACGGGACTGTCTGTTTCAAACGATATGCGGCCTCCCAAATATCAAACGGCGTGTTCTCATGACTGAGGTCGAACATTGCTAACTTTGAGCTAACCCCGAAAGCCACCCCTCGCATCGAGGCGACGGCGCCATCTTTAAGACCAAAATCGGTCTGCAAAACCAGCGCCCGCTGGGCCTGCGCTAGCGCTGTCAAACCCCAGCACAGCGTCGCAGTGCGCAACAACGTCTTCAGCTTCATAAGAGTATTTTCTCAGATTCGATTTCAAACGCAGCCATGATCTCGGCGCCAACCGTATCGGCGAGCAATCGCCCGCGATTCGTCAGCCAAAATCGGGAGCCCTCGCGTTTAGCCAAACCCTCAGCCACCAAACGCTCGACCAAGACCTCTACCACGGGCCAAGGCGCCTCGGGACAACGCGAAAACCATGGTGCGAGATCAACACCAACGTTCTTGCGCAGACCAAAAACCAAAGCATCTTCAGCCAACAATGCAGGCGTCAGTGGCACTCGGTCTTCCGTCAACCGCTCCCCTCGGCCCACCTGCTCGCGCCACAGCGCCAGATCGGCTACATTAGCTCCACGCCAGCCCGAATGTTGCGAGGCGGCCGAGGGACCGAGGCCGATCCACTCATGCATGCCCCAAGTGTTCAAATTATGCAGACAAGCATGTCCCGGTCGGGCAAAATTAGATACTTCGTACTGAGGGTATCCCAACTGTGCGAGCCGCGCCCACGTCTCCTCGTAAAGCCGCGCCTCACGCTCATTATCTAACTTCACCTTGCCCTGCGAAAGCTTCACCCACAAAGCCGTATCCTCCTCAAATGTCAGGCAATACGTGGAGAGGTGATCCGGCGCGAGTGCCACCGCTGCGTCGATATCCGACAGCCAACTCGCTTCATCTTGTCCCGGCAACGCGAACATCAAATCCAAGTTAACGCTTCGAAATCCTGCTGCACGAATACGATCGTGCGCGCGATAAATTTGCTCCTGCGTATGTTGCCGGCCAAGTCCCTCTAGTAGCGCCGGCGAAAAACTTTGTACCCCGAGCGATATGCGCGTCACGCCAATCGCCTTGAACGCCGCCAGACGTTCGGTTGTGACCGATGCTGGAGCCAACTCTACCGACCATTCCTGCGGCTCGCCCCGAAAACGTTCACGCAAGGTAGCTCCTAATACTTCTATTTGGCGTGGAGCGAGTAACCCTGGTGTGCCGCCACCCCAAAAAACCGTCGTGATTGGACGCGGCCAATCCACAAGCGTCGCTTCGGCCTTCACTCCATCAAGGAAACCGAGAACAGTTTCCGCGGTTGGCTGCGTTTGGTAAAACGCACAAAAATCGCAGGTCGAGGCGCAAAACGGCACATGCACGTAGAGTCCTAGGGGAGACCCATCTACACCTTTGGCTTGCGCTGTGTCGGAGGCGCTCATTACTTGCCGAAATTAACCGATCTGTTTTTCACGCTCAAACGACCAATGCATACCAACCGAATTTCTCTCGCGAGAAAAATCCTTCTTTCTTTCATTGCCGCGCTAGGCCTCGCCTTGCTGAGCGGTTGTGACACCGTCGTACTGACGAACCTCACCGCGCCTTCGTTGCCAGAGAATCCGTCTCAAATTTACACGTTCACCCTGCGAGTGACACCCAAAAGCGCCTCGGTCAATGCCTCCAGCATTGCGCCCAAGATCATCATCGATGGCCAAAGCTTTCCGATGAAAAACAGTGGTCTTGGCGGCGGCATCTATGAATTCGAGTACCAGCTGCCCAACGGACGCGATGAAGTTGCCTATTACTATCTGGTTCCCTTCCGAATCGAGACCCAGAACGGTTCTTCCGATTCCGAAGTCTACACCGAAATCGTCCACGCCAAGATCGTGCGTCGCTACGTACTCTCCTTAGAGGTCAATCGTGGTCCAATCGGCGCTCGCATTAGCGTTCTAGGTCGCGGCTTCAGCAACCAAGACACCATATTTTTCGACAATCTTCCAGCTCGAACGACCTACGAATCGCCCAATTCTTTAAGCTTTTATGTACCGGCTATCGACGCCAATAAAAACTACCGTGTCATGCTTGGCAGCGCAGCTGGTAATTCGCCAGTAGGCACCTTCCGAGTCGATCCGAGCAGCCTCAACGTCACCCCTACCGCACTGACCTTACGCAGTGGTGATCGCCAGACGCTCACCTTCAATGTGCCGGTTTCCGCGCCTCCCGGCGGCCTCCTCATCGATGTAACTACGGATGTACCCGAGAGTGTCATCATGCCAGAGATCATCGTGCCCCAAGGCCAAACCTCCGTCACCATCACTGTCGAAGGTGGAAAGCCTGGCAATGGCAGCCTCTTCCTCAAAGGCTACGGAGCCGGTGAAGTTACAATTCCTGTCTCCATTGGAGCGAAGTAATTTAGAGGTATCCGTCCTTTTCAATGAGCCGGTCCGAAAGGACCGGCTTTCTTTTTTTTGGGCAACTCTAAGCTGCCCAAAACAACACTCGGGGAGCACTCACTTCGCACCGAGCCGATCCGGCTCATATTTGCGCCGCGTGAACTTTCAAAGCGAGCGTTAGCGCTTCAGCTCTTAAAAAAGAGAATCCTCGCATGATTAACCCGACGAAAAAACAACGCAGAACCCCACGGCTAATGATGGTGAAATCAACATACTGCAAAGCTGGTATACACCTTAGCTCTGCTGCAGGGCCCGTTCGCGCTCAACTAAAGTTGGATGCGAATAATAAAACGCGCTGAACCAAGGATGCGGCGTGAGATTGGTCAGGTTTTTTTGAGCCAGCTTCCGCAAAGCGCCGACCATCGGCTCCACCCTTCCCATCGCATCTCGAGCAAAGGCATCGGCCTCAAATTCGTGTTTGCGCGAAAGCACATTCATCAACGGTGAAAACCAGAAAGTAACTAATCCGCTCAATAACCCAAACAAAAGAAACGCCGGTGCCAACTCACCCGCCGGAAAACCAAAGGTAAGATTGAACCAATCGCTATGTGCTAGCCAAGCGATCACCGCAAAAGCGACGAACATCGAAACTGCGCTCAACACGATCATTTTGGGAATGTGCCCACGTCGATAGTGCCCGATCTCATGCGCCAAGACCGCTTCAAGCTCCTCGGCGCTGAGTTGTGCGATTAAAGTATCAAAAAGTACAATACGGCGGAACCGTCCGAAACCGGTAAAAAATGCATTGGAGTGGCCTGAACGTTTGCTGCCGTCCATAACTTGAATTGTCGCCGCGCGAAAACCGGTGCGATCGCCCAGTGCCAGCAACCGCGTGCGCAATTCTCCCTCAGGCAAGGGCGTCAATTTATTGAACAACGGTAAAATTAATTTCGGATAAAGAATCAGCATCAATAACTGGAAGCCGAAAATCAGTCCGAAACCCCAAAGCCACCACGTCTGCCCCACCCAACCCACAAGCGACAACAACGCCCACAAAAGCGGGAAGCCGATTACAAACATCAGCACGAAGCCTTTGATTTTATCGGAGACCCACAGACCGGGCGTGCTCTTATTAAAACCAAATTTGGCCTCCAATCGGAACTGGGCCCACCATTCAAAAGGGAGCGCAGGAATCGAAAGCAACACGCCGGCAATTAAGATGAAAAGCGCATCGTCCCAGACTGCCCCCGGAGCACCCCAAGCCGCAACGTGGACGTAGATCAGCGGCAAAACTCCGCCAAAAAGCACGAGCGCGAGGACGAACGTGTCGAAAATTTCTGTGATCGCCCCAAATCTTGATTTCTCGAGCGTATAAGCGACCGACTTTGCATAGGTCGGAGCATCCATGATCGCCGCCACGGCTGGCGGTGCGGAATTCGCATGACGTCTAACCTCCACTCGATTGAGCGCCGATAGCAGGAGTTCACCCGCTAGACGAACAAGCATCAACAACGCCGTAACAACTAGGACTGAATACATAAATAACCAATGCACGCGTTTCCACGCGCGCTGCCAGTCCAAAGATACAAAAGCGTGCGATTATGCCTTTAGTTCCACCACAACCTGAATTTCAGTCGTGGAGCCTCGCGGCAGACCATTCACAGCAACCGCAGCTCGGGCATGTTTACCCGCTTCGCCGAAAATTTTCACGAAAAGATCACTGGCGCCATTAATCACCGCTGGGCTTTCGCTAAAACCATCCACGGCATTGACGAAGCCGCTCACGAAGACGATCCGAGCGACTTGATCGAGCGAACCGACCGCCGCCTTGATGTTAGCGAGCGTATTTAAGGCGCAAATCTCAGCCGATTTATTCGCCGTCTGCACGGTCTGTTCTTTACCGACTTGGCCGAGATGAGTCACCTGGCCGTTGAGTGCGCTGATAGTGCCAGCACAATACAGGAGATTGCCCGTGCGCACCGTCGGCACATAACTTCCCGCGGCTGCGGGTGGAGACGGGAGCGTAAGACCGAGTTCGGCAAGTTTGGCTTCGGGATTCATGAATTGAAAATCACGGTGACCGGCCGCGTTGCCAAACTTTTAGTGCACCATTTGAGGTAAAAATTCCGTCGTCGCGACAGTATCAACCAGAGGAGCTTCACGCAGAATTTTTAACTGGGACAATTTATCAATCTGATCTCGGATGCGTTGCAGGTCGATAAGGCCTATGTTTTCGCCGAGCCCAGCGTCACCGCGGACCAACCCACGCGATCGAATCTCGTCTCGAGAGAAATCCAAAAATGCCCGCGTCATCTGCGAATTACGCTCTAAAATCAACGCATGAGCCGGGGCTGGATCGCCCTCGAGATAATCCTGCCAACCACGAATCGAAGCCAGGACAAAAGCCCTCACCACACTCGGTTCAGTCCGCGTTAATTCACGCCGACAAAAAATAGTATGGTAGACATCAAGTCCGGCCGCTCGCAGAGGCAGCGTGCGGATTGGAATTCCTTTTTCGCGAGCCAAATAGGGCTCATTGGTCACTAATCCTTGTTGGATAGCCTCGGGATCGCTAAAAAAACCTGCCAGACCATAAGTCTGAGGCCGTAATGAAAACTCGATTCCACGAGTTTTTTTCAGCCATGGAATCCAGGCCATACCGATCGAAGCAGTGACGGTCCGACCAGCAAGGTCCTCGAGAGTTTTTACAGGACTGGCCTCGTGGACAAGCAACACCTGTGAATCGTGCTGCAAAACCGCCGCAACCATTACCACAGGCAATCCTTGGCTGGCCGCCACAATTAGATCATCGCTGCGATTCATTCCGAAATCCGCCTGCCCTTTAGCGACGCGTAAATTGATCCCTGCGCCAGGTCCACCGGGCAGTAGATCGACCGCCAAACCGGCATCGCGATAAAAGCCTTTGGCTAAGGCCTGATAAAACCCACCGTGTTCGGCCTGAGGAAACCAATCTGTCTGCAAGGTCACAGCTCGCAGGGGCGGAAGTGGCTTGGGTTCATGCGGGCGTGCACAACCTAGCCCCAACAGGACCAGAGCCACGATCCCACAAAAAATGACGCACCAGCGCATTCCATCACTTTGCGCGTATCTCCAGTGCTTCGGCGAGCTTAACTCCCACCAGTTGTCTTAAAATTTTGCGCCGATTCCGCGTGCTGCGTTGAGAAACAAAATCGAATTATTATCTGCAGTGCTGAAACCTGCGGCCTGAACTTCGGACAGCAAACGTACCATTTCCGGCTCCGCTTCAATTGCAGGATAATTATTCAAGGGGAAATCCGAGCCAAACCAAACGCGATCCGCTCCAACTTTATCTATAAATCGTCTCCAGATAGACGCGTCGTAAAGTAAAGGCGAGGCAGCCGTATCGTAGTAAACGCGTTCAAATCCCAGCGTATTGGGATCACCCAAGGGCTCGCCGCCACCCCAGTGCGCCAACACCAAAGTCACGTTTTGCCACGCTCGCGCGAGACGAATAAAATCCTCGCGCGGCGTCTCGATGCGTCCCGGATAAATCGGGCCATTCGCGTCAGTCACGTGTAGATTTACTGGCCAGTTAAATTCTCTAGCGCAGGCCAATACCGCGTAGAATTCCGCGCCCTCCATCGCATACCCCTGTGAATGAGGTGAGAGTTCACCAATACCACTAAGACCTTCAGCTCGGGCGCGGTGCAACTCCGCCACCGCTTGGTCCGCGCCGGCAGCCGGTTGCACCGTCGCAAACGCACTTAGGCGATCGGGATGACGGCGTACGAGGTCGGCATAAAAACGATTTTGTAGCGCACAATTCTCCGCTCGCAGCCAATACCAACCGAGCAACACCGCGCGTTCAACACCAGCTCGATCCATACTGCGCAAGAGTTCATCCACATTCGGAAAATTTTGCACCGGCCGGTCATTTTTACGGCGCCGCGTGCACATTCGCGCCCATAGTTCCTCACCGTGGGCCTCCGCCCAGGAGACAGGAGCCCGATTGATCTCATCGGGATAAAGATGAACATGGCTGTCGATAACACGAGGCACGGCATGAAACTCGCTCATTGCCGCGCACGATTCAATTTATAAACCTTAGTCTACTCCTCATGCTCCAACGTCTCTTCCAACTCGACCGCAATCGCACCACCCCTGCCCGTGAGTTCCAAGCCGGCCTGACCACATTCGCCGCGATGGCTTACATTCTTGCCGTCAATCCGGCGATTCTCGCCAACGCCGGAATGGACAAAGGCGCGCTTGTCACCGTCACCGCACTCACCGCCGCGCTGTCGACGGCGATCATGGCCTTGCTCACAAACTATCCCATCGCGTTGGCGCCGGGTATGGGCATCAACGCATTTTTTACGTTTACCATCGTCCTTGGCAAAGGTCTACCGTGGTCCGAAGCGCTAGGGATGGTTTTCGTCAACGGCCTCATTTTTCTCGCGCTTTCGCTCACAGGCATCCGTGAAAAAATTATCGCTGCTATTCCGCATGCATTGAAAATCGCCGTCACCTGCGGCATAGGTTTATTCATCGCCTTCATCGGTTTGAAAAACGGAGGTGTGATAGTGGCTAATCCAGCAACGTTTGTAAGTGCAGGCGATTTCGCTTCTGGGCCGGTCGCGCTCTGTCTGGCTGGTGTTTTTTTGACGATCATACTCGTGGCCCGCGGTATCCCCGGCGCGATTGTGATCAGTATCGCTGTAATCACGCTGATCGGCGTGTTCGTGCCAGCGGCAGGTGGAACGAAGGTCACGCAACTGCCGAGCGCACTGATCGCCGCGCCGCATTCGCCGGCCCCAGTTTTCTTCAAACTTACGTTTAATTTTCTGACGAGTTGGACCGCTTTCACGGTCGCGTTGCCTTTGATTTTGACGCTCTTGCTCGTAGACATGTTCGATAATATCGGAACGCTTATTGGCGTCACTAAACGCGCCGGATTGTTGGCGGCTGATGGCACGTTACCAAAAGCCGGCCGGGCATTGCTAGCCGACTCGCTCGCAACCATCGCCAGCGCTCTATTTGGCACGTCAACGGTTGTTAGCTACATCGAATCAGCATCGGGCGTAGAAGCCGGTGGACGCACGGGTCTTACGTCGCTGACCACTGCGGGCTTTTTTCTTTTAGCACTTTTTTTCACTCCACTCATATTGATTGTGCCCGCCGCGGCCACCGCGCCTGCGCTCGTCGTGGTGGGTATTTTCATGATGCAGTCGGTAATTGAGATCGATATGACCGACTTCAAAATCGCCGCCCCGGCAGTGCTCACTATTTTTGCCATCCCACTTACCTTCAGTATCGCGGAAGGTATTGGTCTCGGGCTCATCGCCGCCGCGATCTTGGCAATCGGCCTGGGCAAAGCCAAGATGCTTACAACGTTGGGTTATTTTATCGCGGGTATTTTCTTCCTACAGTTTTTCAAAATTTTCCCCTTCAGCGGCTGATGTGACGGGCGCTTATCTTAGTTACGATAGCCTCCAATGGGCCGCCTGAGACCGGCATACGTCACCACCTTGTTTCAATTTTTAACTGGAGCCTAACTTAAGTTTCGTTCCAGTTTAATACACACTAGCACAGAGCTCAGTTTGTACGTCCTACTTAACCCACCCCAAATCAAACACCCCTGATATGATTATGCACAGCTACCGCATATCCACGTTTCAACCTATTGCGCGAAAATTGACTCAAATCGCCGTTCTCGGCGTTGCCCTGTCAATGATTCAAGCCTCACTGGCACCCAGCGCGCACGCCGCGGATAACAAGGCCCCGACCTCGGCCGCAGGTGTCATCGTCGGTACCGTGACCAATAAGGCCACCGGCAACGGACTAATCGGCGCCAAAGTTGAAATCACCGCGCTCAACCTAAGCGCCTTCGTCGACAGCACAGGTCGATATTTTTTGAACGCTCCATCCGGCACGCACGAGCTGCTCGTGACCTATACCGGTTTGGATAGCCAGACTTTACCAGTAGTGGTGAGTGCAGGTCAAACCGCCGTGCGTGACTTCGTACTAACGAGCTCGGTGATGATGCTAGATGCGTTTAAGGTAGCTAGTATCAAAGAGGGCTTGTCGTCGGCTATGACGCAACAGCGCAACGCCGATAACCTCAAAAACGTAGCTTCGATGGACTCGCTTTCTGACTTACCCAATATGAATGCGACTGAGCTCGCGATTCGATTGCCCGGCGTAACTTTCGCTAACCCCGGGGATGAAGTCGTTGAAGTTATCAGCGTGCGCGGTATGGGCGCCGGTATGACTTCCATCACCATTGATGGCGGCGGTATGTCCTCTTTTAGCGCACAAAATCGCAACACTCGCATGACGGCCTTCACCGGCAACATGTTTGAATCCCTTGAACTCACCAAGGGCCAAACCCCCGATCGTAGCGTTGATTCTTTAGGTGGTGGCGTGAATTTCAAAACAAAATCTCCCCTCAACCAGGCCGAAAAGCGCCGCATCAGCTACAGTTTTACGGCTCGACAAGCTCCTTGGTTCACCGAGCAAGTTCCCCTACGTGAACAACGTCGCACTCACGCACTCTTCAACGCCGCTTACATTGAAAAATTCGCTATCTTCGGCAGCGACACCGAAAATCTCGCCGTCTCCGTCAACGCCTTCTACAGCGAAAACGCGTTCGGTTTTTTCCGCACCAATCGCGATTATCAACAAACCAATGCGCAGCCCGCCTTTGTCTGGGACTACCGCACCCAAGATAATTACAACAACCGCAAACAGCGCAGCCTGAGCACCAAGTGGGACTACCGCCTGAGCCGCAATTCCCTCCTCAAGCTCAACCTCATCTACAACGACGCCCCTGAGCCCATGCGCCGCCAATATCAGACGCGCGCCTACGCCGGCAGCCAGACCACTGTCCCCAACGCCACTTCTACCGGCGTGGTCCCAGGCTGGACTGACCGCATCACCACCGTGCGCGCCGTGCCCACCGCAGCCACTGCGACCTCCGCCACCACCGCACCGGCCCTCATCGACGAAACCTCTAACCTCATCAACCGCGATCAACGCCTACGCCACATGGATTTCGGCGGCGAACATCGATTTGGTCCCTTGGAGGCTGACTGGGGTGGTCTCTGGAGCCGCACCCGCTACCGCTACCTCGGTGCCGAAGGCCAACTCATCAGCCGCCTCGGCAACGTTCCCTTTATCGGACCCAATGGCGGCGTTGGCTCAGCGACCAACAACATTGTCGGGCCCAACGGCGAGACGGGCGTAGGCTGGATTCTCGATCGCACCCAATCCGACCTTTATCCGCGCTTCATACAAAATGGCGGTCTCGATTTCACTAACCCCAACTACTACCGCCCCGCCGTCAACGGCCTCAGCACCCAATCCGGCAATTTGGATATCGATTTCATCCGTGAAGCTCGCGCCAATTTAAAATACCTCCTCCCGATCAACGCGTTCACGGCCTACCTTAAAACGGGTGCGTCGATTCGCGATCACAACGTCGAGCTCTTCCGCGTCAATCGCCGCTGGAGCTATCTCGGCACCACCGCGTTGCCTTCCGACCCCTCAATTCTGATGTGGGACACGGTTAAAACGGGCCGCAAGATCCCACAATGGGAAGCCGCGCAATTCATCCAAAACGGCCAACCCACCAACCCCGCGTTGTGGCAAGAAGACAAATATTACTACGAAAACAACCGCCGCACCGCTTCGAATAAAGTCAACGAAACGATCACCGGCTACTACATCATGGCCCAAGGCAAAATCGGCCAAAACGGATTTCTTTTCGGCGTTCGCCGTGAGACCACCGACACGACCGGAGAAGGCCGTCGTCGAGCCCGCGTACTAACCACTACCGCCCAACAATTGGCCGATCCGGTCGGCTCGGCGGAAATTGATAGCATCGCCTACAAAAATGATGGCACCTACAGCCAGAATTTCCCCAGCATCCACCTCTGGCGCGATCTCACACCTAACCTGAAGGCCCGCGCCTCCTGGACCACCGGCTTCGCCCGTCCCACTTTGGCCAACAACGTCGCCGCGCTGTCCTTTAGCGATACGGCCCAAACCGTCACCTTCGGTAATCCAGATCTAAAACCGACCAAAGCGAAGAACTGGGATTTCTCACTCGAATATTACTTCAACCCCTCTGGCAGTTTGACGGTGGGCTGGTTTCACAAACGACTCGATGACCTTATCGTTTCGAATTTCAACGTCGGCACCGTCGCCCCCGGCACCGACAACGGATACCAAGGTGAATTCGTTGGCTACCAAATCATCTCGAGCGCCAACGCCGGCACGGCCTACACGCAAGGCTGGGAATTCAGCTACATTCAGCAGCTCCGCTTCCTGCCCGGCCCTCTCAAAGGTCTAACGCTCAACGCCAACCTCTCCCAAATCACCGCACACGGCGATTACGGCATTGTCGGCGCCTACATTAAGGACAAGGACGTGAACGGCTTCATCCCGCGCACCATGAATGTTTCCCTTTCGTGGAATTATAAAAAATACGGCGCGTCAGTAAGCTATAATTATACCGGCGAGAACATCCGCGCGGCTTACAATCTCGCGGCACCTTCTCGCAACCAATACCTTCAGGCCCGCGAACTGGTTAACGCTAACATCCGCTACTCCATTCGTCCAAGTCTGACGCTGAACTTTGGCGTGCAGAACGTATTCAACGAACCTCAAATTTATTATCGAGGCGTCCGCGACCAACTCGAAACCTTCCTCGTCAACGGCACGACTATTACAGCCGGCATCGAAGGCCGATTCTAAAAGCGCAGACGCACCAACGTAAAATAGGTCCAGCCTAGCAAGCCGCGCTTAAACCCCGCGGCTTTTTCATGCTCGGGTGCAGCCATTGTACAAAAGTTGCCGCCGCTACGATCACCTCAGCAAACCGTAGAACGCATGCCCTACGGCTTACGGGATCAATGCAGACAACAGCAACTTTATGTTGAGAAAAATGATCGTAAAAGTAATCAACCATCCCAGTACCTGTAGCCAGCGCGCGTTCACAAATTCACCCATCTTTGCCCGATCGCCCGTAAAGCGCATCAATGGCCAGCAGGCAAAACCGAGCTGCATACTTAGACAAACCTGACTCGCCACAAGTAGTTCGGTGCTCTTCTGCTCGCCATAAACGCCGAGCACCACCACCGCCGGCACAATCGCTATCGCTCGCGTCACTAAACGACGCAACCAAGGGCGTAGTCTGATATTCAAAAAACCCTCCATCACAATCTGCCCCGCCAAGGTTCCTGTGATTGTCGAATTTTGACCCGAGGCCAACAATGCCAACGCAAACAACGTGCCGGCAAACGTTACTCCCAATACGCCATCCAAAAGATGATAAGCCTGCTGAATTTCAGCCACCTCAGCATGACCATGACGGTGAAAGGCTGACGCGGCTAAGACCAAAATTGCCCCATTGATGAAAAGCGCGAACATCAGAGCGAACGTCGAATCGATCGTACCGAACTTAATCGCCTCGGCCTTGCCTACCGAATTCTGCACAAACCGACGCGTTTGAATGATGGAGGAGTGTAAATATAGATTATGAGGCATCACTGTAGCACCCAAAATACCGATCGCTACATACAACATCTCCGAATTACGAAGGATCTCATACCGCGGAATAAAGCCACTCATTACCCCGCCCATGTCCGGTTTTACGAGGTACAACTCGACCGCAAAACAAACACCGATGGTAAGAATCAACGTCACCACCAACGCCTCCAGATATCGAAATCCCCGATCCTGCAACAGCAAGATTACCATCACATCCAAGAGCGTAATCACACACCCCCAAACCAATGGAATGCCAAACAACAGCTGTAGACCAATAGCCGATCCCACCACCTCAGCTAAATCGCATGCGGCAATCGCGAGCTCACATAAAATCCACAAAAACCATACCACCGGCCGCGGATAGTGATCTCTACAAGCCTGCGCCAAATCTCGCCCCGTGACCACCCCAAGCTTCAAACATAAATGTTGGAGCAAAATGGCCATCAGATTCGAGATCATGATGACCGATAGCAGAGAATAACCAAATTTGGATCCTCCCGCGAGATCAGTCGCCCAATTTCCTGGATCCATATACCCAACCGCCACCAAAAAACCAGGGCCAGAAAAAGCTAATATTTTTCGCCAAAAACCAGCCCCAGCCGGCACATTAATCGTACGATGCGACTCAGGCAGACTCACGCCTTCCGCACGGCGACGCCAACCGCTTCCCCCTTCAGAGCTAGAAGCTGAGCGCGACTCGCTCATTGTCGACTAAGCCCTCCTTTAATAAGAATACTAACCGTTAATCCACTGCTCATAAATTGATGCAACACACGCTATTTTGATTAGTCAAAATAATTTACTTGTTGTATCAAAGGCACGGACTACTCCATTTAAATCAATGCCTAGCAGCACGGTTGAAAACTACCTAAAGCACATCTTATTGCTCTCAGAGAGCGCCCAAGATCTAGTCTCCATGGGTGAACTCGCTTCGGCATTAGCCGTAGTTCCTGGCACTGCTACCACAATGATCAAGGCCCTCGCGCGCGAAGGCTACGTAGCCCATCAACCTCGCCAAGGCGTGAGCCTCACTTCTGCCGGTCGTACCGTAGCTCTCAGTGTCTTACGCAAGCATCGCTTAGTAGAAACGTTTCTAGTAAATGTACTCAAGATGGACTGGGCCTCCGTGCACGCCGAAGCCGAAAAACTAGAACACGCCATTTCCGACGAGGTGCTCGACCGGCTCGACGCCCTCCTCGGCTATCCTGCAACCGATCCGCACGGAGACCCTATTCCCAGCCGAAAAGGCAAACTCAACTTTCAGGTCTACGCGTCCCTAGCGACCTGCGCTCTCAAACAGCCTCTACGCATTGTGCGCATCACCGAACAGACGACGGAGTTTCTGCAATTTGCCGATCAAAACCATCTGCTACCTGGATCAACTTTGAGTGTCACAAGTCGCAATTTACCCGCAGGCTTGGCTACCATCAAAACCACCGGCACTCGCACACAAGCAATGAGCATTACGGCGGCAGGAAAAATTCTAGTGGAGCCGCTGCGCCGTTGATTTTCTGATATTGCAAGGGCGAGTTCCTCCTTGCCGCGCTTTGGCCCTAGGCACCAATCTGATAAAGATGTCGTCCACTTTTGCCCGCATCGTTTTCGGTCTCACCGCCACCTTCTTTGCGGCATTTTTTATTTGGCCGATTTTTCAAATTCTTAAAGGGGGATTTATTGATGCGGACGGCCATTTAACGCTCGCCTATATCGGCGCCCTGCTGGCCGACCCTACCTATCTCGGCGGGCTGAAAAACTCCTTCCTACTCGCCTGCGCCGCAACGACCTTGGCGCTAATCATCGCTCTGCCACTAGCCTTCATCAGTGATCGTTTTCTATATCCGGGGAAAACTATTTTAGGCTCACTGGTGCTAATACCGATGATTTTGCCACCGTTCGTCGGAGCCATCGGAATCAAGCAAATCTTCGGTCAATATGGCGCTCTCAACGCCTTACTGGTCAACCTGCACCTTAGGCCAGTGGGCTGGACCTTCGACTGGTTCGCAGCGAACCAATTTTGGGGCATCGCGATCGTCGAAGCCCTCACACTTTACCCCATCATTTACCTCAATGCTGCTGCGGCGCTTGCTAACATTGATCCCGCGATGGAGGAGGCAGCTGAGAACCTAGGCTGCACCGGTTTTCGGCGTTTTTGGAAAATAACCCTACCATTAATTAATCCCGGCTTATTTGCCGGTGGGACGATCGTCTTTATCTGGGCGTTCACAGAACTGGGGACGCCGCTTATTTTTGATTACGCCCAAGTCACTAGCGTGCAAATTTACTACGGGCTGAAAGATATTGGCGGCAACCCGTTCCCCTATGCCTTGGTCGCGGTGATGCTCGTGGCCTCGATCTGCCTTTATGCGACCGGCAAAGGGCTCTTTGGTCGAGCCGGCCACGCAATGATGGCCAAAGCTACGAGTAGCGGAGGCCCTCGCGACCTCACTCGCGGCCGAGGCTGGCTCTGCACGGCCCTATTCGCCGGAGTCACCTTTGTAGCCGTCCTGCCTCATATGGGTGTCGTCCTAGTCGCCTTCTCTAAAGATTGGTACGGCAGCGTCCTGCCACACAATTACACCCTCGATAATTTTTCCATCGCCCTCGGCCACGATCTTACTGTCCCCGCCATCGCCAACAGCCTGAAATTTGCCAGCATCTCCACCCTCGTCGACATCGTGCTAGGTATTGCCATCGCTTACGTAGTCGTACGCACCAAAATACGTGGCCGCCAAATCCTTGATTTTCTTTCGATGCTGCCGCTGGCAGTGCCCGGACTCGTACTGGCCTTCGGTTATTTGGCGATGTCGCAGGAGGGAAAATTCTTCGAATTCATCAACCCTGTCCGCGACCCCACGATTCTTTTAATCATCGCTTATTCGGTCCGTCGTTTGCCTTACGTCGTACGCTCTGCTTCTGCTGGGTTTCAACAGACAAGTGAAACGCTTGAGGAAGCCGCCCAAAATCTCGGCTGCCCGCCGCTCAAATCCGTCATCAAAATCACCCTTCCGTTGATCGCCGCCAATCTCATCGCCGGTGGGTTATTGGCCTTTGCCTTCGCTATGCTCGAGGTCAGCGATTCACTCATTTTGGCTCAAAAACAAGTTTTTTATCCCATCACCAAGGCGATCATGGAACTCTTTCAGCTACTCGGTGACGGCAAATTCATCGCCAGTGCGCTTGGCGTATGGGCGATGGTATTCCTAGGGGTCACCATTGTTGGCATGAGCCTCATGCTTGGCAAAAAACTCGGCGCCATATTCCGCGTCTGACCATGCCCACCCTCTCTGATCTCGTCGCCTATTGCGACCAACGCACACGGCGCTCTTCTTTCAAAGACGCCCCCGCCGCTTTTAATGGACTGCAAGTGGCCAACTCGGGGCGTGTGAGTAAAATTGGTGCTGCTGTGGATTCAGGCGTGATCCCGTTTCAAAAAGCAGCCGCCGCAGGCATCGATTTTCTTATAGTGCATCATGGCATGTACTGGGACATGCCGCGACCACTGACAGGCCCCATTTACGATCGGGTGGCCTCGCTCATCCGCGCCGATTGTGCTCTTTATTCCAGCCACCTTCCGCTTGATGCCCATCCGGAGCTAGGCAACAACGCCCTCATCGCCCGCCAACTCGAACTCACGCCAACCCGCGGTTGGCTCCCCAACGAAGGCGGTGACATCGGCGTTCTTGGCTCAAGTTCGATTCACAGGGATAAACTACGATCCAAGCTAGAAGCTCTTTACCCACGAGTCATAGCCATAGAATACGGATCATCGATGCCAGCGGAAGTAGCGATTTGCAGTGGCAGCGGCAACAGTGCCCTAGCCTCCTTGGGCGCCACCGGCTGCGACACCCTTGTCACCGGCGAATTGCGCGAAGAGCACTTTAATTTCGCCCAAGAACAACGCCTCAACCTATACCTCTGTGGGCACTACGCGACCGAGGTTCACGCCGTGAAAGCCCTCGCTGCCGAGCTTAGCGTCCGCTTTGGTTTGCCGTGGGAATTCATCGCCACCGAAAACCCCCTCTAATTTTCGGCTAATGCGACCTTGGCAACTGGGGCCTGATGTCGTGCATTGCTTCTTTTCCTCCTATGAAACGTATCGCGATTCTTCACGGCCCCAACCTAGACCGCCTCGGCAAACGCCAACCTGAGATCTACGGCCGCGCAACTCTCAAAGACCTTGAAGCCTTGATCCGAAGCGAAGCGAAAAAACTCGGATTCGTCGTCACTTTTTTTCAATCCGCGCACGAGGGAGCTCTCGTTGATAAAATTCATGCCCTAACCGATCGCGGCATCGAGGCTTTCATCGTTAACTTTGGCGCCTATTCTCACACAAGCATCGCCCTGCGCGACGCATTGGCCGCCTCGGATAAACCCGCGATCGAAGTCCATATTTCAGACATCAAAAAGCGCGAAAAATTTCGCCACACTTCAATGACCGCCGGCGCCTGCAGAGCTATGATTTGCGGTAAAGGCTTCCCTGGTTACGTGGAGGCACTCAGCAAACTCAAAGCGCTCTAATTTGCTGCGACACCCGCGCACCGGTCTGCCGCGCTATTCTGCCCCTTGATCATCGATCCCACCAAGCCCACTTGGTTCGTCTGTCACGCCAAACCCCGCTGCGAAAAAAAATTCGCCGCCCTCATGGCCGCTGAACGTTTCGAACATTATTTACCACTCGTGGTCAGCGTACGTCACTACGCCAAGGAGACTAAGAAACACACAAAACCGCTCTTCCCCGGCTACGTTTTTGCCTGCGTTCCGCTGGAATTAAAATCGCGTATCTACCAACAGGACCTGCTCGCACGAGCCATTACCGTCACCGACGAAGCGACGTTCCTCCGCCAACTTGTCGACGTTAAGGCCATTGTAGCTTCAGGTTATCAAATCAGCGTTATGCCCCTTTTTACGAAAGGGCGCCGCGTCAAAATTGTCAGTGGACCGCTTCATGGCCTCGAAGGTTACGTGGATGACCCTGCAAATCCCCACGGCATCGTTCTCTCTGTCGACGTCCTTCAACAAGGCCTACTCGTGAAAGTCCCCGTCGAGCATCTAGTCGCGCTTCCCTAGAGACAGCAAAAACGCGATCTGACTCAACGTGCTAACCACAGCGCGTGCCCGATGTGTAGCACCCCGCAGGTCGCCAACGCCGCAGCCACATCGTCGACAACGACACCCCAACCTGCGGGCCAACGTTGCAGCCGTGAAATTCCCAGTGGTTTCACAATATCAAAAAAACGAAACAACATGAACCCGACGAGCAGAACGACTCCGTCCGATATGCCCACAGTCAAGCGCGACCAGCCGAGAAAACAGAATGGTATAGCCACAAATTCGTCCAAAATAATTTCTCCTGGATCTGATCGACCGAGCCGAACCTCGGCATCACCACAGATTGCTACGGCCAGATAGCTGGCAACCAAACTCACTATCAATATCTCGATCATTCCAAGCTTCAGACCCAGCAGCAAACTCGCGGCATAAGCGACTCCAAGCAACGAACCCCAAGTTCCCGGTGCAGGCAAAATCTTACCAACTGGTCCTAGCGTAGCTATATTGACTACCCACGACGCGGGTAAAAATTGCGGCCAAATGGGTTGCTGCAAGCGCATCACAGGTACGAGTTAGTGCGACTCAATCCAGCACCACGCGCCCATGATGTCGAAAATACGTGAACCCAGAAGTCACGGTTAGCACAGCCGAAAGACCGAATAGAAAAAGTCCGAGCCCATGCACCGCCGTCACCTGCCAACGTGCCTCGCCCGAGAATAGATTTGAAAAATCTTGCTCGAGCATGCGCGCCCCTAGCAACCAGCCTATCGCATTGAGCTGAACGAAGGTCTTAACCTTCCCGCCCGCATCGGCTTCGATCACGATCCCCTTGGTCGCAGCCACCATGCGCAAGCCTGACACCATAAATTCACGACCCAGAATGCACAGCAACAAAAGCATTCCGATGATCTTATAGCCCATGAAATAGCCCGTGCCCGCGACAAAAGCGATCATGATGCCGAGCACCATTACCTTATCGATCACCGCATCCATAAATCGCCCAAACGTAGAGACTGAATTGCTCTCGCGGGCGATCTTACCGTCGAGCCAATCCGTGAGCGCTGCTGCGATAAAAAGCCAAAATGCACTCGTAGCGGCCCACTGAAATTCAGCATTCATTAGAGCCACGATCGCAAACATCGCAGGTAGACGAGAAAACGTAAGTATGTTGGGCAACGTGGTCATCGCTTAAGCAGTGACGTCACAAACGCACGCAGATCGCATGAAATCAATCCTGGAGCGCACCTAAAGACAACTTCCTTACGATTTTTGAGCGATGCGTGCCTACAGTAAATCAGCATCGCCATGTCACCCCGAGTTAAGATTCGATTAGATAATAAACGTTATGCGCCACTGCATCTATCCCGGTACGTTTGACCCAATCACCTACGGCCACCTCGACGTACTCGGGCGCGCCGCGAAATTATTCGATCACGTCACCGTCGCCGTCGCCCAAAACGCCGGTAAAGGACCGCTATTTACGCCCGAGCAACGCCTCGCGATGCTCATGCCCAATCTCACCCAATTGCCCAACGTCAGCGCAGTTATATTCGGTGGCTTGCTCGTCGATTTCGCCCTGGCCCAGAAAGCCGATGCCATCATTCGAGGCCTACGCGCGCTCTCTGATTTTGAATTCGAATTCAACATGGCGCTGATGAACCGACACCTGCAGCCCAAAATTGAAACTATCTTTGTCATGCCCAACGAGCAATTCAGCTACACCAGCTCAACTCTCGTTAAACAAGTCGCCAAATTCGGCGGTGATATCAGCCACTTCGTGCCCCCCAACGTAGCTGCTGAACTCAAAAAAGCGTACGCGCTTTGAACGAAAAGAGACAAAACTAGCGCAGCCGCCGTCCGACCATAACGCGCTGCGCCCAAGGGAAAAACTCCTTTGGCTCGGGCTGCTTATTGACTGGTTCCCGGGGAATAACGGAGTTGGTCACAAGATTAACAGGCAGAGCCAATCCTGCGGCTTCGCGTAATTTGTCTTTCTTGCTTTTGCGCTTACCCTTTATCCCGCCACCATTTGCCGCCACCAGAACCGGAGGTTCACTTTCAACCGGTTCAAATCCCTGGATCTGTTCGCGCAAAATAACTCGAACGTTACGTTTTTCGATCAACTGAAAATGCGCATGCGTTTCCGCGCTGACAAAACTGACTGCAACTCCTTGCGCACCCGCCCGACCAGTACGCCCGATACGATGCACGTAATCAACGGCCGAGCGCGGCAGATCATAATTCACCACTACCGGTAGCTCTTCAATATCAAGGCCGCGTGCCGCTAGGTCCGTCGCAATCAACAAACGAATTCGACCGACCTTAAAATCGGCTAGAGCCTGCGTACGCGCGCCTTGGCTCATTTCGCCATGCAAAGCCGTCGCATCAAGTCCAGCCCGACGTAGTTTATCCGCGACATGCTCCGTGGAATATTTGGTTGCGACAAAAACTAGTACCCTCGTCCACCCGTTTTCTACTGTTAAAAAACGCAGCAACTGCGTACGCCGCGGTGCATCCACTTCTATGGCTCGCTCTAGGATGCTTGGCTCTTGATTAAGTAACGGTGCTAGTTCGATGACATGTGGATCCCGTAATAAATGATCAGCCAAGACGGTTACGGCCGGTGGAAATGTCGCAGAAAATAATAAACTTTGACGCTCAACGGGCAAAAGCCCGGCGATGCGCCCCCATTCTTCGGCAAATCCGAGAGCTAGCAATCGATCCGCTTCATCTAGTACCAGCACCGAAATCGAATTTAGGGAAACCGCATTGTGATCAATCAGATCCAACAAGCGCCCTGGTGTAGCCACCAACACATCCGCTCCACCACCCAAGGCCATCATCTGCGGATTTATGGAAACACCACCGTAGACCACTAGAGTTTTGATTGGCTCAGGCAAAAATCGACCATAGCGCCTAACCGACTCTCCCACTTGTGAGGCGAGTTCGCGCGTCGGCACTAAAATCAACGCTCGCACCCGCCGACCCGATTCACGCCGATTTATGGCCAAACCCTGCAAAATGGGCAGGACGTATGCGGCAGTCTTACCTGAACCGGTCTGTGCCGAGGCGCGGACATCTTTGCCTCTTAAAATCACTGGAATCGCCGCGGCCTGTACGGGCGTAGGTTCAACGTAATTCTTCTCAGCTATGGCACGAAGCAATGGTTCGGAAAGACCAAGTTGAGAAAACGACATACCTGTGGATGACGTCACGATGAGACTATGGAAACGCAAAATACAAGGGCGCCAGTTTTTTGCTCAGAACGAAAATCAGGCCACCGCTTCGAGCGCGATACGCCTACACTCCTTTAAGTCCAACTTGCCGGAACCGAGTACCGGAATTTTCTCTACCTTATGAATATAGCGGGGAATCCAGAGCGCCGCAAATCCTGCCGCCAAAAGTCGTTCGCGCACCTCCGAGGCATCCAGCGCAACCGTCGTCAGCAAAACTAAAGATTCTCCTTTTGCTGCATCAGGTACACCCATCACGACAGCGGCATAGGTTTCCAAGTGCTCAAGACCGAAAATCTCCAAAAGCTTCTGCTCAATGGTTCCATGCGGCACCATCTCTGCTCCAATTTTTGAAAATCGTGAAAGTCGACCTTCGATATAAAGAAATCCTTCCTCGTCAAAGCGGCCGAGATCCCCGGTCACAAACCAACCATCACGGAAGGCCGACTGCGTCTTCTCGTCATCGTTCAGATAACCCGCAAACACATTGGCACCCCGCAAAAGCACCATTCCTGTCGCATCCAGTGGCAATTCATTCCACGTGTCAGGATCAACAATACGCGCACTCATACCAGGCACCAAACGCCCCACCGAGCCATCTCGCCGTCCTTCCTGAGGCTCACTGGTAGTTGTCACCATGGGCGGATGTGGTTGGTTTAAATTCGCCGCAGGGGTCGTCTCGGTGAGACCGTATCCTTGCAAAATATTTAAGTGAAAACGCTCCAAGAAACCTCGCGCTAGATCATCGGTTAATTTTTCTGCTCCGGTCACTACCAACGTAAGCGATCGCAATTCGCCTGGCTGGGCTTTCTTAAGAATTGGTCGAATGAATGTCGGCGCGCCGATTAAAGAGGTCGCCTGTTCATCCCGGATAGCATCGATGATCTTTCTCGTATCGAGGGGACTTGGCACCGTGACCACGCGACAACCGCGTAGAATCGGATACCACAGCGTAGCGGTAAATCCAAAGCTATGAAAAATCGGCAAACAGCCGATAACCGTGCATGTTTCAGGTAAAATAGAGATCGAAGAAATCTGCGTGCAATTCGCTAAGATGTTTCGATGAGAAAGAATAACTCCTTTGGGTTCGCCAGAACTTCCGCTCGTAAACAACAGACCGGCTTCGGAACGATCCCCTTGCTTCGGCAAACCAAGCAGATCGGCGCACCATTGATTTGGTAACACCCATGCAGCCAGCAACCATGGAGCCATCGCCTTCTTTCCTCCCGCTAGAGCGATCTCGGTCTTGAGATCTAGAGTGCGATCCAGCCATGGGAACGCAGGTAATTTCACTCGCATGGCATCAGCGCTGATGATTGTGCGTATCTCACCGAGTTTAAAACTAGCCTCAAGGCTTTCGCGTGATGTGGTGAAATTAAGATTAACCGGGACCTTACCAGCCGCTAAAATCGCGAGGTTAGCGATAAACGCTCCGGCTCCGGGCGGTAGCACGATCCCCACCCTTTTTTCAGCAATCGTCGCACGGATAC
Organism: Opitutia bacterium; assembly: GCA_947452315.1. Classification (GTDB taxonomy): domain Bacteria; phylum Verrucomicrobiota; class Verrucomicrobiia; order Opitutales; family Opitutaceae; genus Tous-C4FEB. The sequence goes on along the minus strand of CANGCX010000007.1, from coordinate 14,773 downwards.
GTCGTGATAACACCGCTACAGCTGCATAAAGTTGAGCGCACGTAACCTCACGGCGCTCTGTCGTTCGATCGACCAACTGCAATCGCCAGGGCATCTTGGCCAGTGCGCGTATGCTTTCACGCCCCAAATGGCGTTTCAAAACCGGCCGCTCCTCAAAGGCCACTCGACCAAGATCTAGCAACTCCAAGCGAGCCCAACCCACACTCACTCGCGCCGGCGCGGTCGCATGACCAAAAGCGATAAACACCGGCGTGGGTTTTAACCGTGGCAACTTCCACAAATACGTATTCCCCGAAAATGAAAAAATCGAACCCCACAAACCATCTATGGCCGCCGCGACAACGGGAACATTGGCCTGTCGGGCCATGACCTCGAAACCCCTCTGAATGGCCATCAATTGACCTGTGCGGGAAATATGACCCTCGGGACACACACACACGAGCTCACCAGCTTTGAGCGCAGCCACAGCCGCCTTGATGCCCTCACGTGGTTGAGCGGAAGAGATCGCGATGGAGCCGCTGATTGAAAAAACCCAGTTAAAAAATGGGTTCTGTTTCAGGCCATCATATCCGACAAAATGAATCGGACGGGGACACCCCAACTGTAAAACGACGACATCTGCATAAGAAAGATGATTGGCAATTAACAAGACCCCGCCCTTAGCCGGAATGTTTTCTACGCCGGAGGTCCGCACTTTATAAAGAGCGCGAGCGATGATTCTCGCGATTACATCGAGAAAAAACGGCAGGCACGATCGCCGTGGCAACATGGGGTATGTCATAGAGGCGATTTAGTTATGCATAGACTCCTATTCGGGGTTCAAAACTATTCAGCATAGAAAGTTTTTCCACCAAATCGCCCCGCTGTCTAAAAACGTTAAACGGCTAGACCTAACGCTCCGATTTGATTGGCGGCTAAGCGCCATGCCCCATCTGGTTTGAAATGTTTAAAAATGTTAGAACCCTTACTCCCCGAATTTAGCCAGCAAACCGTAATATTACGCTGGTGATTTTAAATCTTTCATCAGGGCCGCAAACCCAGGGAAATCGTATTCCAAACGTCGCAAATCTCGGCGATGCCGCTCAGTTTCGCGCAACGCACATTCAATTTCATGTGGCAGACTCGGTCGTTCAGTCTGATAAATCCGAAATTTCAGTTCGGCCCGAGTGTAGGGAGGGCGGCCAGCAAGCTGACCATTGATCCAAGCGCCTTCACTGACGTCGCTATCTCGTCCGCAGAGCAACCAAGCCTCAAGGGCGGGTACCGCTACACCCACAACGCGACGGACCTTCAAGCGACCATGCGCAATCGGGAAACGTTTGCTAGTCTGCCGGAAAACGGCGCGTAACTGGCACATACGACAATGCGGATGGTAATATTGTGGGGCTTCATGCGCTTCTGTGTGAACTGGTGAATCATCAGAGTCGCACGTTACGACAAGCGTTTCAACATCGGTATTAAAATGCAGATGGCGAATCACCGCTGGTAACACTTGCAGGACATTAGGCCAGCCACGCGCACGAAAACCAGCTGGTGTGATTTGAGCCGGTTCACCCAGGATAGCATCCACGAGAACACGCAAGACCGCTTCATCAGCGGGCGATTCGCTTAGAAAAGCGACTTTCATTGCTGCTCCGGCACACCGCCTAGGACGCCGCTGAACCACATATCTCCAAGCGTGCCCTCGCGTAGCAATTCCGGCAAATCTAGCCGATCTGAAAGACGTTCAAAGCGCGCTTCATGCCCAAGCTTTTGTGTGATCACGACCTCATCCGGATGGTCCCTGAATTGATCCAACATATACGGCGAATGCGTCGTAGTGATCACTTGCACAGGCTCACGTTTTTCACCGAAAGATTCTGGATAACTCAACCGATAGAGCACGTCACGCACTTCGCGTAACATCCGTGGATGAACCCCACGGTCAATTTCCTCAATGCAAACGACAGCGGGCGGTGTCGGATCAAACGACAAGACCAATAACCCAAGTAGATATAATGCTCCTTGGGAGAGATTCTCAGCGCGGACCGGCTCCCCTGCTCCATCAATGCCCAGTGAAAATCGAACACGTCCGCCCGAGTCGTCCTCAATTACTATACCTGTAAATTCAGGTAAGAGCCTCAACAACTCCGCTTCCATACGCGCAAACGCTAATGGCGCCTCATGTTGGCGGGCCGCGAGCACTGCAGCTAAATTTCCTCCGTTGCTTTCCAGTACTGCCGAATCAGCGCGGACCGAGCTCTGTGCCATTGCGTCATGATCTAGAACGTAGGTGCGCAACGTGGCCAATCGACATTTCACCTCCAACCACGATGCAGTATCAAGACAGTCGACGTGTAGAAAATCACACAAGACATCACTGGTGCAGCCCAATCGCGCCACAATTCCCGAGTACGGGGCGGTAAATGTGAAAGCAATTTCTGGCCCACCCGAGCGCGATTGCATCGCAGCATCGCCTAGAGGGAACTGAGACAAGGTGCGCAATTGCTGCAGCGCCTGAATTAGACTGGTCTTACCGCTGCCATTAGGTCCGATCACTAGATTAAAAAGTGAAAGGCGCAGACTCGTGTTACGCAGTGCCTTAAAGTTGTGAAATACCACGGTGTCGATCACGTCTACACCCTGCACCCTATTCATGACGGCAGCCAGCCCAGTCTTACGAAAATAAACAGAATTTTTGAGCGCCTCTTAAACCCAATACTCGACGTTTATTTTCCGCCGAGAAATTTATTTAATAAATCGCCTGCTCCACTTTTTTCGTAGGCCAACTTCATCAGCGTTGATTGGAGTTCACCGCTATCAGGCTTACTCAAAGTACCGGTGATGCGTAGCGGCAAGGCACTACGCATATAGCCCAAATCATCTTTTTTTCCTGTTTCCAAGGCCCCGATCGATTTGAGTAATTGCGCAGTCGCGCCACGGGCGCTCAGTTGAAACTGCATAGCTAAGGCCTGTTCAGCTAAATCGTGTTGCGCACTATGCTCGATTCGACCGGTACCCGTGAGTCGTAGTTCCGGTGCGATCAGAGTAAAATCATTGAGCAATACGTTCAACGCAGCGTCGCGCGAGAGAACAACGTTGAGCTGATCATAGTGAATTACGGAGAACATTTTTGAAAGCGAAGCCACTGCTTCAGCCTTGTTGGCGGCCTCGCCGTATTCTTTCCGTCCGCTAACAGCGCTCGCCACGTTCCCCAGAAAAGCGACGGCTGAGGCCGTCTTACTCGTCGTTTCCATTTTAGCCGCGACATCTGCCGAGAGCGCTCGAAACAATCCCCCTTTACTGGACAACCTAAATTCACCGTGAGCGTGCACGCCGAGCTCTAGAATGGTTCGGCCTTGGCCGACTAATTCACTACCAATCGTAAATTTCCCCTCGATGGTGGGTGGTTGGCTTGGATTTAAAGACAGCAGAACAGGCGCTGGATCAAAATTGCTCACATCCAGTCGAGCCGAGAGTTTATAGGGCTCAGACTCGCGATCCAGGAAAGAGATTCCACCATTTAGCTTCAAATCGCTATCTGCACTAAGACCAGCGCGGACGCCCTCAAACTTAAGAGATCCTGCCTCAATGCGCAAGGTACCACCGACATCTGCGAGTTCAAATTTATCGGCAAGAACCACTTTTTTGAGTCCGAGAGCTATAGAGCCACTGGCTCCAGCCCACACAGGTTTTTGGTCTCGGAGCGAGGACGACTTTGAGACAGAATCAGAAGTTGTTGCCGAATTTGACCCGCCGCCGAAGGGAGCGGCGACTAATTGTAGATCCTCCAAATGAAGCTCCCTACTGTTCACGTGGGCGTCGAACCAAAGACCGTGTGAGGTAGAACCCATAGTGCCCGCCAAAGTAAGATCTGATTTCCTATCTGCGTGCTTCAAGAGCAAGGGAGCATTGAGCGTAATTTTTCCCTCCTGTGTAATGTCAGCTCGTATGTTTGCCGTGATATCGGGCAATACTTTCACGGAGATTTTGGGATCTGCCGCCAATCCGACGAGCGCGAGATTTAACTCAATCTCGGTTTTAGCAGCCACCGAAGCGACAAAATCGCCGCTAGCAGTTCCGCGCGTCAAACCAACCGAATCCGCGACAATTGGCTGCACAATTAAAGCGCCCAAATTAGCATTCCAACGACCAGTAACTTTGAGTGATTGATCGCGTCCAGAAAGTTGCCCTGCCTTGGCCTTAAGTTGAAGCAACTCGACGCCCGAACTACGCAACGTCAACGCCGAGACATCCGCCTGCCAACCCGCCGGCGCGTAATCGACACCCAATTCCACAGACACATCTATTGCTCGCAAAAGCGCCCGACCGTTTTGGGACAAATTCAGCCCATTGACCGATAGTGGAGCTCGAGGACGCACTGCCAGTCCGCCGTTATTGGCGGTCGCCGCAAACTCACCCCGAAGGTCGCCACCCGTGAGTCTTATTTCGGGTAAAAAGGGCTGCGCCCAAGCCAAGGGCAAACCCTGCAGATTAAAAGCAAGCAACTCGCGCGCCGGATCCGCGACATTGAGTTCACCAGTTCGAACGTTAAATTCAAACGATTGGAGTGAGCGCACGGAGGCAACTGGACGCGCACCTTGTATCTCGGCTTGTAGACGCTCGATACGGGTAGCCCCGGCGCTTTGCGCGAGATCGAATTCAGCAGTGATTTTAATTGCACCAACCGCAGATAACTCGGGCTTGAAGGCGGCGAGCTGATCTAGAGTCCCCGCGAGTCTACCGCTCGCCTGAATCTTCGCAAATGCTGTATCAGATGAAAACTTACCGTCGCCCGAAGCTGTGAATGCAGGTAAAGCACGTCCTAGAGTAAAGGGCGTCAAATCACTTGAGCGTAAATCTAGCGACCACGTACCTTCCAAAAGGCGAGTATGCGCGTGCAAGTCGGCATTAACGGCGATCAGTTTTTGTGACGGCGTGGCAAGCGTCACACTGTAGCTTTCTCCGGAAAGCGTACGGTCAGCTTTGATGATAGCAGAAAGTTTTACACCCGCAGGAAATTGCGCACCTGTGGCTATGGCCGTGGGCTCAATGGCGACTCGCGCGAACGTGCGCGGAGTGTCCATAGCGGCGGTAAGTATTGCATTAACAGAGACCTGAGAAACTGGCAGTTTCTCACCCGCGAATGCCACAGCTAAACCGAGCGTAAATCGTGACTCGCGTCCAGATGCGAGCCCTCCACCCACGAGGTTCAAGCGAGCGCGTGAAGCAGGTCCAGCGCCGTCACTCGGTGGAAGCAAAACTTCTCCCTCTAGGTCTAATCCGTCGAGAGCGAGATCAACGGGTAATTCGAGTTGCGCAAATACGCCTTGAAATAAATGAACTGCTGCCGGCAATGCGGCCGCAGGGTTCGCGGCAAACGCGCTACTAAGAATGGAGAAGTTTGATTCAGCCGCGCTGGGCGGCACAGCTGGAAAGGAACGAGCAGCCACGGGCGGCAAAGTTGCTTTCGTCAAATCAAGCGTCCATCCACGAGCGATCCATTTAGAAATCGTGATTTTTTTCGAAAAAACAGCCGAGATTACAGGGACCTCAATCGCTAGAGCGGGTAGCGTAAATACTGCGCCATTTTGCTCGATCCGAATAGCCTGCAAGTCAACGCGACCGAGGCCGACGCTGACAGAGCCAAGCGTACCACGCATTCCGGGTTGCGCGGCCATGGCCTTGCGCGCCACCCAAGTCTGCACGCCCGAGTTAAACGCTAGCACGAGGACCACAATCAAAGCCGTGACCAATGTCCCCAAGCTAAGTAATAAAATTCTAACTGGTTTCATACGCGAATAAGAGGACCCAACACCCGAGGAAGAGTTGCAAGAAACCAAACGACTTGAACGCCCACTCCCGGTTGATGTGAGCCCATGAAAACTGAAAGCACCGAGTCCTTAGGCCCGATTACTTAGTTAACAACGACCGCATCAGGCTGGCCGATCGCTTTACGTACGCGGGCGACCGCGATGTTGTAGCTGTAGTAGGCTTGAATTTGATTGGTGCGGGCTGTCGTGAGATCGACTTGAGACTGCAGAACGTCGAGCTGGGTGGCAGTGCCCGCGCTGTAACGTGCATTAGCGAGACGGAGGCTTTCTTCGGCTTGGGCCACGACTTTCTGCGAAGCATCAGCCAGTTCCGTGGCCTCTTGCAGTGATGAGAGTGCGCGACGCACTTCTACATCAATCAGCAGGCTGGTTTCACCGAGATTTAGGCGGGCTTGTTCAAGCGCGGAGCGAGCTTGAGCAACACGGCCGCTGGTCGCCGCACCGTCGAATATATTCCATTGCGATTGGAGACCAACGAGCCAGCCGTCGCGGGAATCACCAAATGAATCGGTTGCACCTTTGCGCAGTTGCCAGCCACCGACAGCGGAGAGACTTGGTTGACGATTGGCCTTGGCGGAGGCGATGGACTCAGTACGAGCATCGGCGAGCTTGGCGAGACGGGCGAGCTCTGGCCGACCCGCTCGTGCGGCATCAAGCGCAGACTGCAGCTCATAACTTACGGGTACAAATTCAAGCGACCCTTCGAACACGGGAAGTTTGCGCAAACTTTCCTGGGAAATGGTCGCAAAACCGAGTGATTGACGTAGGGCTTCCGCGGCAAGGCGGTAAGCGTTACGCGCGCTAATGAGCGGTACTTGTGCGTTGGCCAAGGCCACCTCAGCGCGGAGTTTTTCAAAGGCAGAAACCGTGCCCGCGTCGTAACGATCGGTGACGTTTTTCAACTGTTGGCGAAGCAGCTCTACATTCGATTCTTGGACTTTTATTTTTTCACGAGCGAGCAGTATGTCGTAAAATTTGATGCGCACATCAAGAAGCGCTTCATTCACAATGCCTTTGAGTTCGAGTAAAGCCGCCTCACGCGTGAGTTCGGTGCTTTTGATCGAAGCACGCACGCCACCACCTGCGTAGAGGGTTTGCGACGCCGTGAGGCTGAGAGACCAATAGCGGTCGCTGGAGGGCAAACTCTGAGAAATATCTTTCTCATTGAGTTGGTAGGCGCCGTTAGCCGAGACATTAGGGATGGAGCGAGCCTTCACTTCGACGATCACGCCCTCCTGCTGTTTGATGCGTTCGCGAGCCTGACGAATGGCGAAATTATTATCCAGTGCGAAGCGCAACGCCGTGGGTAAATCGAGCGTGTCGGGCACCTGAGGCGCAGCCGATTGGGCAAATAAACATGAGCTGGCGATAAACAGAAAAGAGCAAAAACGATAGTTTTTCATGACAAAATAAAATTAATGATTGAGCGAAGCAGCGGCGGTAGCCGCGGGTGAATATTGGCGAATCTTGGCCTGATCACGAGCGATGAGCATGTAAAAAGCGGGCACAACGTAGAGGGTGAAAATAGTGCCGACCGCCATGCCAATCACGAGCACCCAGCCGATGCTGTTACGCGCGGCTGCACCTGGACCCGTCACAAAAATCAACATGACATGACCAAAAACGGTCGCCGCAGAGGTCATCAAAACGGGACGCAGACGCGTCGCGGCTGCACGTCGGATGGCATCACGTTTGGCGATACCTTCCTCTTGTAGAGTGTTGGCAAATTCGACGATCAAGATGCCGTTTTTAGCGATCAAACCAACCAATGTAATAAGGCCGATCTGGGAATAAATATTGAGCGAGGTTTTCCAGAGAAAAATAGGCACGAGTGCGCCCACCAAGGCCAGCGGTACGGAACCGAGCAAGATAATGAACGGATCGCGGAAGCTGTTAAACTGCGCCGCTAGCACAAGAAAGATCAAGATGACGGCCAGAACCGCCGCTTTCCAGAGAGCGTTCCCTTCCATGCGCAATTGCCGAGATTGACCACCGTAATCGATGGAGTAACCGGGAGGTAAAATTTCTGCGGCCTTGGCCTCGAGTTTCTTGAGCGCCAAATCTATACTGGGGCCAACGCCCGTGATTTTCACGGAGTTGAGTTGTTGGAAGCGATTGAGCGAGCGGGGTTGCACCGTTGATTTCAGCGAAGCTATTGAAGCCAAGGGAATCAATTGCCCACCAGGCCCGCGCACGTGGTAATCGAGGAGTTGATCGGCGTTGAGGCGTTGACCACGCTCGACTTGAGGAATGACACGGTAACTGCGGCCATCGTTAACGAAGCGGTTAACATAACCGCCGCCCAGCATCGAACCGAGATCGCGGGCCACATCACTTAGATTAAGACCCATCGAGGCGACTTTGTCTTTATCGATCTGCACTTCGACCTGCGGTAAATCAAATTTCAAATCGCTATCCGCAAAATAAAACGTGGGCGCACCGCCAGCAGCGTTGGCCTCGGTGTTAGCGTAAATCACCAATTGGGTCGCGTAGTCCATCATCTCGCGATGATCAGCCGTCGAACGAATTACCAATTCGATCGGAAACTGACCGCCCGAGGGCAAAGGTTCGGGTGTCGTCACGATGACATTGAGCCCCGCGACAGTCGCAGCAGGGGCTTGCAGCGCCTCCTGAATTTGAATGGAAGAACGCTTACGCTCGGACCAAGGCTTTAAAATCACACCCGAAAAACCAAAAGTCGCACCGGTAAGTTGAAAGGAATTTTCGTACTCGGGAATGCTTGTGAACATTTTCTGCACCTGCGCGGCGAACATCACGTTCTGATCTATCGTGGATGTGGGTGAAGGCTGAAGAATACTAAACACCACGCCTTGGTCCTCCTTTGGCGCGAGTTCGCGCTGGGCAAACATGAAAAACGGTACGAGCAACAAAGTCAGTAAAACCGCTCCCGTAATTGTCACAGGAACCCAGCCGAGGCTAGCTCCGATCATGCGTTCATAACGATCACGCACTCGGTCAAATATACGGTTAATCCGTCCGCTCAGTCCGGCCTCCTCGTGATCGTGATCCTTAAGTAAATAAGCGCTCATCATCGGCGAAAGCGTGAGAGCCACAAAACCCGAGACGGCGACCGCGCCGGCGAGCGTCATTGCGAATTCGCGAAATAAAGCACCTGTTAGTCCGCCTTGAAACGCGATAGGCGCATAAACGGCCGCAAGCGTAATGGTCATAGAGATAACCGGCCCCACGAGTTCACGAGCACCCAGGATGGCCGCCTCCACCGGTACTTTACCTTCACGGATGTGGCGCTCGATATTTTCGACTACGACAATGGCGTCGTCGACCACGATACCGACGGCGAGTACGATCGCTAGAAGTGTCAATAGGTTGATCGTGAAGCCGAAGGCGAGCATGAGAACCATCGCACCGACCAACGAAAGAGGCATTGCCACAATCGGAATGAGCACTGAGCGCAACGAGCCCATGAATAAAAAAATCACGAGCATTACGATAACGAGCGTTTCGATCAAGGTGCGCAAAATCTCGGTGAGCGCATCGTCGATGTATTTCGTGGCGTCGTAGGCGATTTTAACTTTCAACCCAGCGGGTAAGGCGCGTTCAATTTCGGGCATTGTAGCGCGAACGCGCTTAATGACTTCGACTGTACTTTCCGTAGGCAGAACCCAGATACCCATAAAGGTCGCGGTCTGTCCACCGAAGCGCACTTCGGTGTTATAATCTTCGGCCCCGAGGACGACTTCAGCGACGTCGGAGAGACGGATGATCGTACCGTTACGTTGGGCGACTACGAGTTTCTTAAACTCGTCCACACTTTTCAAATCGGTGTTGGCCACCAGACTCACGCTAAGCATGGAACCTTTAGTAGCACCGACGGCCGCAAGGGCGTTATTAGCTTGGAGCGCGAGACGTACTTCGGCCGGGCTAATACCACGAGCCGCAAGTTGATCCGGTTTTAGCCAGATACGCATCGCAAATACACGTCCACCAAGAACGTCGGCGCGTTGCACGCCCTTCACAGAGGAAAGTCGCGGCTGCACCATGCGGTTCAGATAGTCGGTGATTTGATTTTGATCGAGGGTGTCCGAATAAAAACTCAAATAAGCGGAGGCGAACTGGCTGTCCGAAGTTTCGACGTTGATCGTCGGGGTCTCGGATTCAGGTGGCAGTTCATTGCGCACTTGGTCGATCTTAGAACTTATCTGAGCGAGCGCGGCGTTGGTGTCGTAGTTGAGACGTAGGTAAACTTTAATCGTGCTGATACCGGCGCTGCTGGTAGATTCAATATAATCAATGCCGTCAGCACTGGAAATGACGCGTTCCAACTGCGTTGTTATGTACCCGCGCACGGTATCGGCGCTGGCCCCGAAGTAGATGGTCGTGACGTTTACAACGGCACTATCACTGCGCGGATACTGACGCGTGTTGAGTTTGGTGTAGGCCACTAAACCAACCACCAGAATGACGATGTTCACCACGAGCGCGATAACGGGCTTGCGAATGAACAGGTCTGTAAAACTTTTATTTAACATGGGAGAGAGCCCTCGGCGACGTTAGCGCGATCAGGTGTTATTGGGCTTAGGCGATGAGCTTGAGGAAGGTTGGGCGGCATTATTGATCTGCACCGCCGCGCCATTGCGCAGTTTAAAAATACCAGCCGTGGCGACCAGCTCGCCGGGTTTCACGCCGTCGGTGATGGCTACAAGATCACCACGCGTAGCGCCGACTCGCACGATCTGCTGACGAACACCGAGGTAGTTTTTACCGGCGGCGTCTTTCATCTGCTCGACGATAAACACGGAATTGCCGTAGGGAGCATAGGCGATAGCGGTCGCTGGCAAAACAACTTGAGGGGTACCTATAGGTAGCTCGATGGCTACTTGGGCGAACATACCGGCGCGTAATTTCTCCTGCGGATTGGCGATCAGCGCCTGTACAGAAATGTTGCGCGTACTCGCATCGACTTCGGAATTAATTGCTGCGATGGCGCCAGGAAAAGGCGTCGCATAGGCATCAACCGTTAAGGATACGTTTTGACCGACGTTGAGCTCAGAAAGGTGGCGCTGCGGAACATTAAAATTCACATAAATCGGATCAAGTTTCTGTAACGGCACCAACGCTCGACCGCGAGCCACGAACTGACCGACGTTCACGAGCCGGATACCGAGGCGGCCTTCGAATGGGGCGCGAACCCGCTTGCGTTGGATGGTGGCGCGTAGAGCCGCGACATCAGCGGTGATCTGATCAAGTTGAGCGATGGCGGCATCAAGTTCGGCTTTGCTGATACTATTTTTGGTCGAGAGTTCAGTGGCCCGTTCAAGTTGCAATTTAGCGAGAGCAGCGCGCGCTTCGCTGGAAGCGAGTTGAGCCACTTCGACGCTGGTATCTAACTCAAAGAGGATGTCTCCGCTTTTAACGGTAGCGCCATTTTCAACGGCGATCTTGGAGATCACCCCATCAGCATCAGCTGAAACAGTGAGTCCCTGCACGGGAGCTAGCGTACCGATAGCATTCAACACGGGTTGCCAGGCGACCGCTTTGGCCTCGTAGGTCGTAATTGCGCTGGGAGGCTGCGCATGCGAAATCGAGGATATTTCCTTGATTTGAGCAACTTTGACCGCGCCAAGCGCGGCTACGACGACGGCAAAACCGGCGAATGCGATGAGGAATTTCTTGAACATAGATGGATGATTAAAAAAATTTGGTGTAAAATTTACGAGGACGCAGACAGCACAGGTGCGGTCGCGGTCAACTCGCTAGCCGATTGCAAAATCTTTGTCAGCAGCGCCACCAACGTCTTGCGCTCGGTTTCTGAGAGCGGAGCCATCAAACGCGCCATAATCTGAAAATGCGCTGGTAGCAACGCGGCCACAAAAGCATCGGCCTTAGGCGTCAGCCGCACAGACATCATGCGACGGTCATCCGGATCAGGCTCACGTCGAACCAAGCCATCGCGTTCCAACGTATCGATCAATCCGGTCATAGTCGCTCGTGTCACCCCCGCTGCATCAGCCAACTCAGCCGGTGTGCGTGGGCCCGCCGGACGGCACGGTTCGACGGTATGACCCGTGCTCGTGCGTCGCTGTGTGGAATTCCAAAGCAACATAAGCACGCCAAAACGACCTTGGGAAATGGTATGCTCCGCTAAATTTCGCTCGGTCACGGAAAACACTTCATCACCTGCACGCAATAAATGCAGATACGCTTCACATGCCGAAGGATCCAACTCGGGAAATACCTTGGCGCCTTCGAGTAAACACTCGTAGCGGGGCAGATCTTTGAGAAGGAGAAGGGGCATGGCTGGAGTCGTCAGGAAATATAGTCAGAAAGCAGATAGTTAGGCGGCTAACTAAAAAAGCAACTTTTTCGGACCAAAATATTAAATCACAGCAATAATTGAAGCCTCCGTAGATTGAGCCAGCTACCTGATCCCGCCGAAAAAATGCGCGCAAAAAAGCCCGCCTCAAGCGAGGCGGGCTGTTAAAAAATCACTTGGCTAAATTACAAAGCTCGCGCGGCAGCAACCACAGCGGTCGTGGTGATACCCAATTCCGCGTAAACCTGAGGCGCAGGCGCACTGATGCCGAAGCGATCGATCCCGACAACCTTGCCATCAAGTCCGACGTATTTGCGCCAGAGACCGCTCACACCGGCTTCCACCGCCACACGTGCGCGACAAGAAGGCGGCAAAATGCTATCACGGTATTCTGGCGATTGGCGATCAAAGCGCTCACAGCACGGCATTGAAACCACGCGAGTACCGGCACCCAATTCCTTGGCAGCAGCCAATGCTAGGTGCAGCTCACTGCCTGTGGACAACAGTATATGCGTGAGCGGAGCCGTCTCTTGAAGAGCGACATAGCCACCCTTCAATACGCCGGCACGACGGATGTGAGGAGGAATGTCATTCAACACAGGAACGGCTTGGCGTGAGAGAGCGATCAAGGTCGGTCCGTCCGTACGTTCGAGTGCGGCAGCGTAAGCGCCGGCCGTTTCTTCAGGATCACCGGGGCGAATCACATCGAGATTCGGAATCAAGCGCAGTGAGGAAATCGTCTCAACCGGCTGGTGCGTAGGACCGTCTTCACCTACGCCAATGGAATCGTGCGTATAGATATAAAGCACCGGCAATTTCGCCAGCGCCGCAATGCGCATCGACGGACGCGAGTAATCGGCGAACACTAAAAAGGTCGCGATGCTGGGGCGGAAAACACCATCATATGCGACGCCGTTGGCGATCGCCGCCATGCCGTGTTCGCGGATGCCGAAGCGGATATTACGTCCGCCACGGTTTGTCGGATCGAAGTCAGGCGTTCCGTTGATAAGATTGAGGGTGGAGCCGTACAGATCGGCGCTACCACCGATTAATAAGGGGAGTTCGGTCGCAATCGGTTGGAGAACGTCGCGGCCGGCTGCGCGCGTGCCGCCGAGTTTAACGTCGGGAGCGAAGAGTGGTGTTTTCTCCAACAGGTGTGCAGCGCTCGGAGCAACCGAGGCCGAATCGAGGAGAGCGGACTTTTCAGGATTCGCCGCACGCCAAGCCTTGAGAGTCTTGTGCCACTTGTTGGAGCTGCGAATGAGTCGAGCTTTATGATTCGCAAAATACGCGCGCACGTCGTCGCTGACGTGGAAATGATCAGCAGGCAAACCGAGAGAGGCGCGGGCCGTCTCGGAGAATTTAGCCCCGCCCTCGCCGTGACCTTTAGCGGTGCCTTGGACTTCGGCGATACCTTTACCGATGATGGTCTTGGCGATGATGAGTTGAGGTTTTTCGGACTTAGATTTTTTGGCCTTATTGTAAGCCTTCAGTACCGCGGCGAGATCGTGGCCGTCGATGGTTTGCACATCCCAGCCGATCGCCTTGAAGCGCTGGGCGGTGTTTTCGCTCTGCGTCTTATTAGCCATCGCGTCGAGGGTGACGTCATTGGAGTCATAGATGAGAATCAAGTTATCGAGCTTTTGGTGGCCCGCGAAAGAGACCGCCTCCATGGCGACGCCTTCCTGCATACAACCATCGCCGGCGAGACACACTACGTGATAATCAAAAATCGTGTGCTCAGCGGTGTTGAAACGAGCCGCCGCCATCTTGCCGGACAGCGCCATACCGACGGCATTACCGATACCTTGGCCGAGCGGGCCCGTGGTGCATTCGACGCCTGGGGTTTCGTGAAATTCAGGATGTCCAGGTGTGGTGCTGTGGAGAGCTCGGAATTTTTTTACCTGTTCGATCGGCAGATCGTAGCCGCTTAGGTGGAGCCAACCGTAAAGAAACATTGAACCGTGACCGGCCGAGAGGATGAATCGGTCGCGGTTGAGCCAACGCGGTCGGTCCGGATTATGCACGAGCGCATGGCCATAAAGAACAGCGCCAATTTCAGCCGCACCCAATGGCAAACCGAGGTGGCCCGACGAGCAGGCGTGAATAGCGTCGATGGCTAGGCCACGCGCTTGATTAGCGGCTTTGGCTAGAAGATGAGTTTGAAGCGTCATGTTTAAACGAAAGAATGATCTAATCTAAGTTCCCGTGTGGGGAGCAATTGATTTTGTGGGCATAAAAAAGCGAGCCCCGCGAGGCTCGCTTTGATCAAAAAACATCGTCCTAGAGAACGATTTAGCTGGCGGCAACCGGTGCAGCAGGAGCGGCCGGGGCGCGGAATTCGCGTTCCTTGACGGAAACAGCAGCCTTACCCGTGCGACCGCGCAGGTAATATAGACGGGAACGCATGACCTCGGACTCGCGCTCCACTTCGACTTTGTCGATGTTGGGCGAGTTCACGGGGAACACGCGCTCGACGCCTTCGCCGTAGCTGATACGACGGACGGTGAACGTCTCGTGGATGCCGGCGCCTTTGCGGGCGATGACAATACCGGAATAAATCTGGATGCGCTCTTTGTCGCCTTCACGGACCTTCGTGTGGACGCGGACACCGTCACCGACTTTAAACGGCGTGATGTCTTTTTTCACCTGAGAGGCGGTGATC
>CANGCX010000006.1 GCA_947452315.1 Opitutia bacterium | reverse complement strand
TTACGAACGCGACGGGAGGCACTGCGACCGGTCTGGGTGCGCGGAGTGACGTTGAGGGTGAGCTGAGTTTTCATGAATTTGGTCCCCCTGAGACCCCGGTAATCGGGGGCAGGCGTATTGGAAAAGGGTTGAATGCATAGAACTGGCCCCGGCGAAAGCAATCAAAAGTTCACAACCTATGGATTTTTCTGCTCCGAATGCAAAAGTAGCATTGACAAGACCGTGAGCAGTTATGTTTTCCAGACCTCCCAGTCGTGGTGCAAATCACGCATGGGAATGATGCCTGGTAGCTCAGTGGCAGAGCAGGTGACTGTTAATCACTTGGTCGTAGGTTCGACCCCTACCCGGGCAGCCACTTTAGCCCAACAACTTACGAGTTGTTGGGCTTTTCTTTGGCCAAACTCGAAACGCATCTGTCTTAAGTAGCAGCACTGTGCCGAGAAAAGACCTTCTCAGAACTCAAATTGCCCGCATGCTTGAAGGATGGCCACGAATACGATGAAGAAACGCCCCACCCTGCTTCTGTTTTCAAGGCTACTGGTAATGACTAGCTTCGTCCTTACCCTGCGAGCCGCGGCCGACTTTGATGTGGTGGTCTACGGCGGCACCGCGGGCGGAGTGATGACGGCGATCGCCGCCGCTCGCAACGGCGCACGCACCGCCTTACTCGAACCGCGCGCGCAAATCGGTGGCATGGTCGCAGGCGGACTATCCGGCACCGACGTGGGTAAACGTGAAGTCATTGGAGGTCTCGCGTTGGAATTTTATTATCGGGCGGGCCGCGCTTACGGGCTAGAACGCTTCCAGCAAGAAATCGCTTGGATGCCAGAGCCCAAAGTGGCGGCAGCACTTTTACGTTCGATGTTACAGGAAGCCGGCGTGACTTTGCTGGAACACCACCGCTTGCAGGAAAAAACCGGCGTACACAAAACCGGTTCGCGCATCACGGAAATCGTGATGGAAAACGGCGCCATCATCAAAGGCCGAGTCTTTGCCGATGCATCCTATGAAGGCGACCTCATGGCCCAAGCCGGCGTGAGTTATACCTACGGCCGTGAGAGCTCGGTGCAGTATGGCGAGTCCTTGGCCGGTGTCCGCGCCTTTACCCCAAGCCACCAATTTTCGATCGACCTTCCCGCTCGCGATGAAGACGGCAGGGTTTATCCAGAAATTTCGACGACCCCGCGCGGTCAACCCGGATCCGGCGATCGCCAGGTTCAAGCGTACAACTTCCGGGTAGTCGCCACGCAAGAGCCTGCCAACCGCCTTCCCTGGGCTAAACCGGCCGGCTATGATCCTAAGCGTTACGCCCTACTTGCCCGCTACCTGCAGGCGATGACCTCTTATTTAGGGAGACCGCTTCAACTTAGTGAAATCAGCCTGCTGCGAGTAATCCCCAACGGCAAAGTTGACCTCAATAACCGCGGCGCCTTTTCCACAGACTACATTGGCGGCAGTCACGGTTATCCCGAGGGCTCCTACGCCGACCGCGAGCGCATCTGGGCCGATCACGCCAGCTACCAACAAGGTTTTTATTATTTCCTAGCGACCGATCCGCGCGTGCCCTCACCCCTTCAAGCCGAGATCAACCAGTACGGTCTAGCCAAAGACGAATTTCCTCACAACAACCACTGGCCTGATCAACTTTACATCCGCGAAGGTCGCCGCATGGTCGGCGCTTTCGTTGCGACCCAAAAAGACCTCCAGACCGACCGCGCCAAAGACGACGCAATCGGCATGGGCAGCTACAACTCTGATTCGCACAACGTCCAACGCTTTATCAACGACCAAGGCTTCGTCGAAAACGAAGGTGACGTCCAAGTGCCCGTGCAGCCGTATCAGATCCCCTTTCGCATTCTCCTACCCCGAAAAAACGAAAGCACCAATCTGTTAGTGCCCGTCTGCTTTTCAGCCAGTCATATCGCCTATTCGAGCCTCCGGATGGAACCCCAATACATGATTTTAGGTCACGCCGCCGGCATCGCCGCCGCCGCGGCCGCTCGCGCGGACATCGACGTGCAAGCCACCAACGTGGTCGCCTTACAGCAGCAACTCCAACGCGAGGCCGCGATCTTCGAACGAGGACTCACCTTTCAAGAAACAGCGCTCACCCTCATCCGAGCACGCTACCGCACCCCGCCCCCCACCGGCCCGAGAGGCTACGAGCGGATCGCGCCAAAATAATCGCTGAAGCGCCCCACCAGCAACCTACCGACGACATTTCGCTGACCACTTTCAGCGGCTCGAGCTTAGGCCCATGAAGCAGCGCGAAAACCCCAGCCTCACAGCCGTGCACCAGCTTCAATCTAATTTTACTCGCGCACGACAGAACGCCTCGCACTTCACGTAAATATCCTGCGCGGAGGACAACATCAACGCCTCCGCCGCCAAGTCACGAGCATCCGCCATTGTCATCGCCCGCAGTAAATATTTCACCGCTGGTAATAGCGGCGGAGTCATACTCAACGCATCCACGCCAAGCCCGAGCAGCAAAGGTACCAACACCGGATCGCCGGCCATTTCACCACACACGCTGACAGGAACTTTCGCGCGATGAGCCTCGTCTACCACGTGCTTGAGGGTGCGAATGACCGCCGGATGCGTAGGCTCGTAAAGGTGAGCAATGCGATCATTGCCGCGGTCGATCGCCAACAAGTACTGAATCAAGTCGTTAGTCCCGATGCTAAAAAAATCACAGCTTCGTGCTAACAGATCGGTGGTCACCGCGGCACTCGGGATCTCAATCATCGCACCGACCTCCAGATCGGCATCAAACGCTTGTCCACGCGCCCGCAACTCGACTTTGCATTCCTCGAGAATCACATTGGCTCGAGCTAATTCATCCGCGCCGCTGATCATCGGATACATTAGACGCACACGACCGTGCGCACTCGCCATCAAAATAGCGCGGAGCTGATCTTTGAAAATCGCCGTATGCTCCATGCAAAACCGGATCGCCCGGAAGCCCATGAAAGGGTTTGCTTCCTTGGGAAATAGATCAGGATTACCCGCTAGTGGCTTATCTCCGCCGAGATCAAGCGTGCGAATCACCACGGGCAGCGGCGCCATGCCTTCAGCGAGTGCCTTGTAGGCGACGAACTGCTCCTGCTCTGTCGGAATACGCGCCGAATTAAGATAAAGATATTCGGTACGAAACAACCCTACGCCTTGAGCAAAATACTCCTTCGCGAGCGCGATCTCTTCCACTTTTTCGAGGTTCGCCAGCAGGCTGACGCTCACCCCATCGAGCGTGACCGCCGGCTGCCGATTGGCTTCAAGCAGGCGGTGCTCAAACGTTTTTTTCTGCGACTGAATTTTACCGTAGCGGAACAAGGTCTGCTCCGAGGGATTGACGATCACGATTCCATCGTAGCCATCAATCAGGACCCAATCCCCCGTTTTCACCCGCTTGGTAAGATCGCGGACACCCACGACAGCCGGCACCTTCATCGAACGCGCCACGATGACCGCGTGACTGGTCTTGCTGCCTGAGTCCATCACGATACCGAGCGCCGCACTACGGTCGATACTCGCTGAGTCGGAAGGCGAGAGATCGTTAGCCACGACGATGCGTTTTTCAGCGAGTTTACTCAGGCTATTTTCCGCCTGCCCAAGTAGATTTTGCAGCACCCGCTGTGCGACATCGCGTATATCTCCTGCGCGTTCCCTCAGATATTCATCATCAATCTCGGAAAACGCCTGAATGTAGCGAGAGGCGACGTTATTAAAACACGTTTCGATATTGCGCCCTGACTTCTCGAATTCACGGATCGTCTCTCCGATCAATGCCTGATCTTCTAGCACCAGTAAATGGGCGTCGAAAATTAACGCCTCCGCTTTGCCCAAATTTTTTTCCACCTCGTCCTGAATTTTTGCGATCTGCTGCCGCGTGGTGAGCAAGGCCTGATCAAATCGCGCGATCTCCTCGATGCGTTTCTCCAAGTCGACTTGATAACTCGGCACCTCCACATCGCTCTGCAAATACACAAAAACCGTGCCATAGGCGATGCCCTGCGAGGCGGAAATGCCTTGCACGACGATTTCTTGCTGATTGCGAGAGTCCGATGACATGCGAATGCGTCGCCAGTACGGAGAAACCGGCGGCGTCGAGGATAACGCTTTGCCCTTAAGCTTGGGTCAATGCTGATTCACGTGACCCGCGTCTCGACCACGAAACACGTTGGCCCCCACGCCGCGCGCACCGATTCGATTATTGCCGCGACGGGCGCGTCCTCCGCCAGAAACGCGAAACACGCGCTCCCGCTACCACTCATCCGTGGCGCTAAACCAAAATTTCTTTGCAACTCTCGCGCCAGGGCAGGCAGAGCCACAAATTTCTCAAACGCCACCCGCTCCATATTATTAAAAAGCAACGCCTCGACCGGTAATTTGCCATCAGAACACCACCTAGACAACTGTGCCTCCGCCTCGGCCAAAGCCAGATAACTCCTGGGTGCCTCACTGGCCATCCGCGCATAAGCCCAAGCCGTAGCGATCCCAAACGCCGGCTTAAACACCAACACCCGACGTCCCCGCAAGCGGGCGCTCGCCGCCGCCGGCAAAGCTGTGATCCTCTCCCCGCGACCGCGCATGACCATAGGTCCATCATTAAAAAACAAGGGACAATCAGAGCCCAAACCCGCCGCGATCTCAGCGAGTTTTTCGCTCCCCATACTAACACCAGAAAGTACCGCCATAGCCCGCAACGCCGCAACCGCATCGCTACTCCCACCGCCCAGACCTGCGCCCATGGGCACGCGTTTCTGTAGAAAAAACTTCACCGCACCTCGCCAACCGCTCGCCGCAGCAAACGCATGTGCTGCTTTCAAAACCAAATTAGTCTCATCCACGGGTACCGTTGAATCATCGCACGCTAAGGTAAAGCGCTCCGAACCCGACGATTCCGGCAATACCTCCGCGCGCAACGTATCGCCAAACGCCAAGGTTGTAGCAACTGACACTAATTCATGAAATCCGTCTGCCCGCCGTCCCGTGATGGCAAGAAACAGGTTCAGCTTCGCGGGGGCAAAAATCTCGGTAGCGCTCACCTACCCATCCAAGACCGCCCGACGGCCGGCCCGCGAGCCGCATTTTTGGTTTTTGATTTGTGACACAGACTACCCCTTAGTGCGCATACACCACCGATGGCCACCGAACTCATCCTCGTCCTCGACGCCCAATCCCCACGCACCGTCGCCCCCGCATTGCGCCAACTCCAAGGCACCGTTCGCTGGGTTAAAGTTGGACTAGAGATGTTTACCGCCTGCGGACCCGACTGCGTGCGTGAAATCGCCGACCTCGGCTTCGACGTCTTTCTAGACCTTAAGCTCCACGACATCCCCAACACCGTCGCTAAAGCAGTCGAATCAGTCGCCCCTCTCCCGATTAAGATGCTCACGCTCCACACCTGCGGAGGCCGCGAGATGATGCAATGGGCCGTCAAAGCCCAACAACAGCACGCCCCCCACTTACTGCTGCTGGGAGTTACCGTTCTCACATCCATGGACGCACACGGATTGGTTGAAACCGGCGTGAGCGCCGCCCCCGTCGATCAAGTCGTCCGTCTCGGCCGGCTCGCCATCGACTCAGGCCTGCGCGGCCTTGTTTGCTCCCCGCTTGAACTCGCGCCACTGCGCGCGGCGCTTCCCGCTGACGTCGCCCTCGTCACACCCGGCATTCGTCCTCTGGGCGCCGATGCCGGCGACCAATCACGCATCATGACGCCTGCCGAAGCCGCGCGCGCGGGCGCCAGCCACATCGTCGTAGGTCGTCCGATTTTCAAAGCAGCCGATCCGGTAGCTGCCGCCCGCGCCATTAAAGCCGAGCTAGCGGGCAACTAAACCACCCTCTTCCAACCCACTCCTATACCATGCCTCGTACCGCCGCCATCCTCCTAGCCGCCGGCAGCAGCACGCGCATGGCCGGTGCCGTCGCCGATAAAATCCTCGCGTCCCTAGCCGGCCGCCCAGTCTTTGCGCATTCCGCCGCCGCTTTTGCCGCCAGCGGCGTTGCCGATTTTTACGTCGTGGTTTATCGTGACCAACGCCAAATGCTTACCTTATCGGCGCACACACCCACGCCGTGCGTTCTAGTCAAAGGCGGGGCCGAGCGCCAAGACTCCGTCGCCGCCGCGCTAGCCGCGCTACCGCCGGACATAGCCTACGTCTTCGTCCACGACTGCGCCCGCCCGCTCGTGAGCCCGGAGCAACTCGTCGCCCTCCATAAAATAGTAGTTCGCGAACACGCTGTAGTGCTCGCCCACCGCGTCACCGATACGATCAAAAAGCACCGTAGTGATGCCCGCCTACGCACTCTCGAGCGTGAACGCTTATGGGCAATGGAGACCCCGCAGGTGTTTTCCCGCGATCTGCTCGAGCGCGCCTACGAGCGCGTCGCCAAGAAAAAACTCCGCATCACCGACGATGCCCAAGCCGTCGAAGGCCTCGATCACCCGATCGCCTTACTCGAAAACACCTCGCCTAACCCTAAGCTGACCACGCCCGGCGATCTGGCCTACCTCGAATTTCTGCTCGCTCGCGCTTCCGAGGCGGCCCCAGCCTCCGAGTAATACTTCAGCATTACTGCATGAACCTACGCATTGGCCACGGATACGACATCCACCGCTTAGTCCCCGGCCGCCCACTGATTCTTGGCGGCGTCCGCTTCGCCACCGACTACGGCCTAGACGGCCACAGCGACGCCGATTGCCTTACTCACGCCATCTGCGACGCGCTTCTGGGGGCTGCAGCCCTTCCCGACATTGGCCACTTTTTTCCCAACACCGACGTCGCTTTCAAAAACATCGACTCACAACTTCTACTAAGGCGCGTCGTCGGCGAACTCGCCGCCCGTCATTACACACTCGTCAACATCGACGCATCCCTAATCGCCGAGAAACCCAAAATCGCGCCCCATCTCGCCGCGATGAAATCCGCCCTCTCGGCCTCAACCGGTCTTCCGATCGATTGCATCGGGCTTAAAGCCACAACCAACGAAGGTGTCGGCGATCTCGGCCGAGGACTGGCGATCGCCGCCCACGCCATCTGCCTGATCGAGAAAAAATCTTAAAACGCAGATCTGCTGTTTCGCTATTATCTGATGTCCGCCTTATATTCGCGCCACCGCGCTCTGCTCTGTCTCTCGCCATTTTTACTTCTGCTGTGTTTCGCCTTTGGCCTCACGGGGTGCGCCCCTCGCGAAACTCCGGTCGTCGCCGGCACTACTACCCAGACGCTTCATCGCGGCATCGGCAACGATCTCGCCGACCTTGATCCGCATTTGGCTACACAGGCCGCCGACTACAACGTTCTCTCAGCACTTTTAGAGGGCCTAGTTGCGGAAGACCCCGTGGATCTACACCCCGTACCTGGAGTCGCCCAATCCTGGACGATATCACCCGACGGCCGCACGTACACCTTTCACCTGCGAGCCAACGCCCGTTGGTCCAACGGAGCTCCGGTTACCGCAGAGGATTTCGTCGGCTCATGGCGCCGCATGTTGACGCCTGCGCTCGGCGCCGATTCCGCCAATTTGCTTTATATCATCCAAGGTGCCGAGGCCTTCCACAAATCCACCGCGCCATGGTCTGCTGTAGGCCTAGCTGCGCCCGATTCACACACCTTCGTCGTTACCCTCGAGCATCCCGCGCCGCACTTTCTTGCCCTACTCAACCACACCGCATTCTTCCCGGTTTATATACCCGCCATCGAAAAAAGCGGCTCTGTCACGGCCCGTGGCAACCCTTGGGCCCGACCCGGCACTTTTATTGGCAACGGCCCTTTTAACCTTAAAACATGGCGCGCCGGCCAAGTCATTATAGCAGAAAAATCGCCCACGTATTGGGATGTCGCCAGCGTTCGCCTCAACGCCATTCACTTCCATGCCATCGAGTCGGTCGACACCGAAGAACGCGCCTTCCGAGCCGGCCAGCTACACCTTACCGAAACCGTCCCTCCTGGAAAAATCGATAGTTACCGCAAGACCTCACCCGAACTCCTTCGCATTGATCCGTTGCTGGGCACGTATTTTTTTCGTCTAAACGTCAACCGCCCGCCCCTCACTGATCCACGCATTCGCCGCGCCCTGAGCCTGGCTCTCGATCGTACCGCCATCGTCGATAAAATCCTCCGCGGTGGCCAACTGCCCGCCTTACGCATTGTCCCGCCGGCCCTGTTACCCTCGCCTATCGACGCGCTTCCCGCACCCGCTCCTGGCGCTGCTGCCGCCTTGCTATCCGAAGCTGGTTATCCCAGCGGTCGCGGACTCCCACCGCTCGATCTGTTGTTCAACACCTCAGAAATTCACCGCACTATAGCTGAAGCTGTACAAGAAATGTGGCGTCGAGAACTAGGTCTCGAAGTCCGACTGACCAACCAAGAACTCAAGAGCACACTGTCGGCCCGCCGCGCGGGTGATTTTCAAATACTGCGCTCCGTATGGACAGCAGATTACGCTGATCCCACTTCTTTTCTCTCCATTTTTACCACCGCAAGCGGCAACAACTACACGGGCTGGGCGGACTCCTCCTACGATGCCGCACTCTTCGCTGCCGCGCGCACAAGCGAGGTGACCGCGCGCAACGCTCTGTTCAATCAAGCCGAACGAATCCTCCTCGACGCTGCTCCGATTATTCCGATTTTTCACTACACCCATGTATTTCTGCTTCAGCCATCCGTGCGCGGCTGGAATTCGACGGTGCTAGACCACCACCCCTACAAACACGTTTGGCTCGAAGCGCGTTAAGCGTCACTCAGGGCTCGAGCCCAAATTTCCGGGCATCAAAACCCCGCGCCGTCAGCGCCGCAGCTAGCGCCTTTAGATCTAAACGTGCGCCGGGCTTGATCCCATTAGTACGAAACCAGCCTTGGTTTGTCTCCACGACAAACTGCAACCGCTGGCTCCGCGAGGGTAGAGATTTTTCATCAAAAGGATATGCGGGATAATATTCCACCAAAGCTCCCTCCGAGCTAAAATATGCGATATCCAGCGGCGTCGGTGTGTTTCGCATCCAGAAACTCATAGGTTGCGGACGTTCAAAAACAAACACCATGGCATCATCTACTCCCAGATCGCGACGCTCCATCAAACCGTGCTCGAGCTCATTTGGCCGAACCGCTAACTGCATTCGTAGCGCTTTTCCACCGAGGTTAATCATAAACCAGTCCGCAACGCTCTTGGGTTCTTTGAGGACTATAGATTTTCCGGCGGCCGATTCCGCTTGGCCACAGGCAGAAAACAGCAGCGCCGAAGCAACAGCCGCTACCTTAAACGTGCATGAAACCGGATTTGCGTTCTTCATCAGCTCCGTGGCTAATCGTGCCCGTACTGTTATTCAACACCTCTCTCGCCGTGCCTCCTTCGCCGCTCCCGCCAGCCCCGCCCCCATTGCTCTATGCCGACACCGAACGTAGCGCCGACGCGCTCTACTTCGGCCGCGTATCCGTGCCTGATCCTTTTGTGGCCCTCGCCGCGCACGGAAAAAAATATGCTGTGGTGAGTGCGCTAGAGTTTGGCCGTGTCCGCCGCGACTCCGCCTTCGATCGCGTCCTTCCGCTCGAGACCTACCTTGCCAAGGCCCGCGAGATCTGGCCCCAACGCAAGCCGGGTGCCGCCGAGGTAATCTTCATCCTTGCACGCGAGTTGCGCCAACTTTCATTCACTGTCCCCGAGGATTTCCCTGCTGGCGTTTACGAAAAACTTTTCGAGCTCGGCCTAGATCTTACCGTGGCCAACGGACCGTTATTTCCAGCGCGCGAAATTAAAACATCAGCCGAGATCGCTGCACTGCGCGAGGGCAACCGATGCAGCGCGCTTGGCATAGCCGCCGCGGCGAGCGTGCTCCGCGCGAGTACGATCCGCGGCCGCTCTCTTATATATAAAGGCAAACCACTCACGAGCGAACGCCTGAAATTCGCCATCGAGTCCGCCTGCCTTGCCGCCGGAGCCGTCTCCAGCAACACCATCGCGGCTGGAGGTGACCAAGCGTGCGATCCCCACGAGCGTGGCTCTGGCCCAATACGCCCGAACGAATTAGTCATCGTTGATGTCTTCCCACGAGTCTCCGCCAGCGGCTACCATGGCGACATGACGCGTACGTTTCTTCGAGGCCATGCCTCTGATGCCCAACGCGCCCTAGTAGAGGCAGTCCGTGCCGCCCAACTTGCCGCACTTAAAACCGTCCGGGCCGGAGTTACTGGGCGCGCCGTCCACGAAGCTGTCTTAACGACCTTTACCGCCCGTCACTACGAAACCCGCCACACGTCGAAGGGCTCTTCAGGTTTCTTCCATGGCACCGGCCATGGCCTTGGCCTCGCCGTCCACGAATCACCCGGAGTCAGCTCGCGCTACGACAACATTCTGCGCCGAGGTACGGTCGTCACCATTGAGCCCGGCCTCTATTATCCCGGCCTAGGCGCGTGTCGCATCGAAGACGTTGTCCAAGTAACCGCCACCGGCCATAACCTCCTATCCAAATCCCCCTACACCTGGGAACTGCGCTAATCGCCCGCTCCGATGAAAAACCTCTCCTCCCTCCTTAAAAAAATCTCCGCTCTTCGCATCCTCGTCATCGGCGATGTAATGCTCGACCGCTATTTCTGGGGTGACGCCACCCGCATCTCTCCTGAGGCCCCTGTGCCCGTCGTAGATATTCAACGTGAAACCGCCACGGCGGGAGGCGCCGCTAACGTCGCCCTCAACCTCGCTTCGCTTGGTGCCCATTCTACAGTCGTAGGCTACTTCGGCGACGACGAAGCCGGTCGAGCACTCACTGCCACCCTCGCCGATAAAAAAATCGCTACCCTGTCCACTCCTGGCAAAGCCCAGACGATCGTAAAAACACGCGTGCTTGTACAACGCCAACAACTTTGCCGACTCGATCGCGAAGCCCCTCCCTCCGCTTACGGCGTAACCGCGGATGAAGCTGAAAAACTCCTCCGCACCGCCATCGCCCGACATGATGCAGTCATATTCTCTGACTACGCCAAAGGCATCCTATCGGACGCACTAGTAGCCCGTATCACCAGCCTCGCTCGCGCCTCCGGCAAATTCATCGCACTCGACCCCAAACCCCGTCACGCACTCACCTTTCACGGCCTGGATCTGATCACGCCAAACAAACGCGAAGCCCTCGAGCTAGCCGGCATCCACCCCGCTCCACACGAGCCCTTTCCCGCCGCCGCCGTCTGCGCGCGCCTCCACGAAAAATTTGCCACTAAACACCTCGTCATCACCCTCGGTGAAGACGGCATGCTATTGAGCACAGGCGGCAAAATTCTCAAAATTATCCCCACCGCCGCCCGCGAAGTCTACGACGTCTCAGGTGCTGGTGACACCGCTCTTGCCGCCCTTGTACTAGCACTCGCCGCCGGTGCGAAACTCGAAGCGGCCGCTCACTTTGCCAACGCCGCCGCCGGCGTCGTCGTCGGCAAACTCGGCACCGCCACGGTCACGCCCGCCGAGCTAAAAGCATACGTTCGCGGTCACTAATCGCCACAGCGCCTCATGTCCAAAGCCCTTTTCCTCGACCGCGACGGCACGATCATCGTCGACAAACACTACCTGGCCGACCCAGCCGGGGTGGAACTTATCCCCGGCGTCCGATCAGCGCTCCAACGTGCCCGTGAACTCGGCTACAAACTATTCCTTTTTACCAACCAATCCGGCATAGGCCGCGGCCTTTACACGCTCGACGACGCTCTCCTCGTCAACGCGCGCATGGAGACGCTACTCGTCCTTGCCTCTCCGCTCTTCACCGATCTTTGCATCGCCCCCGAAGCGCCCGACCAACCTTCGCTCTACCGCAAACCCTCTCCGCGCTTCATTCAAGAAATGATCGCGGCACACCAACTCGATCCTGCTCAATGCGCGATGGTCGGTGATCGCCCAAGCGACGTCCAAGCCGGCCTGAGTGCCGGCATCCGCTCGATCGCAATCTGCACCGGCGAACATACGGCTGAAACTTGGCGTCAACACGCTCTCCAAGGCGTTGAAATCCACGCTGATCTTGCCGCCTTCGTCGCCACACTCACTTGATTTTTTCGCCGACAGTTACTTCATCTTTCACCTCGTTAGTCGTTCTCTTTTATCCCGTAGCACCCGATGCCTGAACTCGCTGAAGCCGAATTTTTTCGCAAGCGCTGGCACCAAGCTGCGCTACGCTCGCCGAGGATTCTACGAATCCACACTCACGACGACAAAAAGCTATTCCGCACTGCGCCCGCTGCCGCCCTTCGAGCCGCTCTCATTCATTCCAGTTACAGCACCTCCGCCGCCGCCGCGAAACAAATTCTTTTCCGTTTTCAACGCCCGGCCATTGCCACCGCTCCAGCTATCGAATCTTGGCTCGGCATCCACCTTGGCATGACCGGTGAACTTAGCGTCTTTGAGCCCAGACATATCCCGCGCAAACACGACCATCTGATCCTATACACCTCAACTCACGCCCTTGTCTTTTCTGATCCTCGCATGTTCGGTCGTATCCAATTTCAATCCGGATCCACAGCCCCGACTTGGTGGACGCAGATCGCCCCAGCGCTGCTTTCAACTGCCTTCAGCGACAAGGTCGTTGCTGCGTTTCTAAATCGACGAGCCCGCGCCCCGATTAAAGCCGTCTTACTCATGCAAGAACGCTTTCCCGGCATCGGCAACTGGATGGCCGATGAAATTCTTTGGCGCGCGGCCATCCATCCTGCGCAACCCGCTGGCACACTTCAGCCCGCCGAGGTTAAAAAACTCTGGCGCGAATGTCGCGCCGTAGCCCGCCTCGCCCTCAACACCATCGCTGGGCGCGGCGATGACCTTCCAGCAGATCTCAACATCGCCATCCCCGACACCTGGCTCTTCAACCACCGCTGGGGAAAAGGCGGTCACTGTCCCAAAACCAATAAACCTCTCGCCCGCGCGGAAATCGGCGGTCGCACTACCTGTTGGTCTCCCGCGCGACAAAAACTTCACGCTTAATGCCCATGCTTATCCCCGACCGCTCAACCCTGCTTTTCATCGGCGACTCGATCACCGACTGCGGTCGCGATCCGACTGGTAACCCCACGCCTTGGAATCTGAACACCGGACTTGGACGAGGCTACGTCGAGCACGTCGCTAGCCACTTCGGCGCCGTCTATCCCGCGCGTAACATCCGCGTCATCAATCGAGGTATTTCCGGGAATACAGTGCTCGACCTCGCGGCACGCTGGTCTAGCGACGTAATCTCTACAAAACCCGATTGGCTCTCCGTCATGATCGGCATCAACGATGTCTGGCGCCAATTCGACCAACCACTTGTCCCCGAGGCCCAAGTTACACCAGAACTTTACGAACGAACTCTTGCCCGTCTTGTCCGCAACACCCGCCCCAAAGTGAGCGGCCTGATTCTGATGACGCCCTACTTCATTGAGCCCAACCGTGCCGACCCCATGAGGCGCCGTATGGACGAATACGCAGCCATAGTAAAAAAAATCGCGGCACGCCACGACGCCCGCTGCGTCGATGCACAAGCTGCTTTTGATAGCGTGCTCGTCCACACACATCCGATGACCCTAGCATGGGACCGCATTCACCCCAACGCCACGGGACACACGATTCTCGCTCGCGCCTTTCTCTCAGCCATCGGAGCCTAAGACCCCGCATGTCCGCTTCTGCAAAAAAAATCCGCCTCGACGAACTTCTCGTCTCTCGCGGCCTTTCCGCCTCCCGCGCCCAAGCCAAAGCCCTGGTCATGGCCGGACGCGTACGTAGTGGCACAGAGCGCCTCGACAAACCTGGCCGTGATTTTCCGGAGGATTGCGATCTCAGCGTTGAGCAACCCCCGCGCTTCGTCAGCCGCGGCGGTGAAAAACTTTCCGCGGCTCTTACCGCCTTCGGACTCGATCTCACGGGTGCGCATGTGCTCGACGTCGGCGCCTCCACCGGAGGCTTTACCGACTGCGCCCTCCAAGCCGGCGCCGCCGATGTCATCTGCGTCGATGTCGGCCGCGCTCAACTCCACGCCAAACTACTCGCCGATCCCCGCGTCACTAATTTAGAGAAAATCAACGCCCGCCACCTCACTGTCGGCGATCTCCCCCGAGATGAATTCGATGCTGTAGTGACCGACCTCTCTTTTATTTCTCTCAAAGTGGTTCTCCCGGCCATCTGGCCATTTGTGCGCCCCGGCGGTGTGCTGGTTGCCCTGGTGAAACCCCAGTTCGAAGCAGGGAAAGCTGAAGTCGACAAAGGCCGTGGCATTATCCGAGACCCAGCCGTGCAACAAGCCGTGCTCGACGATATCCGCACGTTCTCTCTTGGCCTCCTTCGCGGCGCCACACTTCTTGGTACCATCGACTCACCTATAACGGGTACAGACGGTAATCGAGAGTTCCTCCTCGGCCTTCGCCGCAGTGCGTAAAAAAGTTTCGCCCAGGCTTCGTCGTCGTGTAACTCTATCCCCTGCGCATGAAAGCTCTTCGCTCGCTCGCCTTCGTCACCAACGCCGATAAATCAGGCGCCCCCGAGCTCGCGCGCGAACTCATCGCCCTCGCTAAAGCAGCAGGTCTGGCTACAAAGCAAACCGCGCGCCGCGCCATCCCGAACGGCTGGCTCACCGGCTACGATGCCTGCTGCGTCATCGGCGGCGACGGTACCCTTCTTGGGGTCGCACACGAAGCCGCCCGCGCCCAAGTGCCTATTATCGGTATTAACCGCGGGAGCCTTGGCTTCCTGACCACGTTTTCCGCCGAAGAAGCCCGCGCCCAATTTACCTCACTCCTGCGCGGCCAATTCAAAATCGCACACCGCTCACTACTTTCCTGCACTACAGGTAAAAATCACCACGACATCGCGCTTAACGACGTCCTTATAAAAGACCCATTCAACTCCCGCCTTGCCCGCCTCGAAGTCTACGCCAACGAGCAACTCGTCACTGAATATACCTGCGACGGCCTCATTTTTTCTACGCCGACCGGTTCCACCGCCTATAACCTCTCCGCCGGCGGCCCGCTCATCATGCCGGATGCCGGTGTAATCGCGATGACACCCATCTGCCCGCATACGCTAAGTAACCGCTCGATCATCTTCCGTGATGACGTTCGGCTGCGTGTGCGCAGTCGTAATGTAGATTCCACGCTGATGGTCGCCATGGACGGCCAACGCAACCTCATCTCCTGCGCCGATTCTCCGATTGAGATTACGATCTCCCCACTCAAACTACCCCTAGCCCAGAGCCTTGATTACGAACATTTTGCCGTAGTTCGTACTAAACTCCACTGGAGCGGCGGCTTCGTTGAAAAAAAATAAAGCCTCGCCGAAATCGGCCACGAAAAAGCCCCGACTCACGCCGGGGCTTTAAAATTAAAAGATTAAAAGTGAGCGAACAGCTTACTTCTTCTCTGGAGCTTTTTCTTCTTTCTTAGCTTCGCCACCGTCTTTCTTTTTCTTGGCGGCGCGCATGGCGGCCATCTCTTCGTCATCGAGCTTACCGTCGTGGTTTTTATCCCACATCTCGAGCTGCTTCTTGGAGGGTTCTTTCTTCTTAGGAGCGTCTTCGGCACGGAGGGCCGGAGCAGCGAAGGTAGCGAGCACTGCAAGAGCGCTGGCGAGGGTAATCAGCTTTTTGGAGGTAATTTTTTGCATAGCGGAAAAATACTGAACAAACGGAGCCAAAAAAGCGAGCTCAGATTCCGCGCGTAAACCTGTCGCAGCCTTGCCGCTGACCCAGCTAATTACCAAAGTCACAACTCATGAGCGATTTCCTTTCTCCTCGCCGCCGCCGCGTCGCCGCTTGTCTACCGCTGGAGGACGCTCTGCTCGTTGTCGGTGCCGGCCGCGCCATCCCACTCCCCGAGAATAGCGACCAGACCTACCCATTTCAAAGCCACGCTGAATATTTCTACCTCACCGAACTCGAATGTGGCGACGGCATTGTGGCGTATGATCCCCGTGACGGCGAATGGCTATCATTTGTCCCCGCAGTGACCGAAGCTGAACGCGTTTGGGAGGGTAGCACTCAACTACCTGGTCTTCCACTCTCGGATTTCGCACCTTGGCTAGCTGCCCGCGCTGGGCGCCCCGTTGCTCAACTTGGAGCGCCACGTCCCGATATAGCACTTGATACGGTTCTCAACGCCCGAATCCGCGAGCACTTTCATCACGCCCGCCGCCCCAAAGATGACCATGAGCTCGAACTGTTGCGCGCCGCCTGTTCCGCCACCGCCTCCGGTTACGCGCAACTCTCACACCTGATCCGACCCGACATCTCCGAGAGAGCGATTCAAATCGAACTCGAAGCCGAATTCTTTCGCGCGGGCGGGACCCGTCCTGGCTATGGAACCATTGTTGGGACAGGTTCTAACTCAGCTGTCCTCCATTTTGCTCCCTCCGCCCGCCGTACACGCAGCGGTGACTTTGTTCTCGTGGACGCCGGCGCTGCGATTGGTCGCTACACCGCAGATGTCACCCGTACCTACGTCGTCGATCAACCTGACCCATTTCAACGCGACCTGTATCAAATAGTACTCCACGCTCAAGAACGCGCGATCAGCCGCTGCATCGCCGGCGCGGAGTGGACCCACATCCATCTGGCGTGCGCCGTTGAAATGGTCGCGGGTCTCGTCGCCATGGGCGTCATGCGCGGATCGCCTACCTCTCTTGTTGAACAAGAGGCGCACACGCTTTTTTTCCCTCACGGCCTCGGCCACATGGTCGGTCTCGGCGTACGCGACGGCAGCGGACTCCTCCCCGGTCGCACGAAAAACCCCCGCCCATCGCTGCGCACGCTGCGTATGGATCTGCCACTCGAGCCAGGCTACGTTGTCACGATCGAACCCGGTCTATATTTTATCCCGCCGCTACTCCAAGATCCCGTACGCCGGGAGACTTACCAGGACTGCGTCAACTGGCCGCTTGTCGACTCTTACCAGCACCTAGGTGGCGTGCGCATCGAAGATAATATTCTCGTCACTACCGGCGCCCCCGAGAACCTAACTGCTGAAATCCCAAAAACTCTCTAACGCGCCGCGCGAAACACACGGCGCATCCCGCCAGTAACGATCGCTAGCGTTGCCAGCGAATTTACCGGCATCAAAATCGCCGCAATCAGCGGATTCATTTTTCCTGCCACCGCGAGCCCCACGGCGAGCACGTTATAAAAGATAGAAAAAACCAAAATCACCATCTGGGTTCTTCGGCGCACCGTATCCACCTCAAAGAGCGCACGGATGCCGCCAATCCCGCGGCCAAGATAATAAAAATCCGCTTTTTTTTCTAGCAAGCCGCGGTGTATCACCGGTGTACCACGACACCACGCGCGATCAAAAGCCAAACTGTCATTCGCCCCATCCCCGAGCATCAGCGTATCCGTTACACGATCCCCGATAAACCAGGCCGCTTTTTCCTGTGGTGAGAGTTCTCCCAGACCACAACTGGAGGGCAGTCCCAACTCCGCAACCAACGCGGCGACTTTATCCCGCCGATCTCCGCTCAAAATTTGCACGGCCAATCCGCGTAGCCGCAACTCATCCAGTTCCTGGCGAGCATCAGCCCGCACGGTGTCGGCAAAAACAAATTCCGCCACAACCTTGCCCGCTCGCACAAATACCGTCGCGCCCGCCCGCTCTGGCGCACCGCGCCAACCCGCGCGACCCAATGACCACTCGCCCATCTCTACTCCGCAACCAACGAGTTCCGTCACCTCTCCCTCAAGCGCTTCAGGCGCCCCCATCGCTAAAAGATTTTCCAAAAGCGCCTGACTCATCGGATGCGGATTATCTCTCACCAACGCGTGCAACGCTGCCCGCGCCGACGACTCCAGCCCCTTCAAAGCCTCGGGATTCTGCAATACCGGCGTCTCCAGCGTGAGCGTCCCCGTTTTATCAAACACGATCTGCCGCACGCGTCCGAGCTTAGTCCAAAGTGCTTGCTCACGCACAAAAACTCCACGCCGCCTCAACGCCACCGTCGCCATCTCGTCCGCCAAGGGAAATGCCAGTGCCACCGCGCACGGACAAGAAACGACAAGCACCGCCGTCACCACTGCCCATGTGCGTAACGCGTCCCCAGTAACCCACCACCAAGCCATACCGCCTAACAGCGCGATTCCTAGAATTCCACCGATATAACCACGCACAATTTTTTCGATCCAATGGTCTCGGATACCAGCGCGTTTTGGCGTCTCCAACAACTGCGCGAGTAACGATTCTCGCCACGTCTGTCTCGCCGTAAGTCTCATTGGCGAGAGTCCGATATTGACTGCGCCCGCCGGCACGCGTGCACCCGGTGCTAAAACTCGCGGCTCCGCTTCGCCACTGATTGAGGCTAGCGAAACAATTGCCCCATCTGTGCCAAGTTGCGCCTCTACCGGATTCGTCTGCCCCGCGTTCAACGCGTATACCTGACCGAGACGCAAATCACCCGGCGCGACCTCTCCCGCATCCTGTGTCAACACCCGGGGCACCTCTGGTTGCAACGCCAACAAACGCCTCTGATTCCGCTCTACAGCCGCGACCTGTGCCCAACGCCCGATCAACATCAGGAGGATAAATCCACTGACAAAATCAAAATACACAAAGCGCTCTTCGCCAGTAAACCAGCCGTAGAGCGAACCCGCATAAGCTCCCATGATTCCAAGACCGATCGGTAGATCAATGTGCATCGCCCCAACGCGTAATGCACGCAGGGCGCGAGAGATAAAATATATCCCGCCGACCAAAAAACTCAGTGACGAAAAAGCCAGCGATAACAACCCAAACAAGCGCGCAAATTCAAATGACGGCTCCATCCCGAAATAAACCGGAAAAGTAAAAAGCATCACGTTCATCGTGAAGGCCGTGCATAAGCCAATACGCTTCGCCAAGCTGCGACTTTCCGAATCGGCGCGCACCTTGCCTAAGGGCCCCACCAAATACCCAAATGCTTGTAAAGTATGTGCAAACGCTACGCCGTCGAACGCTCCACTGATCCAGCGCCAGCGGATTGTACCGAGTTGTGCATTTGCCACGATATCGCGCGCTCCGGCCTGTTGGGCGAACAAACGTTCAATCAACCATACACACCCCGCACACGACACGCCCTGTAAATCCAAAACCAGCTCAGGTGGACGCCCCGAGTCTACCACCGCCGATTCCGCCTTATTTTGCGCGGCCTCCAACCAAGCGTAATCACGGACCTGAAACACCGCGGCATCCGCCGGCACTGTAATCTGATCCTTGATACGATAATAGCCCGCCAAACCATGATCATGCACGAGACGAAAGACGTAATTGCAGCCCTCGCAGCAGAAGCCCGAGGCCACCATCCTCGCGTCGATTAACGGGGCCCCACAATGCCGGCAAAACGGTTTACCTCTCGCCCGAGCAGACGCTGGGGCATCGGCCAACGGTGGGATGATCGAATCCGAACGGAGATCTACGTTCATGTTCAAAAGCAAATCAGAGACGACGGATCTGGTCCGACGAAACCAAGCGTAGCCCGCAGACGCCAGCCAACGACCGCAGCCGCAGTCAACGCGAGTACTGTGCGCGTACGCGCAAGCCAAAGCGGCGATATTTTTGTGCGCACCCATTGAAACTGAGTTTGTGCTAGCCAAAGCAACGGCACGGTACCCAGCCCAAACGCGATCATGAACTCCACCCCGCGTAACGCCGAGCCGGACAAGGCGGCTAAGGCGAAAAGGAAATAAAGTGGCCCACAGGGGAGCAAAGGCGTCGCCAATCCGAGGGCGGCGGCAGCTTCAGTCCGGGGCCGCGTACGAAGCCAGCCTTGCAGCTGCCAAATCCAACGCCCCAGCCCATGAATTCGTGGAATGTAGCGGTCCCAACGTAGCGCCAGGGCAATGAAAAATACTACGGTGATCCAGGGTAACCAACGCAGTGCAGATTGGGAGATCCACTTGATCGGCACGCTGCCGAGGCTGCCCGCTAATGCACCAAGTAGCGCATAGCTAGTAATTCTAGATATATGATAAACCGAGTTCACTGTCTGGGCATCAGAACGATCACCTCGCACGGGCATTAATGAGCAAGCCAACGGTCCGCACATGCCAGCACAGTGTAGACTTGTCACCAATCCGGCTACGAGTGCCGCAGAGGGCGAATTAATTGCGGCGAATTCCATACGCTCCGCGAGCCGTAGTGAGCGGCACCTCAGTGACCTTATGCTTCGCCGCGAATGTTATCCAGGCAACCCACACGGCGATCTGCACCGCAAAGACGGCGACGACGATCCAGATGAGCCGTAAATTTTGGGGATCAGGGGTGCTTAGGGTCTTGGTGCTCACGTTTATCATCTTTTTCTTCAATTGAGAGGTTCGCGTCGGGACCAAGAAATTCTACATTGCGCTCTAGGTGAAAACGCGCGGCTTCATCTTCAACCCGCACTTCAAAAATAAAAGGGCCGTGGTAATCTTTTTTTGGCAACTGGAGCACCAGCGGTTGCACCGTTTCAGATAGCGCAGGAACCTCAAAGACCGTCGTTAGACCTGTCTGCTGCAGAGCGGTCGGAGCTCGATTTAAATGCAACACGAAGCGTACGGCTTGGTTGCGTTTATTGACGACTCGTACAAGGAATTGGTTACGCACAAAATCCTTACTCGCTATGTAAGGCGCCCCCGTCATCCGCGTGATGCCGAGATTGGCCGGATGAATCGTGGAAATAGCCCAAAGTGCGACGCTCACCCCCACCGCTAAGAGCGCACCATAAAGAAACGTGCGCGGGCGCAACCAACGAGTTGTTTTACCAGCAAAAGCCGCCTGCGAATCATAGCGAATGAGACCGACCGGACGTTTGAGTTTGGTCATAACCGCGTCGCAGGCATCAATACAAGCGGTACAACCGATACATTCCATCTGCAGGCCCTGCCTGATGTCGATGCCCGTAGGGCAAACATGCACGCAGCGACTGCAGGAAATACAATCGCCAGCGCCTGCCGCGCCCGACTTACCGCGTGGCTCACCGCGTTGCGTATCGTAACCGACCACCAACGAGTGACTGTCGATCAACGCTGATTGCATGCGACCATAAGGACAAATAACGATGCAGAGCTGCTCCCGGAACCACGCAAAGTTGAAATAGAGTCCGGCTGTGTAAACCGCCATAAAAGCAAACGCCCCCCAGTGCTCAGCAGGAGCTTCTTTGATCATCGCCCAGACCGCAGGCAAAGACACAAAATAGGCAAAAAACAAGTGGGTGATCACCGCCGAAACTATCACATATAGCGTGTGCTTAAGGAGCCGTTTGAGAAATTTTGAAGCGCTCCAAGGCGCCTCCGCGAGGGCGCGACGCTGCACCGCATCTCCGTCGATCCAACGCTCAATTCGGCGATAAACGTGATCCAAAAATACGGTGTGTGGACACGCCCAACCACACCAGATTCGCCCAAGTAGAGCCGTGATAAAAAACAGCGAGAAGCCAATCCCGGTAATAAGGAAAAAAATTAGCCATAAATCTTGCGCGGCAAAAGTGAGCCCAAATAGATGAAAATGGCGTTCAGTAAGATCGAGAAAAACCGCCGGGTAGCCGTTTATTTTGATCCACGGCAAGGAAAGGTAGAAAACAATCAGAAACGCCGCCGACCAACGGCGAGCTCGAGCGAATTTTCCGTGCGTATCAGCCGGATACAAAAAAGCGCGAGACCCATCATCACGGATTGTGGTGACAGAATCTCGGTTGGGTTGCAGCGGAGGCAGAGACATCAATTATTTGGGCGCCTGAGGAATCCAGGCGGCCTGAGTCTCGATGGGTTCACCTTCTTTGTGAAAACTGAGAATGTAGGCGACTGCTTCAGCGGATTTCTTCGCGCCGATCACGGGGACCCAAGCGGGCATACCCTTAGCGAGCACACCTTTTTCCAAGGTGGTATAAATTTCAGTGGGCGTACCACCATGAATCCAGAGTTGGTCCACGAGATTGGGCCCGATTGCTCCGGTTAGTTTCTCCGTGTGGCAACTTGCGCAAAGGGTATTGAAGGTGGCGCGACCAGCTTCAATAAAAACAGGGTTGCGGCTCATTTTCCAAAGACTGGCGTTGTCTGTCGTAGGCGCGGAGGCAAGCCGCGCGGCCTCGATTTTACTCATCTCGCGGGTCACTTCCTGAGGGCCATCGAGACCGACGTGAAACCATTGAAAATAGGCCCAATACCCTACCCAGAAAATAATCGCGCCATAGAGGGTCATCAGCCACCAATTAGGGAGGCGTTTATCGAATTCCTGGATGCCATCAAAGGAATGGTGACGGAGGGTGTCGTCTTCAGGTGGAGGAATCGGTGTCATGGCGAGCGGAAGGAGTGGGCGTGGTGAAAGGCAAATTTTCGAAATGAGCGAGTTGGTGGCGCTTCATGCGCAAGGCGCGCCAACTGATTGAGGCGAAAATGGACACAGCAGTGATGAACGCCACGAGCGTGAATAAGGTGGCGGAGTCGGCAAAAATGAGGCGGCGGAACATAAAAAAACTCAGTCGTTTGCGTGTTAAAGAACCGTCGGCTTAACGCGCGGCGCTGGTTAGTGGCGCCACGGTCTCGTATTTACCGAGCTTTTGAAGGTAGGCGATGAGGGCGACGATCTGTTTGTCAGGCGCAATCACCCCTCCGGCCGTTTGCAGATCCTCCGCGATAGTTTTGGCTTGTTGGTTAAAATCAGCAGCTATTTGAGCATCGGTCCAAGCGGGATACGGCACGCCAAGTTGGCGTTGTACGGCGATTTTTCCAGGGAGTGCCGCGACATCCGTTGGGGTAGTAAACAACCAAGGATAGTTCGGCATATTGGATCCGACGGAAATTGAGCGCGGGTCTTCCATATGGCGCAGATGCCAGATGTTGGGATACTTCGAACCGACGCGGGCCAAATCCGGCCCGGTACGCTTGGAGCCCCATTGGAACGGGTGATCGTAAATGGATTCACCAAGGCGCGAGTAGTCACCATACCGGAGCACGTCTGGCACGAGCGTGCGGATCATCTGCGAGTGACAGTTGTAACATCCTTCGCTCACAAAAATATCCCGTCCGGCAAGTTCGAGCGGGGTATAGGGCAACTGACGGCGGTCCTCGACGTTGGCCGCGCGATCCACCAGCACAGTCGGGATAATTTGCACAAGTCCGCCGACCGCGACGGCAATTACGACCAAAATTGTGAAAGGCGCAGAGTTAACCAGAAGGCGATCATACCACGTGGCCCAATTTTTACCGCGCGACTCAAAATGAGTATAGGCTAACACGACGCAGAGCAATAATCCGAACATTCCAGCAATACTCAAAAAATCGCCGCCAAACATCCATGCGCAGGAGAATCCGACACCCAAGATTGAAAAGGCTACCGGGGGATTAAGAAAAGTACCGACCAGTGTGATTTTGTCCTCGTGAGCGGTGACGCCTTCATCAGCGAACACTTCAATGGTGCCATTGACGGGCAGAGCCGTGGCGATGGTTTTCCACAGATTGTAAATAAGCAGAAACCAGCCTACTAAATACAACAAACCACCGATTACCCGCATCAACATCATCGGCCGGATCGTATTAAGCGTATCCAAAAAATTCGGATAGGCCAAAAGTGTGCCACCCTCGGTCGTGGCGTTAAGCATGACACCTTGGGTGATCCCGCTCGTCCACATCGCGCCGACGTAGAGTAGAATACCGACCGTCCCGAGCCAGAAATGAAGATTAGCAAGGGGTATAGAGTGCAAAGGCCGGCTCCATAGACGAGGCAGTAGCCAATAAATCATACCGGCAGCCATAAAACCATTCCAGCCAAGCGTGCCGCCATGGACATGGCCGATAATCCAATCGGTGTAATGGCCTAGGGCGTTGACCGATTTAATGGAAAGCAACGGCCCCTCAAATGTACACATTCCGTAAAAAGTGACGGCCGCGGCAAAAAATTTGAGTACGGGATCGGTCCGGAGTTTGTCCCATGCGCCGCGTAGCGTGAGAAGACCGTTGAGCATGCCGCCCCAAGATGGGGCCCAGAGCATCAACGAAAAAGTCATGCCTAGGTTCTGCAGCCAACCGGGTAAAGCACTGTTCAACAGATGATGGGGACCAGCCCAAATATAAACAAAAACCAGGGACCAAAAATGAATGACCGATAACCGATACGAATAGACCGGCCGCTCTGCCGCTTTCGGCAGAAAATAGTACATTACACCGAGAATCGGCGTGGTCAAAAAGAACGCGACAGCGTTGTGCCCGTACCACCATTGAACGAGTGCATCCTGGACGCCGCCAAAGACCGGATAACTATGAAGCCAACTCGTCGGAATTGAGAGGTGATTAACAATGTAGAGCATTGCCACCGTGATGATCGTTGCGATGTAAAACCAGATCGCCACGTAGAGACTAGGCTCACGACGTTTCGCCAACGTCCAAAAAAAATTAACAGCAAACACCACCCAGATCGAAGTGACGGCAATATTGATCGGCCAGATGAGCTCCGCGTATTCCTTACCGCGTGAAAACCCCAACGGGAGCGTGATCGCGGCTGC
Organism: Opitutia bacterium; assembly: GCA_947452315.1. Classification (GTDB taxonomy): domain Bacteria; phylum Verrucomicrobiota; class Verrucomicrobiia; order Opitutales; family Opitutaceae; genus Tous-C4FEB. The sequence goes on along the minus strand of CANGCX010000006.1, from coordinate 42,452 downwards.
CACAATGATAAGCTGCCAACCCCAAAAATGTAGTTGAGAGAGAAAATCACTCGCCAAACGAGCTTTCACGAGGCGCTGAGTGGAATAATAGATGCCGGCAAACATCATGTTGCCCACAAAAGCAAATATCACGGCGTTGGTATGCAGGGGACGCAGGCGCCCAAACGTGAGCCAGGGAAGATTAAAATTTGCCTGCCAATAATTAAGCTGCGTAGCGACGAGCGTGCCGACCACCATACCCACGGCGCCCCATACTACGGAGGCGAGCAGGAATTGGCGGACGACCTTGTCGTTAAATTCGATGGTAATTTTTTGATCTGACATGACGAAGAAATTAATCGGTTAAATGAAACTCAGGTGTGATCAGCCGAGCGCTTGAGGCATCCTGCACACGGGGCATGACGACCACTACGACAGCCGCAGTCGGCGGCGGCGTCTGCTAGGTCAACATCATGAGCGTGGTCTGACTCTGAGGTTAAATGCTTAGAGTTAGCCTGATTCGGCTTCTCTTCTGCCAAGGGCAGCAACGAATCCCGCTCGGCACTACTTATGTCGCTCCGGGCATGCTCCATCAGGAAAAAAATAAGAAATGTAAAAACTAAGCAGAGACTGATCGTAAGCGTAAGTGGCACGACAGACATAAGTAGCAGTAACCAGGTGAAAAATTTACAAATTACTGAACCCGAGTTTTTGGGGCGCGTGAACGCGGCTTCTCGTTGGCATGCCCCTGGCGGTGACGCAGTAATTCACGAGCATGAAGCCAGTCATCAAGTTCTCGGCCTTCTTGGCATCCACCAGCCTGCCACAGCAGGTACGCTTGATGTTGAATTTGAGCCTCGGTCGGTTCTGTTGAGGCGATGGAGTGAGAGTCGTTGATCTTCATAGGGTGTGCTTTGGTGAGTGGTTTCGAATGTATCCGCCTAAATGTAATCAGTCTGTGCAGGCCTTGCCTGAGACTATGCATATTTTGTCCGGGGTTGTTTTTTACGCCGGCAAGGAATGCTCAATTTTTAGCAACGCGCGCGGAGTAAGGATTGGACTGAATTGTTAGTCTTTCGTAATGCAGGGAGAATTGGTTCAAGCGCTGCTTAATCGACGGACGCAAATCTGCGCCCGGTGGACCGCGCTTCTTCATATTGAGCGCGCGAACACCGCCCTAGCCCATCCCGACATGTTGATCCACCTGCTGGATTGGACTTTTGACTTAATCATCCAAGCCCTGGACCCAACCTCGAACCGCAAGACTCCCTCAGCGGCGCAAGCCAGCGGTGCACGTGCTGATTGTCCCTGCGGCCGCAATCCCTACCTCTATTTTTTTATTGCTGGTGAACAAGCTTGGCTGGAAGCGTTAGTGTTTACTCAGGTAGCCATTCCTAAACTCGAAGCTGTGTTGCGTGATCAAGCGGTAGCAGAATTGTTAAACGTCATCCGCACGTTAGCGCGAACTGAAGTCGAGGCCTTTTGCTCTGTCTGCCAATATCGGGACGCCGCTCTAAGCGCCGCGAAGATCACAGCGCTAGCTTAAATCTCGTTAAGAACTAGAGGCGTTGTGTAAGTGATCGCGATAAACCGAGGGCGATTCTCCAGCTATTCGCAGGAAAACTCGGTTGAACTGCGATAACGATTGGAACCCAGCCTCATAAGCAGCCTCGCTTACGCGTTTGTGTGGATTAAGTAGCAGGTTCTTAACTTTCTCGACCCTGACCCTAGCCAGATAATCCGTAAACGTCATCCCCGTGGCCTTTTTGAAGGTTTTACAGAAATAAAAAGCACTCATATTGACCGCCCCGGCCACATCTTTGAGGGCGATTTCCTCTGTTTGATGCTCGGCGATATAAATCCGTGCACGCGTCACGGCTGGAGCCTCACTTGTGTTTTGCCTGACACTGAGCTGATTGCTGACCGAGGCTAGATGTTGCGCGAAGATCGTCAGCAGCCTTAGGATAGATTCGTATTGTTTTTTAGATACGACGCGGGTCTGGAAATATGCCTCCTCCAATTTTTTAAGATCCACTTCAGAACCCCATTTGACGAGTTGCCGAGTGGTTTTGGCAAATTCGGTCTTGGAGGGTTGATGGAGCAAGACTTGCCCGGTTTGCAAAAACGCCACGAGGTTTTCCCCCACGCGCACTGGGACAGAAGAATCACAGAGGCCGGCAAAGCACTTGAGTGTTTTCGCCTCCAACTTCGCCTCTTCCTCTACTTTTCTCTGTAACTGCAGACAAGCTGCGCATGATTTGTTGCTCTGCGCTAGCAAGGCACAGAAAGGCGCCTCCTTGGGATCCTTATGGTGAGGCAAGTCAAACGCCTCGATCGGACGCAAATTAATCGGCAAGCCCGTAGTTTCCCGAAAGGCCTGCTCATAATCTTGAAAAATTTCGGAGCGCCGGAGCTGCTCAACAACTGATCGACTACGTTGAGCGGCGGAATCGACGGTAGCCATTAGGCTATTTGGTAAAGAGCAGATCCGCAGGCTGCAAGCTGAACAATTTACGCGCACCCCAGAAACAAAAAAATTTCCGTGGACAAAGCCTACCTTCTCAATCTCTCATTTTCATATGTCTACGCCTCTCGGAAAACTCACCACGCCATTAAGCCTAGTCGTTGATGCCGTGCTCGTGGTCGGCTTTTTTCTTTTTATGTACTCGCTGGTGGCATCGCATGTCCCCAGCCATGATCCGAAAATGGTATTGCTTTGGGGTGGCCTAACATCCGCCTGTATGTCGGGTGTATTTTGGCTCGCGATTCAGATGTTCCGCGTAGTCCTCAAGGCCCAACTCGCGGCCAAGAAGAAATAAACCCGACACGACCAGGGTCCCTCACTATCAGCGCGTTGATCATCAACGCGCTTTTTTATTTTTCACCACCCCCTAAGCGCTCGAGGTATATTTTTCTGTAGCACTGCACATGATCAGGCCCCACCTCCAACACGTTGCCATCATCGGTGGCGGATTTAGCGGCACCCTCACTGCGGTGAACCTTGCCCGCCTGAGCACCGCGCCTCTAAGGATAAGCATTCTTAATTGCGCTTATCCCTCCGGACGAGGCATCGCGTACAGTACCCGTCGCCCCGAGCATTTGCTCAACGTCGCCGCTCGCAACATGTCGGCGCTTTCAGAATACCCTAACCACTTTGTGGATTGGCTGCTCACGCGCACCGAGTACGCCAACATACCCGAAGCTGAATTACGCGAGACTTTCATGCCGCGGCGCATTTACGGCGACTATCTGCGCAACCTCGCCTGGCACTATTCCGGCCCACAAAACTCACGCTCGAGGGTCGAAATTAAAAATATAGAAGGGGAAGTCATAGACCTAATACCCGATGCCCTAGGCGCCCGCCTGCTGCTCGCGGACGGGACCACGCTCTTGGCGGATCGTGTCGTCCTCGCCACGGGTAATGAACCTCCGGCGGATCTCAGCGGAGCCGCAGCACTCGCCGAGCACCCCGCTTGGTGCGCAAACCCTTGGATCGACTGGGAAAAAAAACTCCCAGCCCCTGGCGGGACCATCGTACTTCTCGGCACCGGTCTAACGACCGTTGATGCGATTCTCACCTTACTTGCGCTCGATTGGAGCGGACATATCCACGCGGTTTCCCGCCATGGACTTTTACCGCAGTCTCATTTCAAAGGCGTCGACGTACCCGAGTTCCCTCCGTCCGAGATCGATCTGGCGAGTTTGAGGCTTACCGAGTTGGTAGAACTGATGGAGCACCATTGCGAACGTCTCCGCCGAAGAGGTGCCAATCCAGCCATCATCGTTGATAAACTTCGGCCCCACACCCAACGCATCTGGCAGTCATTTACGGATAAGGAGCGTCAGGAGTTCATTACTCGCTACTCCGCGCGTTGGAATGTCATTCGCCACCGCATAGCTCCTTCGATCCATCAAAACATCACAGCAGCCGTCGCTGACGGCCGCGTCGCGATCACCGCCGCCAGCATTACCGGTCTGCACGCCGCAGGCCCGAAAATCGTCGTCGAGCTAGAATCCTCCAACCGAACCCCTTCGAGCCTCACAGCTGATCTGGTGATCAATGGCACTGGTCCGCAGACTCGCTTTAGCGCCACTCGATCACCCTTATTACGCGCTTTGCTTAAACGCGGACTCGCTCAAGCCGATGCCTCGGACATGGGCCTCAAAATCGCCGCTGATTTCACGGTTATTCAGAAAGACGATCAACCCTCGCCTCACCTACTCGCGCTCGGTCCACTTCTCCGCGGCACGCTCTGGGAGACCATCGCCGTACCCGAACTCCGCGGCCAAGCGCTACGCGTCGCACAGAGCTTATTGGCCGCCGCCCCCAACTCAGCAGCAGACGAAGCTGCCGTGATCGAATACTGCATTTAATGCGAGGTCTCGCACTGCCGGACAGAGCTCAAACTCGGACCGGCGAGCCGCCCTGCACCTTAGCTTTTACCAAGGCGGAAACCGTTTTTGCGCTTTTCGACCCGCGACGAAGCGAAGATCGCAATTTCAAAAAGCACATAAAGCGGCAGTGCAAACATCGTCTGGACAAAGGGATCCGGTGTAGGCGTTACCACGGCCGCGATAATAAAAATTATGACGATCGCATGCCGACGATATTTTTTGAGAAACGCCGTCGTCATCAAGCCGAGCCAAACAAGCAGGACGATTATGAGCGGGAATTCAAACGAAGCACCCACCCCGAGTACAAACCACGTCAACAGACTGTAATAAGCTCCGGGTGTCCACCGCGTGGCGTAACCGAAAAATTGGTTTAACTCGAGCGATACACGCACGGTGCTGGGCATCAGGAAGAAAAACGCAAAACTAGCTCCGATAATAAAAAGGATCGTGGCCGAAACACACATCGGCAAAACACCCTTTAATTCTTTTTCCGTCAGCGCTGGAGCCACAAATTGGCCGATAAAAAACAGGAAGAACGGCATCGATAGAATGAGGCCTCCCATCAAGCACATCTGAATCACGACATTAAACCCCTCCATGATCGTCGTAGTACCGAGCTCCAACTTAAGATCTGGGTAGTCTGCAGTGACTGAATTTAGCGGCCAAAGCAGCAGGCCATTAAACTCTTTTAGGAAAATACCGATTAAGCATGCAAAAATCAAAAACGTCGCCGCGCACTTGATGAGCGTCCAACGCATCTCCTCAAGATGATCGAAAAAACCCATCGGTTTTTCACGCGGATCTGCCGCCGGATCGGGGTTAGGCTGTTCGTAGGGAGAATCTTCAGGTGCGCTCACAAGGATGAAAAGACGTGAAATATGCACCGTGGGAAACTTTTTCCAAAACAAAAGAGCGAACTCTTTTTCCAAGGCCGAATGCTGCCGCCAGTAACACAGTCAGAGGTAGGTTGACTATAACTGTGTCGCACGATTCCTAGCCCAATCACACTGCGCTTCATGACCCAACAGTCCAAACCAAGCTCGTGCTATGCGCCGCTGAGGGAAGTAGCCGGGTGGTGCCAGTGGGCGATCCCTGTCGGCTTGCTGGCGGGCACTGCGAGTGCGCTGTTTTTATGGTCGCTGGATCGCGCCACTGAAACCCGAGGCAACTACCCGTGGTTAATCTGGTTACTTCCAGTGTCGGGCTTGGGGGTGGGCTGGATCTATCACCGCATCGGCCAAAAAGCCGAAGGCGGGACAAACTTAATTATCGAACAAATTCACGCTCCCGGCGGTGGAGTACCGGCAAGACTCACCCCCTTGGTACTTATAGGCACACTGATAACACATCTGTGTGGCGGGTCCGCCGGGCGCGAAGGCACTGCGGTCCAAATGGGCGGAAGTATGGCGAGCGTTTTGGGCCGCCAATTTAAAATGCCTGCAGATACGCTTCGCGTCGTGCTCATGGCGGGCGTAGCAGCAGGTTTCGGCTCTGTTTTTGGCACACCAGTAGCCGGTGCAATCTTCGCAGCGGAGGTGATTGCAAGTAAACACACAAGGTACCGGATGTTGCTACCACTGCTTGTGGCGAGTTGGGTTGGTCACCTAACCTGTGTGGCCTGGGGTATTCAGCATGCCGTCTATCATATCAGCACGAGCACGAGCACGAAGCTAAGCGATTTCATTGAACCGCTCTTAGTGATAAAGGTCATGATCGCCGCAGTTGTTTTTGGCGGCACGAGTCGGGTATTCACAGCGCTCAGTCATGGTTTAAATGACGCATTTAAGCGCTTCGTACCTTACACGCCTCTGCGTCCCATGATCGGAGGCATACTGGTGATCGCACTTTTTTGTTTTGTGGGCACGCGAGATTATCTTGGCCTAGGTGTGAGTTCAAACGAACCCTCGGCCGTCACCTTACTTTCAGCCTTCCAAGCGGGCGGAGCCGGCCCCTGGAGTTGGGCCTGGAAATTGATTTTCACAGTTGTGACGGTCGCCAGCGGTTTTAAAGGCGGCGAAGTAACACCGCTTTTCTTTATCGGCGCCACACTCGGTCACACGTTAGCACTACTCCTCGGCGCGCCCGTTGATTTATTGGCGGGCTTGGGACTGATCGCCATATTTGCAGGCGCAACCAAGACGCCCCTCGCCTGTACGTTTCTCGGAATAGAACTTTTTGGCGCGCACTACGCTTTGTATTTCGCGCTCGCTTGTTGGCTAGCGCAGCGTTGCAGCGGATCGGCAACCCTGTACACGCGCAAAGCCCGCTAGTTAAACCAGCAGGGCCAGTGAGTTGGCTTAGCCTAAAGACAACTTGTAGTCGACCGCGTCTCGCAACGCTTCCCAACTAGCATCGATGATATTGTCACTCACGCCAACCGTCCCCCAAACCGTGCGACCATCGCCGCTTTCGATGAGAACCCGGGTGCGCGAATTGGTACCCGCACCACTCTCAAGGATGCGCACCTTATAATCGCGCAATACCAATTCCCGCAGCTGGGGGTAGGTCTTTTCGAGCGCCAGACGGAGCGCTTTATCGAGCGCCCCAACTGGACCCGTACATTCGGCCACGGTATGCACGGATTCCCCGCCAACGCGGATTTTAACCGTAGCCTCCGCCCAAAGATCGGCGCCGTGACGCTCGATGATCACTCGATAGGTCTCGACTTCAAAAAAACTTTTCCGCTGACCGAGCGCGGCGCCGACCAAAAGACGAAACGAGGCATCGGCAGCCTCGTATTCATAGCCACGAAACTCGCGCTCCTTGAGTTGCTCGATCAAGGCCTTCATTTCGGGACGTTTTTCATCCAACTCGAGACCGAGTTCTTTGGCCTTGAGCGCGAGACTACTACGACCCGCCATATCTGAAACAAGTACACGGGTACGATTACCCACGAGCGCGGGGTCAATGTGCTCGTAACTACGTGCGACTTTTTGCGCTGCATTGGCATGCAAACCACCTTTGTGCGCAAACGCCGACTGACCGACAAAAGGCGCCTTGGGATCAGGCCGAAGATTCGCGAGTTCGTCGAAAAACAAAGAGAGATCGCGCAGTTGTGACAAGTTGGTCGCGCAACGAGCCGTGCAATCCATCTTTAAAAACAAATTTGCGAGGACCGTGGTGAGATTGGCATTTCCGACACGTTCGCCGTAGCCATTAGCCGTGCCCTGAACGAGGCGCGCACCGGCGCTCACACCGGCTAAGCTGAGAGCGACACCCAATCCACTATCGTTATGGCAATGTACGCCGATTTTTTCACCGCCAAATTCCCGCACTGCATGAGCGACGATACCCTTGAAATCATCAACGAGCGTACCGCCATTGGTATCACAGAGGGTAAGGTTGCTCGCGCCACCGCGCAAAGCGGCAGCTAAGGTTCTGATCGCGTACTCGGGATCAGCCTTGTAACCATCGAAAAAATGCTCGGCGTCGTAGACCACCTCGCGTCCCTGCGCGACTAGATAGCGCGTGGAATCCTCGATCATCGCCAGATTTTCTTCGAGCGTTGTACGTAAAATTTCCGTCACGTGGAGTGTCCAAGTTTTACCCACGATGGTCATCACTGGCATGCCACTATCGATTAACGTACGCAGTTGCGGATCTTCATCCGCCTTGGCACCGGCGCGACGCGTGGAACCAAAAGCTGCTAGGCGCGCGTGCTTAAGCTTTAGATGTTTAGCCTCAGCGAAAAACGTAATGTCGCGCGGATTAGAACCAGGAAAACCACCCTCAATGTAATCGACGCCGAATTGATCCAATCTTTCGGCGATCCGCAGCTTATCGGCCACAGAAAAGCTGATGCCTTCACCTTGCGTGCCATCACGCAACGTAGTATCGTAGATTTTAACCGCGGTGCTCATGCGAAAGAACAAAAGTTGCTGCTTCCCCCCACCGAGGCAAGGGAGCTTTTGACCTCATCTTTCTCGCGATCTAACTACCGCAGCGCCAGGTTTCGAGTAGATCAGCCTAAATGAAATAGCTGCAACATCGACCGACGAGCGTGTGGGAATCTACGAACTCGCCCTGGCCCGCCACTACGCAAGTACTACGGCCGAAAACCATCAGACCGCGTGTTGCTCGATAAAACTACGGATGGATACCACGTCGGTCTTCAGTAAATATTTCTTTACCGGCAGAGTCTTTAGCTTCTCTAAACTCGAGTCCTTGGGTTCGATACCGATGGCTGAAATAATCGTTTCAGGAAACTTTGCCGGGCTTGCCGTCGCTAGCACTACGCTTGGGCGATCCTTCGCCAAATCCGAAAAACCGCAGGCGGTGTGCGGATCAAGGATATAGCCAAAGCGCTCGTAAACCGAGCGAATGATCCCTGGAATCTGTGCATCCGTGCAGCGGGAAGCGCTCAGCGTGTCTCGATTGAAATTTTCAAATTGGTACCCGCCCGTAGTTTTGAACGTCTGCATGACATCGCGCACCTTGGCTGCATCGCCACCCACGCTCAGATATAAGAAACGCTCAAAGTTACTTGATACTTGAATGTCCATCGAGGGAGCCAGGCTTGGGGCAACAGCTGACACGCGGTAATCGCCCGAATTGAAAAGACGGTAGAGAATATCATTCTGATTGGTCGCGACTTTGAAGCTGCGTAGCGGTACGCCCATTTTCTGAAGCAGCCACCCCGCAAGCACATTGCCGAAATTGCCCGTCGGCACCACGAACTCCGTTTCGGCGCGCGTTGTCGCTGGCAGTCTTAAAAAGGCGTACAGATAATAAACCGACTGAGCCAGCACACGGGCGATGTTTACTGAATTCACCGCCGAGAGACGGTGTTGCTGGCGAAATTTTTGGTCGCCGAAAATTTCTTTCAATGACGTCTGTGCGTCGTCAAATGAGCCGTCGACAGCGAGTGCGAAGACATTCACCGCGCCAGTACACGCCATTTGGCGCTCTTGGAGTGGCGATACGCGTCCGTCAGGATAGAGGATAAAAATTGCAGTGCCGGGCTTGCCGAGCAGGCCGTGGATCGCCGCCGCGCCCGTGTCGCCAGAAGTAGCGCCGAGAACGTTGATCGATTCGCTGCGCCGTGAGCACTGGTTACCGTAGAGATTACCGAGGAGTTGCAGTGCGAAATCTTTAAACGCCAGCGTCGGGCCGTGAAATAGCTCTAAAACGTGGAGGTTTTTTGAGAGCTCCTTCAGCGGGGCGATCGCCGAATCGGAAAATGTCGTATAAGATTTCGCAACCAATCCACGCAACGTCTCCGACGGAATATCAGTAGCAAAACGCCGCAGAAACTCGAAACAGAGCTCGCTGTAATCAAGCGTCTCAAAACGGCGAAGATCAGCCTCAGAAAACTGCGGGAGGGTCTCAGGCAAATACAATCCACCGTCTGGCGCCAAACCGATGGCGACGGCTTCGGAAAAACCGACAGGTTCGGTCAATCCACGGGTGGAAATGTAGCGCATGGGAAAAAGGGCACGGATCGTATTCGCCCGGAAAATGCCAAGTTAAGTCAGCGGGCTTTAGTAAACCCGCTAAGACTCATGCTTGATCGAGGTGAAACGCGGCATGCGCGACGCGAGCGGCTTCTTCGACGCGGTCGAGATCGATCACGACGGAAATTTTGATCTCCGAGGTGCTGATGAGTTCGATGTTGATACCGGCTTCGGCGAGCGCCTGAAAGAGCGTCGCGGCGACACCACTGTGCGTCTTCATGCCGACACCAACGACCGAAAGCTTGGCGATATGTTCGTGGACAGCGACTTGACCGCCACCGATGGCGGCTAGGACAGGCTCGAGAGCTTTGACGGCTTTGCGTGAGTCGGTCTGTGGTACGGTGAAGGTGAGGTTGGCCACGCCATGGCGACCGACGTTTTGCACGATCATGTCGACGAGGACGGAGGCATCAGCAAGGGCGCGGAAGACCTTCGCGGCGGAGCCGGGCTTATCGACGATGTTACTAACGATGACCTTGGCCTGGTCTTTGTCGACGGCGACACCGCGCACGACGACTTTTTCCATGTAGGCGACTTCTTTTTTCACGATGGTTCCTGGATTGTGGTTAAAGGAGGAGCGGACTTCAAAAACAACGTCGTACTTCGCAGCGAATTCGACGGAGCGCGACTGCATGACTTTGGAGCCGGATGAGGCGAGTTCGAGCATCTCGTCGTAGCTGATCTCGGGGATTTTTTTGGCATTTTTCACCACACGGGGATCCGCGGTATAGACGCCATCAACATCGGTGTAGATCTCGCATTTATCGGCCTTCAGTGCGGCAGCGAGCGCAATGGCGGTGAGATCGGAGCCGCCGCGTCCGAGGGTCGTGATGCGGCCTTCGTCGTCAGCGCCTTGAAAGCCGGCGACGATAATAATACGGCCGGCTTTAAGATCTTTCTCCATGGGCTTCGGATTGATGCCTTGGATTTTCGCCTTGGTGTGAACCTTATCGGTAAAAATACCGGCTTGAGCACCAGTATAGCTGACCGCGTCGGCACCGATGCCTTGAAGGGCCATGGCGACAAGGGCGATGGTTTCTTGCTCGCCGATGGCTAGAAGTTGATCGAGTTCGCGTTCGCTGGGATCTGGGCAGACCGCTTTGGCGCGAGCGATGAGCTCGTTGGTCACACCGGCGCGGGCAGAGACGACGACGACGACCTCATTACCTTCGTCGCGGGTGCCTTTAATGCGCTCTGCGACTTTTTTGATACGTTCGACGTCACCGACGGAGGTGCCGCCATATTTTTGGACGATACGGGCCATGGTCTGGTTTAAAAAAAATCAGTCGTTGAAATCGCCGATACGCAGCAGGACAGGTTGTTCGAGCACGCTACTCAGTCCGGCGAGGTGTTTGAGGGTGGCACCGATGGCGCGCTCGTCGCTCTCGTGCGTAGTCAGGACGAGCGAAGCGGCGCCAATGCGTTCGGAGGGATTTTGGATCACACTGGCGATACTGACGTGATGTTTAGCCATCACGGAAGCGACGCGGGCAAGAACGCCGGGTTGGTCTTTTACGGAGAGGCGAACGTAGTATCGGCTTCTGATGCGTTCAGGCGGAGCGAGACGGCAATCGGCGCACAGCGCGGGCGCATCATCGCCCATGTGGTGCGCGCCCTTACCGTGACGAAGCAACGCGACCGCATCGGCAATGTCGCTGATGACAGCGCTGGCGGTGGCGTCTTGGCCGGCGCCGCGACCAATGTAAAGCGTGGTGCCGACAATGTCGCCCGTGACGGAAATGGCGTTGAAGACGCCGCTGACGTTGGCGAGGACGTTACCATCGGGCAGAAGTGTGGGTTGCACCCGGACACTGATTTCATTGGTTGTGAAATCGCGGGTGATAACAGCGAGTAATTTGATGCCGTAACCGAGAGTGGCCGCAGTCTTGAAATCAGCGGGAGTGATGCGGCTGATGCCTTCGACGAGCATACGGTCGGGTTTGATCCACATGCCATGGGCGAGCCAGGCAAGGACCGAGGCTTTGTGGGCGGTGTCCCAACCGTCGACGTCAAGGGATTCATCGGCTTCAGCGTAGCCAAGGCGTTTGGCATCGGAGAGGACATCGGCGTAAGGGGCGTCTCGTTCCTCCATCTGCGTGAGGATGTAATTACACGTGCCGTTCAGTATACCGTAAATGCGGGTAAAACGATTGGCAACGAGGCCTTCGCGTAGAGCTTTGATGAGCGGAATGCCGCCGGCGACACTGGCTTCAAAAAAGAAATGCCCGCCGTGCTTGCGCGCCACCGCAAAGATCTCGGCGCCATGGGCGCAGATAAGCGCTTTGTTAGCCGACACGACGATTTTACCACGAGTGAGGGCGGCGAGCGTTACTTGGCGAGCAAGGCCGGTGCCGCCCATGAGTTCGCACACGATGTCGATCTTGGGATCGGTCGCGATAGACAGGGGATCATACGTGAGCTTGGAGGCCGGAATTTTAACTGGGCGCTTTTTCTTAAGATCGCGGGCAGAGGCGCGAGCGAGCACGAGCTTGGCGCCAAGACGAGTCTCAATCAGAGCGCGAGAGCGCTCGAGGTGTTTCCAGACACCTTGGCCCACGGTGCCAAAGCCACAGATACCGATTGTGATAGTCAGGGGCGAGCTCATGGCTTATCGGCAGGTTTTTTTACAAAACGATTTTCCGTGCCATTGATGAGACGCGTGATGTTGGCTCGGTGCCGCACGATTACAAAGAGCGAGGCGAGACTGGAAAAAACAAGGAGCGGTTTCGGCTGGCCTTGAATAAATACCGTAATCGGTAGCGCTACCGCTGATAGGATAGAAGCGAGCGAGACGTAGCGGCTAGCGTAGAAGGTCGCAACCCAAACCGCGGCGGCAACGAGCGCACCTAATGGCATGAGAACGAGGCAACCGCCTGCGGCCGTGGCGACGCCTTTGCCCCCGCGAAAACCCGTAAAGCAGGAAAAGCTATGACCGAGCATCGCGCCCACTAAACCGGCCATACCCATATTAACCCAATCGGCGCCAGCGTAAGTACCGTTCAGCAGCGAAAACGGAACCGAGAAATCCATAGTAAACTTACTGCTTGAGCCGAAGGCCCACGCCGCAGCCAGCGCGCCTTTGGCCGCATCAAGAGCGAAGACGAGATTGCCTGGGCCAGGACCGAGCACGCGGCGCACGTTGGTGGCGCCGGGATTTTTACTGCCGACTTCAAATATGTTCACTCCCTTGGCGCGCGCGACCAGATACCCGAAGGGCAACGCGCCTAATAGGTAGCCGACGAGAGCGGTAAAAATAAGGGCGGTAAACACAGGAGGAGTGATAGTAACGCGGGTGGGGGTAGACGGGATTAAAGTTGGACGAATTTCGCGAGCTTGATCGCGGGATGGGCCTTCAATTCGGCACGGGCGGCGACGCTGGGTTCGCTGTCGAGGTTGATCACCATGAGCGCGGTCTCGCCGGCCTGTTGGCGGCTAAGGGACATATTAGCGATATTGACCTTATCTTTGCCTAGGAGTGTTCCGACGTAGCCGATCATGCCGGGCGCGTCTTGATTTTCAATAATGAGAAGTTTGCCAGTGGCGATGACTTCGACGTCGCGACCATTGACGGCAACAATGCGCGGGCTGTTGGCCTTGGTGACCAAGGTACCAGCTGCGCTACGCGCGGACCCATCGGCAGCAACGGCTTCAACGAGGATCAACTCCGTGTAATCGGAGTCGTCGGAAGATTTGATAATCTCACTGCGCAATCCGAGGCGCTCAAGCATGATCGGGGCGTTGACGACGTTGACACCCTCGCCGCTGATGCGCGTGAGGTAGCCGCGCTGGATAGAACGCGTGATGGCATTGGCGTCTAGGTCGACGATTTTGCCGAAATAGGTAATGCGCAATTTGGCGACGGCGGCCGGAGCGAGTTGTTGGACAAGGGTGCCGAGTTTGGCACCTAGATCGAGGTAAGGGCCGAGGATTTTGGCGGTGGCTGCGTCAACGGAAGGCAGATTCACAGCGTTGCGCACGGCGCCGTTGAGCAGGACATCAGCAATCTGCTCTGCGACTTCGACGCCGACTGCGTCCTGAGCTTCTGCGGTCGAGGCACCGAGGTGAGGTGTGAGCGTGACGTTGGGCAAGGTGCGTAGCTCGCTGTCTTTTGCGAGGGGCTCTTCTTCAAAGACGTCGAGACCGGCTGCGGCGACTTGACCTGATTTCAGGGCGGCAATCAGCGCGCTTTCTTTAATAATGCCACCGCGAGCGCAGTTGAAAATACGTAGGCCTTTTTTGGCCTTAGCGAACGCCGCTTCGTCGATCATGTAATGAGTATCTTCCGTCAGCGGCATGTGGACGGTGATATAGTCGGATTGGGCAAGGAGCTCATCGAGCGATACGCCCTCGATCTGCATGGCCTTGGCACGGCTGGGGGCGAGGTACGGGTCGTAAGCGAGTACGCGCATACCAAAGGCTTGGGCGCGCTTGGCGACTTCGCCACCGATGCGGCCAAGGCCGACGATACCGAGGGTCTTTTTAAAGAGCTCAATACCGGAGAAACTTTTTCGATCCCATTGCCCAGCTTTCATTGAGGCAGCCGCTTGGGGTACGGGCCGCGCGCCGCAGAGGATATGGGTAAACGTAAGCTCTGCGGTCGCCACGGTGTTGCCCGAGGGCGTATTCATGACGATGACGCCGCGTTCGGTGGCCGCATCGACATCGACGTTATCCACGCCGACGCCAGCGCGGCCCACGACTTTGAGCAAGGGGGCCGCGGCGAACACGGCGGCAGTGATTTTAGTTTCCGAGCGCACGGCGATGGCGTGCACATCCTTCACTAGCTCTAGGATTTTCTCCGGCGAGGAGCCGTAAGCCTCGATGACTTCAAGGCCTGGCTGCGTACGCAGAAAGGCAACTCCCTTAGGTGAGATCTTATCGGCAACGAGGACTTTCATATGGACAGAGGTCCCACGAGGGAAATCCCCCTGCCTCAGCCAAGCAAGGAAAAGGTTACTAATATGATGGAAGTTACAGGCGTGACCGATGCACGTATCTGGCCCATAAATTGACCTCGAATCTCTTTCGATAATCCTACGTCTTTAAGAATTCACCCCAAGCAGACTCAAATTTAAGACTTTTATCCCTTTTAATTCCCATGCTGTCCCAGATTTTCTTACCCCCATATTACGTCCGGCTGCTCGGCATTGTTAGCGTTGCCGTCACGTTAAGTCTGAGCGGCTGCGCAGATAAAGCGGCCGGCCGAGGCGGCCGGGGAGCTGGTAGCGCCGCGCCGGTGATCGCGGGCAAGGTCGAACGTAAGGTTGTCCCCCTCAACCTCGAGGCCGTTGGCGCCGTCGAACCCAGCCGCACCGCATCCGTGCGCTCCCAAGTCACCGGCACACTCATAAAAATCAATTTTGCCGAAGGCAAAGAGGTCAACCAAGGCGATATCCTCTTCGAGATCGACCCCCGCCCCTTTCAAAACAGCCTACGCTCCGCCGAAGCCGACCTGCAACGCATCAAGGTCCAACTCGGTACCGCCCTCGCCCAAGTCGATCGCTACCGCGCCCTGAGCGAGAGCGCTCTCGTTTCACAAGAGCAATTCCAAGCCATTTCCGACTCGGCCCGCGCCCTACAATCCCAACAACTCGCCAGCGAAGCTGCCGCCGCCAACGCCCGCCTCCAGCTGGATTACTGCACCATCCGCTCCCCACTGACGGGCCGCACCGGCAACATCCCAGTCCACGAGGGCGATCTCGTCCGCGTGAATGAAGCCGGTGGCCAACTCGTCTCAGTCCATCAACTCAGCCCGATCAACGTCACCTTCAGCGTGCCTCAACAATACTTCGGTGCTCTCGTTCGCTACCGTGCATCAGGAGCCATCAAGGTCAAAGTCATCCCTCCTGGTACCGACGAACAGGCCGAGGAAGGCGAACTTATCTTTATGGACAACACCGTCGATCCCTCGACCGGAACCCTGAAACTTAAAGCCGCCTTCCCTAACCCTCAACATCGTCTCTGGCCCGGCCAATTTGCCACGGTTACCGTCACCCTCGCCGCCCCCGAGGCACTCACCGTCGCCAGCAGCGCCCTGCAAACCTCCCAGGCCGGCCAACACGTTTACGTCATCCTTGCTGATAAGACCGCCGAACTACGCCCTGTCATCGTCGAACGTCTCGCCGGTCCCCTCGCCGTCATCGCCAAGGGTCTTAGTGAGGGTGAGACTGTCGTCGTAGACGGCCAACTTCGCGTAATCCCCGGCAAACCCGTTGAAATCAAAACTGCCGAGGGTACCGGCGGCGCGGCGGATGCCAAGCGTCCCAAAACCGGTGGCGACAAAGCCAAAAACAAGAAAACCAATCCCGACACGTCCAAGTAACTCGCCGGCGCCATGAACATCCCCGAACAGTTTATCCGCCGCCCGGTGATGACGACCCTCGTCACCGCCGCCATCACCCTATTTGGTTGGATGGCCTACGAACGCCTCCCCGTCAGCGATCTACCGAACGTCGATTTCCCCACCATTTCGGTCTCCGCCAGTCTTCCCGGTGCGAGCCCGGAAACGATGGCAGCCTCCGTCGCCACTCCGCTCGAACAACAGTTTTCCAGTATCGCAGGCATCGAATCGATGTCCTCCACGAGCTCGCTTGGAGGCACCTCGATCACGATGCAGTTTAGCCTCGATCGCAACATCGACGGTGCCGCTCAAGATGTGCAATCCGCTATCGCCGCGGTGCAACGTCGGCTCCCGCGCGATATGCCCAATCCGCCGTCTTTTCGTAAATCCAACCCCAACGACGATTCGATTATGCTGATCGCGCTCTCGTCGAAGACGCTCGCCCTCTCTGAGGTCAACGAGTTCGCCGAGACCGTCCTAGCCCAACGCATTTCCACCGTCGATGGCGTCGCCCAAGTCAATGTCTTCGGCGCCCAAAAATACGCCGTCCGCGTGCGCCTCGATCCCCGCGCTCTCGCCTCCCGTGGCATCGGCATCGACGAGGTTCGCTCCGCGCTGGATACCAACAACGTCAACCTCCCTGCCGGACTAATCGACGGTGCCACCAAGGCCACCACCCTCATCGCCACCGGCCAACTTAAGAGCGCGAGTGGATTCGGTAAGGTCATGGTCGCGTACCGCAACGGCGCTCCCGTGCGCTTGTCGGACGTGGCGAATGTCACCGATAGCGTTGAAAACGAAAAATCGTTCAGCTGGTTCGACTACCGCTTCAAAGAAGGCCTCGAAGACCCGGCGTTTGCCGCCGGCACCAAGGAGACGCGTTCTATAATTCTGTCCATCCAACGCCAACCCGGCACTAACACAATCAAGGTCGTCGACGGCATCAAAGCCCTGCTTCCAGCTTTCCGCGCGCAACTGCCCGCCACCATCGAACTCGACACGGTCGTGGACCGTTCGATCAGCATCCGTGAATCCGTGCACGATGTAAAATTCACCCTCGTGCTCGCCATCATACTGGTCGTGCTCGTGATCTTCCTTTTTCTACGTTCGCTATCGGCCACCATCATCCCGAGCATCGCGATGCCCATCGCCGTCCTTGGTACATTTGCGGTGATGTATTTCTTCGATTTCAGCATCGATAATATCTCGCTACTCGCGCTCACCCTCTCGGTTGGCTTCGTGGTCGACGACGCGATCGTGATGCTCGAAAATATCGTGCGCCACATTGAGAAAGGCGAAACCGTTATGGCCGCCTCCTTGCGCGGTTCCCGAGAAATCGGTTTCACCATTCTATCGATGACGATCTCGCTGGTCGCCGTCTTCATCCCTGTGCTGTTCATGGGCGGAGTACTTGGACGCCTGCTCCACGAATTCGCCGTGACAATTTCCGCCGCGATTCTCGTTTCTGGTTTTGTTTCGCTCACGCTGACCCCGATGTTGTGTAGCCGGTTTCTCAAGCCGATCGATCACCACGCCAGCCGCGGCCGCTTCTATGTAATAACCGAGCGTCTGTTCCAGAGCAGCGTGAATCTTTATGAGCGCACATTGCGGCTGTCACTGCAATGGCGCAAAGCTATCCTGGCAGTCGCCTTCGCTACCATCGGACTCACTCTTTGGTTACTCGTAATCACCCCCAAAGGCTTCATACCAACAGAAGACACTGGCCGCATCCAGGTCATGGTCGAAGCCGCTCAGGACACCTCCTTTGAGGCGATGGTCGCCTATCAACGCACGGTGACCGCAGTTATCCGGCGCAATCCCTACGTCAAAGACAGCATCGTTTTTCTTGGCTCCATGGGTCGCAGTGGCGGCACCAGTAATACCAGCCGCATGTATGTCTCTCTGATCGAGGGCAAACGTCCCAACGCCAACCAAGTCTCCCAAATGTTACGCGCTGAAACGGCCGGCATTCCCGGCGTGCGCGTATTTCCAACGGTACCTCCAAGCATCCGCCTGGGTTCACGTGGTTCCTCCTCGGTTTATCAATACACCCTATATGGAACCGACCTACAGGAGCTCTACCGAGTCACGCCACCCCTTGTCGAACGCGTGCGTGAGATCGCGGGAGTGATCGACGTTAGCTCCGATCTTCAGATCACCAGCCCGCAGCTAATTATCGACATTGACCGCGACAAGGCCTCGTCCCTCGGACTGAACGCGCAGCAAGTCGAGGACACCCTCTACAGCGCCTTCGGCGCCCGTCAGGTTTCCACGATTTATACTTCAACCAATCAATACGCGGTCATCTTGGAACTCGCCGAGAAATACCTGCGCGATCCCGCCTCCCTTTCTCTTCTATATCTGCGCAACCGTGAGGGCAAACTCATCCCGCTAGAAAGCGTCGCCAAACTCCGGCCCTCTGTCGGACCTCTGACCGTCGCACACCTAGGCCAAGTTCCCGCCGTCACCATCAGTTTCAATCTTAAGCCCGAGCTAGCGCTCAGCGAGGCAACCGAACAGATTGAAAAAATTGCCCGCGAAATGCTGCCTGCCACCGTCAGCGGCACGTTCCAAGGCACTGCCGCGGCCTTCACCAGTTCTCTGCAGGGCCTGGGCCTCACGCTGCTCATCGCCGTGCTCGTGATCTATTTGGTCCTAGGCATTCTCTACGAAGATTTCGTGCACCCCGTCACGATTCTCTCCGGCCTGCCGGCGGCGACCTTCGGTGCGCTCGTTACATTGTTACTGTTCGGTCAGGAACTAAACATGTATGGCTACGTCGGCCTAATCATGCTGATCGGAATCGTGAAAAAGAACGCCATCATGATGATCGACTTCGCCTTGGATGCGCAGCGCAACCACGGTAAAACGGCCGAGGCTGCGATCTTCGAAGCCTGCATCGTGCGCTTCCGTCCGATCATGATGACGACCCTCGCGGCCATCGCCGGCACGCTTCCCATCGCCCTCGGTTGGGGTGCGGGCGCCGATGCCCGCCGCAGTCTTGGTCTAGCCGTTGTAGGCGGACTGCTTGTGTCCCAGATCCTCACGCTTTATATAACACCCGTGTTCTACCTGTTCATGGAGCGCTTCACCAAACACCTAACGCCTAAGCCTGTCACCGAGCTTGAGGCTGAGGTGACTCCGCCTGCAGAGGCTGCTTCTGCCCGATAGAACTGCTACGTGTAGGTACACCGCATTTACCAACGAACACATAAGCTCGTTGGCTATCTGCAGCGTAGCTGCCTAACCTAATTTTAAGCTATGTGGATTGTACGTCTCGCCCTTCGTCGGCCCTACACGTTTACCGTGATGGCCCTACTGATTGTTATTCTCGGACTCCTCGCGGTACGCCGGATGGCAAAGGATATTTTTCCGTCCATCGACATCCCCGTCGTAAGCGTACTGTGGTCCTACAACGGCCTCACGCCCGACGAAATGGAGAAGCGTATCATCACGCTTAGTGAACGTGCCCTCACAACTACAGTTAACGACATCGAGCACATCGAATCCCAGTCGCTGGCCGGCGTCGGAGTTATCAAAGTTTTCTTCCAACCCGGCGCCAGTGTCGACGCAGCCGTCGCCCAAATCACCGCCATCAGCCAGACGATCACGCGCATCATGCCGCCCGGCACCACGCCACCCCTAGTGATCCGCTACAGCGCTTCTAACGTACCGATTCTCCAACTCGGCCTGGGCAGCAAAACTCTATCCGAACAAGCCCTCTACGATATCGGCCTCAATTCCGTCCGGCTCCAACTCGCCACCGTGCAAGGAGCCTCCGTCCCACTCCCACTCGGAGGTAAAGTTCGCCAAATCCAAGTCGATCTTGATCCCGCCGCCCTCCAAGCCAAAGGCCTCACTGCCGCTGACGTCAGCAACGCGATCAACGCCCAAAATCTAACCCTGCCCTCTGGTACGGCCAAAATAGGCGACCGCGAGTACGGCGTGTTTCTCAACAGCAGTCCGGACACGATCGAAGGCCTCGGCAACCTCCCCATTCGTATCGTCAACGGTACAACAATCTACATCCGCGACGTCGCCCAAGTCCGCGACGGCTTTGCCACCCAAGCCAGCATCGTGCGCCAAGACGGCACCCGTGGCTCATTACTCAGTGTCTTAAAAACCGGCGGCGCCTCAACGCTCGACATCATCGAACGCGTAAAAGCCGTGCTACCCCGCGTCAAAGCCGTCGTCCCGCCCGAACTCGAACTCCGCCCGCTCTTCGATCAATCCGTCTTCGTCCGCGCTGCACTCAACGGAGTCCTCTTTGAGGGGGCTCTCGCGGCTACCCTCACAGCCGCCATGATTCTGCTCTTCCTTGGCACTTGGCGGAACACCCTCGTCGTCGCCCTCTCCATTCCCCTCTCGATTTTCTGCTCCATTCTCTGCCTCGCCGCCTTCGGACAGACAATAAACGCCATGACCCTAGGCGGCCTTGCCCTCGCCGTTGGCATCCTCGTCGACGACGCCACGGTCACCATCGAAAATATCGATCGCAACCTCGGCCTCAAAAAAACCCTCCTCCAATCCATCCTGGACGGAGCCGAGCAGATCGCGATGCCTGCATTCGTCTCCACGCTCTGCATTTGCATCGTCTTTATCCCGATTTTCTTTCTCGAAGGCACCGCCAAATACCTCTTCGGCCCCCTCGCGATGGCCGTCATCTTCGCGATGCTCGCGTCCTATTTTCTTTCCCGTACGGTTGTCCCAACTTTCGTCCACTTTCTGCTCCGCGGCCAACCGATTCTCCATGACGCCGGTCCGGGTGAATCCACACCACAAGGCGATATTTTTTGGCGCATCCACGTCCGCTTCAACCGCCACTTCGAGCGCTTTCGCTCCCGCTACATCCGCGCTCTTACTTGGTGCCTAAATCATCGTAAAACCACCGCGACGATTTCTCTCGTCTGCGTCCTATTAAGCGCGGCTATTGTGCCGTTTCTTGGACGCGATTTCTTTCCTCTGGTAGATGCCGGCCAATTTCGCCTTCACGTGCGCGCTCCCGCTGGAATGCGCATCGAGGAAACGGAGCGCATTTTCAACCAAGTAGAAAATATCATCCGCGAAGTCATTCCCGCCGATGAACTCGTCACTATTCTCGACAACATAGGCCTGCCTACTGGCGGAGTGAACCTCGCCTTTAGCGACTCCGCTACCATCGGCGCCGCCGACGGCGAAATCCTAGTTGCCCTCAATCCTGAAAAACACGGCCCCACGTGGGACTACGTCCGCACCTTGCGCCAACGCCTCAACCGTGAACTACCCGACTGCGTCTTCTTCACCCAACCTTCCGATATTGTCGGCCAAATTCTCAACTTCGGACTCGCCGCACCCATCGACGTCCAAATCGCTGGCCGGGATGTCAAAACCAACTACGCCCTCGCCCTCGAGCTCTCCGCCCGAGTTGCCCGCATTCCCGGCGCCGTCGACGTCCACGTCCAACAGGTTACCAACGCCCCAGCCCTGCGCTTCAACGTCGACCGGTCACGCGCCCAACAACTCGGGCTCACCCAGCGTGATATCGCCTCGAACGTCCTTATCTCCCTTTCAGGCTCCGCCCAGTCCGCACCTAATTTCTGGCTGAGCCCTCAAAACGGCGTGCAATACGTCGTCGCCACCCAAACCCCGCCCGCGAAACTCGATTCGATTGAGGCCATCCTGGCCACGCCTCTACCGTCGAGTCGCGGGGCCCCACCCCAGATTTTTGGCAACGTCGCCACGTTCGAGCGCACCACGACTCAATCCGTAGTGAGCCACCACAACGTTCAGCCAGTCTTTGACGTCTTCGCCAGTGTGGACCGCAGCGACCTCGGCACCGTTGCCGACGCAGTTAAAAAGCTTATTCCTGAGTTCGAGAAAAAACTCCCGCGCGGCAGTTTCATCACTATGCGAGGCCAAGCCCAAAGTATGGACGCCTCTTTTCTCGGCCTCGGCCTCGGCGTCCTCGGTGCAATCGTACTGGTCTACCTGCTAATGGTCGTAAATTTCCAAAGTTGGCTCGACCCGTTCATCATCATCATGGCACTGCCCGGTGCGCTCTGCGGCATCATCTGGATTCTCTTTCTTACACGCACCAGCCTCAGTGTGCCGTCACTCATGGGAGCCATCATGGGCGTCGGTGTCGCCACTGCTAATTCGATTTTGCTCGTCACCTTCGCAAACGACCTCCGCCACGAGGGTCGTGATGCTCGCGCCGCAGCCCTCGAAGCTGGCCACACCCGTCTGCGGCCCGTGCTCATGACCGCACTAGCGATGATCATCGGTATGTTACCCATGTCCCTCGGCCTAGGCGAAGGCGGGGAGCAAAATTCACCGCTCGGTCGAGCCGTCATTGGTGGACTGCTTTTTGCTACGCTCGCCACCCTTTTCCTCGTACCTGTCGTATACGCAACCCTGCGCAAACGTAGCCCGCACACACCCGAAGAAGAACTCCTCGAGGAAGCCTCGGCTGATTCCACTCATTCCAAATAATTTCCGCCATGAAGTCCGCACTCCGTCCCTTTCTTTTCATCACGATCACCGCGTGCAGCCTCGCATCCACGCCCGCCAGCAAAGCGCCGCCGCCGGTCAATGTCGTCCTAGCCGCACGCTCCAACGCCGCCGTCGAACTTATCCTCCCCGCCAGCCTGCAAGCCTTCCAAGAAGCTTCAATCTACGCTCGTACAGGAGGCTACCTGTCAAAATGGCTCGTAGACCTGGGCGACCAAGTGACCGCCGGACAAACCCTCGCCAACATCGACGGCCCTGAGCTCGATCAAGAACTCAACCAATCCCGCGCCGCCCTAGCCCAAGCCAAGGCCAATGCCGAACTCACCCGTGCCACCGCCGCTCGCTGGACTGAACTCGCTGCCCGTAATGCCGTCTCCAAACAAGAGGCTGACGAAAAATCTGCCGCCGCCCAAGCTCGGGCCGCCGACGTCCAAGCCGCCGAAGCCAACGTCGGCCGCCTCACCCAACTCAAATCCCTGCAGACGATCACCGCTCCCTTCGCCGGGGTCATTACCTTTCGTGGTGCTGAGATCGGCGCATTAATCACCACCGACTCCAGCCGCCGTGAACTCTTCCGTATAGCCGCAATTACTCCTCTGCGCGTTTTCGCTAGCGTACCGCAATCTTACCTCCGCTCAATCCGCCCCGGGCTCGAAGTGGAAGTGCTCATCAACGAATTTCCAGGCCGTACGTTCAACGCCTCCGTTGTTCGCGTAGCCGGTGCTCTCGATCCGGTTACTCGCACGCTCACCACTGAGATCCAACTGCCAAACGCCAAAGGAGAACTTCTACCCGGCATGTTCGTCCAAATTCGTTTCCGGCTCAAGCCGGTCGAGCCTGCTATCGTGCTACCGTCCAATGCCGTCATTATCCGCGCCGACGGCCCCCAAGTGGCCACCGTCGATGCCGCCCAATCGATCCGTTTCCAAAAAGTAAAAATCGGTCGCGATTTCGGCGCTCAAATCGAGATCATTTCCGGTCTTGCCGACGGGGTTCGGGTCGCCGCCAATCCCAACGACACCCTCACCGAAGGTCTGGTCGTCGAGCCCCTGCTTCCGGTCCAAGCGAAAAAATAATTTCAAGCGGGCCACCCTTACGCCCACTTAAGCCGACGACGTTTTCTGCCCTAGCTTCGTACCGCGACCGATGGACAACACGCCCATCGCCGCAATCACGCAGAGTAAGCCTGCGCCAATAAACGCCCAAGCGTAACTCCCTAGTGCGGTTCGTACCGCGCCCGCACCATACGCCGCGCAAGCCGCGCCGACTTGATGAGCGGCCACGATCCAGCCGAAGACAATACTCGCGCGTTCTCGCCCGAATACATCACCTGTTAGCCGCACCGTAGGTGGCACCGTAGCGATCCAATCCAATCCATAAAAAACGGCAAACACCCCTAACCCAGCTACTGGCCCGAGTAACGCGGTGGGTAAAAACAACAGCGACAGCCCGCGCAACCCGTAGTAGCCGAAAAGCAAAACTCGGTTGTTGTAACGATCCGAAAGCCAGCCAGAGAGCGTCGTTCCCGCGAGGTCGAAAAGTCCCATCATCGCCAACAAACCCGCCGCGCGCACTTCGGGTATCCCGCAATCAAAAGCCGCTGAAATTAGGTGTGTCCCGATCAAGCCGTTCGTGCTCGCACCACACACAAAAAACGAGCCCGCCAATAACCAGAAGTCGCGCGTGCGCGCCGCTTCCAGCAAAGTAGTAATCGCTAGCTTTGCAGGGTTTCCAACCGAGCGTTTAGCTGTATCGGGCGCGCCCGTTTCACCATACGGACGCAGCCCTAGGTCTTGCGGCTCGTCGCGCATGAAAAACCAAATCACCGGAATCATCCCCAATGCAACGCACGTCACAACCAGCGGCGCACTGCGCCAACCTGACGTCGTCACAAGCGACGCAAACCACGGCAAGAACACGAGCTGTCCTGTCGCGGTGCTTGCCGTCAACATACCCATCACTAGTCCGCGATGTTTTGTGAACCAGCGATTCGCAACCGCCGCACCGAGCACCGTGGCCGCCATCCCAGACCCTGCTCCGACGACTAGACCCCACAACACTACGAACTGCACATAGGTACGTAAAAACACAGTGGATCCATAGCCAAGCGCCAGCAATGCCATCCCCAGCATCATCGTTCGACGCAACCCAAGCCGCACATAAAGCGCTGCTGCAAAAGGCCCGATCAGTCCAAAAATAAAAATGTTGATCGCCACCACGGACGAAACCGTCGCGCGGCTCCATTGAAATTCATTACCGAGTGGCAAAAGCATTACGCCCGGAGCCGAGCGCGCGCCCGCCGCCGCTAGTAGAGTCAGAAACGTCACCCCCGCGACTACCCATGCGTAATGGAAGCGCGGAGAAGATGAAGGCGTAGACACGTTTATGCGTTAAGGGCGAACACGTGAATCACCAGCGCATGTGCACGCCGAGATGAAAGTATCCGCCACTCGGACCCTCAGGCGGCAACGTAGCGAGCGCCACGCTCGTCTTCGCACCATCTACAATTTCCATTGGTGCACCAGCGCCCCCCATATCTGTTTTAACCCAGCCCGGATGAGCTGAATTCACCTTGAGCGAGGTACCCTTCAACTCCTGCGCAAGTTCCACTGTGAACATATTTACCGCGGCCTTCGATGCATCATAACCGATAAGCCGCGCCGGATAAATTGGCGAGTTCACATCGGCGTGTTCGGAGATTGAGCCGAGAATTGAAGAGAGATTCACAATGCGTCCTGCGGGTGATTTTTTGAGCAACGGTAAAAATGCCTGGGTCACCGCGACGAGACCGAAAAAATTCGTGTCAAAGGTGGCACGTAGCGAAGCCTGTGAAACCGTCGCCGGCCCCGTCTCTGTTGAATAGTCGAGCACACCTGCGTTATTCACAAGAATATCGAGTCGGCCAAATTCCTTTTCCACCCAAGTCGCAGCAGTGCGGATCGAGGCTTCATCAGTGACGATCAGGGGCACCACACGCGCCTCAATCCCTTCGGATTTCAACAACGCTACCGCGCCGGCTCCGCGCTGCGCATCGCGCGCACCGACTAGAATAAAGATTCCCTGACGCCCTAACTGACGGGCCGTTTCGAGACCGATGCCCTTATTGGCACCAGTAATGAGAGCAATTTTAGAAGACATATTTTTTAAAAATTGAGATAGTGAAAAAATTCAGGAACCAAGCGCGGGATAATCCGTATAACCACGCTCATCGCCTCCGTAAAAAGACTCCGGCAAGGGTGCATTTAACGGGGCGCCTTCACGCAAACGCCGAGGTAAATCTGGGTTCGCGATAAAGGCCTTCCCCCAAGCAACGGCATCCGCACGGCCCGCGGCGATCTCGGCCGTGGCATCCGCTGCCGTAAAACCTTGATTGGCGATGAACACGCCGCCGAACATTTGTTTTAAGGTCGGTCCGAGGCGCGGCTCGGCTAAACCTTCGCGCGCGCAAAGAAATGCCAGTTTACGTTTACCCAATTGCTTAGCGAGGTAACCGAACGTCTCCGCAAAATTAGAATCACCTACGCCGTGGGCATCACCACGTGGGGCAAGGTGATAGCCCACGCGATCAGCACCCCACACGCCAATAACTGCATCGGTGACTTCTAGCGGAAGTCGCGCGCGGTTCTCGATCGATCCACCATACTCATCCGTGCGGTGGTTGGAGGAATCCTGCAAAAATTGATCGAGCAAATAACCGTTTGCGCCATGGATTTCGACGCCATCAAAGCCCGCGCGTTGCGCGTTCTCTGCACCGAGCCGATATGCAGCCACGACCCCTGGCAACTCAACTCGATCAAGGGCGCGCGGGGTCACAAACGCCTTCTCAGGTCGGATGAGACTCACATGGCCTGCCGCCGCAATTGCGCTCGGAGCCACCGGCAAAGCGCCGCCAAGATAAACTGGATCAGAAATGCGCCCTACATGCCAAAGCTGCAGAAAAATTCGTCCACCTGAGGCGTGGACGGCCGCAGTGATAGATTTCCAGCCCGCCACTTGATCAGGCGACCAAATACCAGGCGTATCTGGATAACCAACCCCCATAGGGTCGACAGCGGTCGCCTCGCTTAGGATCAAGCCGGCAGACGCCCGTTGGGCGTAATATTTCGCCATCATTGGATTTGGCACGCGACCGACTGAAGCACGGCAACGCGTAAGCGGGGCCATGATGATACGGTTCGGCAGCGTCAATGCGCCAAGGCGAAGGGAATCGTGCAACGTAGACATAACCAATGATTCAATCGAATAAAGCCTCGGCGCAATCCTACGCATGAAAAAACTCTAACGCTCTCGTATTGCCGATGGTGCTAAGCAGTGTTTGCTATACCGCGATGCGTTCTCTTACACACCCCTTCCCCGCTTTAGCTCACGTTGCCGTTATCGCTTTGCTGTTAAGCACAAATGGGTTTGCTGCGCCTGAAAAATGGGCCGCAGAAATCGATAAATATACCCAAGCGGACACCATCAAAGCCCCCGCCAAAGGCGCCGTGGTGTTCGTCGGCAGTTCTTCGATACGTAAATGGACGAGCCTTGCCGTCGACTTTCCTAGTATCACCACAATCAATCGAGGCTTCGGCGGCTCGGAGCTCACCGACAGCGTGTTTTACGCGGACCGCGTAGTCATACCCTATGCGCCGCGCCTCGTCGTGGTTTACGCGGGTGAAAACGACCTCCAAGCCGGCAAATCCGCCGAAGCTTTGCTCGCAGATTTTAAAGCGTTCTGCGCCAAAATTCACCCAGCGCTCCCCAAGACAAAGATTATTTTCCTCGCGATTAAAGAAAGTCCTTCTCGTGCCAAAATTCGCGATAAAGTCTTACTTGCGAACAAGCTCATTGTGGCCGAATGCGCCAAAGATTCGCGCCGCACCTTTGTTGATGTTGCGACTCCCATGCTCGACGCCCAAGGAAAAACCCGCCCCGAACTCTTCATCGCGGATCAACTCCATATGCAGCCGGCCGGCTACGCGATTTGGACCAAAGTCCTCGCCCCTTACCTGAAACCGTGAGCGCCACTACGCTCGATCGTCTCTCGCGTCAGATCGCCTTCATCGTTGAGGTCGATCAGCTCAAAAATATTTTTCGGCAGACGGTGAACACCGTCAGCGGTCGCGCCGAAAATGACGCTGAACACTCATGGGGGCTCTGTCTGCTCGTGATCACACTCGCCGAGCACGCCAACGTCCCGCAACTCGACGTTCTACGCGTGCTCAAGATGGTGATCATCCACGACCTCGTCGAAATCGACGCCGGAGACACCTTTGCCTACGACACGAAAAACATGGCCGATCAGCACGCGCGCGAGTGCCTCGCCGCCGACCGCATTTTTGGCCTGTTACCAAGCGGTCAATCCGCCGATTTCCGAGCGCTATGGGATGAGTTTGAAGCCCGTCAAACCCCCGAAGCCAAATTTGCTGCCGCTGTAGACCGCTTTCATCCGATGTTACTCAATTGCTCAACCGAAGGCGCTGCTTGGAAAAAACACGGCATTACGTCGGACCGCGTGCTCGCCCGCAACGCCCACATCGCCGAGGGCAGCGCTGATCTCTGGGCCTACGCTCAAGCCATGGTCGCTCGAGCGGTCAGTGACGGTCACCTCACATCCTAAAAAGATCAGCTCAAATCCCGGATCGAGCCTAGTTCCGGATCAAAGAGCCGCTGGTAGGTCCGCACAATCATTCCGTCCGTGAGGCCCGCCAACCAATCGCAAATTTGGCGCGCCTTTCCTGCTTCGGTCATTTCTGCAGCAATCAATTTACCGACCCGAGGTGGCAAGATATGAATAATGCGGCCCGAGCGCTCGACGTAATTTTTCCATGCCGAATCCCAGAGCTCAAACATCACCTTACGCGCCTTATGTTCCATCTGCTGGAGTTGTGGGCTCTCAAAGATAATGTCGTTAGCCATTTTTTTATAAAACATCGCCTCGCGCCCCGCAGTCGGCGCCACCACGAGTTCGAAACGATAACGGTTAGTCGCCGCACTCATGAAATTTGTTCGCTCACGCAATCGACACGCAGTGATGAATACCCCGATCTTAGCCGAGAAAACATTTTCCAATCGATCCGCCCTGATAGCTGCGAATAGCGCATCGAGCCAGCTCTGCCGCTCGGCATCAATCGCCTCCCCTGCCGCCCAGGCCTCAATCCGCTCGATCGTCAAAAAACCGGCCTTCACGCCGTCTACAATATCATTGAGCGAGTACGCCGCATCGTCCGCCCAATCCATGATCTGACATTCTACGCTTTTAAACGCGTTGAGTTTCTCCTGGGTGTGCAACTCAGAGGGAATCGTCGCTGCGCCAAAAACAAACGTTCGTACCGCACCCTGCGGATCGTAGAGAAAATGATTCGCCGGCGGTGCAGGAAATTCCGTGAAGAGTTTTTTGTACTTCAAAACGCCATCGAGCAGCGCACGCGTCGCCTGCATGCCACGCACACCAGATTCATTTTGAAACATCGTCTCTGTGAGCAGGTGCAGCGTCTGCGCGTTCCCCTCGAAACCACCCCATGACAACATCAGCTCCTGCAGAGTGCGTTCACCCGAATGCCCAAACGGGGGGTGCCCTAGATCATGCGCGAGACACACAGCTTCGACCAAATCTCCATCGATAAAAAAATCATCACCCAACGGTCCGCCCTGCGTTCGCAAATAGTGACAAATAGAGCGCCCGATCTGCGCGACTTCCATGGAATGCGTCAGTCGTGTGCGATAGAAATCGTATTCGCCGGAAAGAAACACCTGTGTCTTCGACTGTAGCTTCCGGAAAGCGTGCGCATGAATGATCCGGTCGCGGTCAATTTGAAAGGCGTTGCGATAATCGGTCTTACGGACTGCGCCGTAGGTCTCTGCGTCGAAATCGGTATAAAATCGGTTCATCATCGGCTGAAAGCCGAGCGCACTAGCTCCCAGTCGCAGTGGCAAACCCATATCGCTCGACCCGACCGGCCACACCTTACTCGCGTCACCCGAAAATGAAATTTCGTGTCGCCCGTTAAATCTGTGT
Source organism: Opitutia bacterium (assembly GCA_947452315.1). GTDB lineage: Bacteria > Verrucomicrobiota > Verrucomicrobiia > Opitutales > Opitutaceae > Tous-C4FEB. Next base: position 12,796 of record CANGCX010000006.1, on the reverse strand, counting down.
CATGTGAGAGCGTTCTCCATTGTTTCCCGCCCGCCCCCATCGCTAATCTGGGACAAATCAAAAATCCCATGCCCGCTTCCACTATGCGCGCCATCGCTAAACTCAAAGCCGGCCCCGGCCTTTCACTCACAGAAGTTCCCGTGCCCAAGCCCGGCGTCAACGACGTCCTCATCAAGGTCAAAAAAACCTCCATCTGCGGCACTGATGTTCACATCTACAACTGGGATGCATGGGCGGAAAAAACCATTAAGCCACCCATGGTGGTCGGCCACGAATTCGTCGGTACCATCGAGGCGGTAGGTGCCAATGTCATCGGCTTTGCGCCCGGCGATTTAGTCGACGGCGAGGGCCACATTGTGTGCGGCCTGTGCCGAAACTGCCTAGCCGGCCGCCGCCATCTTTGCAAAGATACCAAAGGCGTAGGCGTGAACCGCGACGGCGCGTTCGCCGAATACCTCTGTATCCCCGCCACCAACGCGGTCCACGTCGATCCTTCGATTCCCCTCGAGGTCCTGTCGTGCTTTGACCCGCTTGGTAACGCTACTCACACCGCCCTTCAATACGATCTCGTCGGCGAGGATGTGCTCATCACAGGCGCCGGTCCCATTGGATGTATGGCTACAGCCATCGCCCAACAAGCCGGCGCACGCAAGGTCGTGGTCACCGACATCAATCCCGACCGCCTCGCTCTCGCCGCTCGGATGGGCGCCACGCGCACAGTCGATGTTTCAAAAGAAAATCTCGCAGACGTCCAACGAGAGATTGGCATGAAAGAAGGCTTCGATGTTGGCCTTGAGATGTCGGGCAATCCCGTGGCGCTCAATACCATGATCGACAACATGGCCCACGGCGGACGCATTGCCCTCCTGGGCATTATGCCCGGTGCCGCCGCGGTGGATTGGAACAAGGTTGTTTTTAACATGCTCACCATTCGAGGCATCTACGGCCGCGAGATGTATGAGACGTGGTACAAGATGACGTCTCTTATCCAACGCGGCCTCGATATCTCACCGGTTATCACGCACCGTTTCCACTACACCGATTTTCAAAAAGGCTTCGATCTCATGCGCTCCGGCCGCAGCGGCAAAATCATCTTAAACTGGGACTAACCATGACGGCTGCTTATCTTGCGCACCTCGAACAAATCCTAGGCGAAATAGATTCTGCTGGTCTCACCAAGCGCGAACGCCGCATCGCAACCTCGCAGTCCGCGCACATCGCCGTCGCCGGTGGTCGTGAGGTGCTCAATTTCTGCGCCAACAACTACCTCGGTCTCGCCAATCATCCCACGATCATCGCCGCAGCCCACGCCGCGCTCGATCGCTGGGGCTATGGTCTTGCCTCTGTGCGCTTCATCTGCGGCACCCAAGAAATCCACCGCGAACTCGAGCAGCGCCTCAGCGATTTCCTCGGAGTTGAAGACACGATTCTTTACTCCTCCTGTTTCGACGCCAACGGAGGCGCTTTTGAAACGCTGCTCACCGCCGAAGACGCCGTCATCAGCGATGAATTAAATCACGCCTCGATCATTGACGGTATCCGCCTTTGCAAGGCCCAGCGCTTCCGCTACAAAAACTGCAACCTCGCCGATCTAGAGACCCAACTCCAAGCCGCCGATGCCGCCAAAGCCCGCTTCAAACTCGTCGTGACCGACGGCGTGTTTTCAATGGACGGTTTCATTGCCCCGCTACGCGAGATCTGCGATCTCGCTGAGCGTTACGGCGCCCTAGTCATGGTCGACGATAGCCACGCTGTCGGGTTCATGGGTCGGACCGGGCGTGGGACGCATGAGCACTGCGGCGTAATGGGCCGCATTGATCTCATTTCCGGCACACTAGGTAAAGCCCTTGGCGGCGCGAGCGGCGGCTATCTCAGTGGAAAAAAAGAAATTATCGCGCTACTCCGCCAGCGCTCCCGCCCTTATCTATTTTCTAACTCACTGGCGCCCGCTATCGTAGCATCGTCCATCGCAGCTCTGGATCTTATCAGCACCTCGACGACCTTACGAGATCGCCTAGAAGAAAACGCAAAATTCTTTCGCACGGGCCTTACCTCCGCAGGCCTCACGCTCAAACCCGGCTCTCATCCAATTGTTCCCGTGATGCTCGGCGACGCAGCACTCTCGCAGAAATTTGCCACGCGCATGCTCGAAAAAGGCGTGTATGTCGTCGGTTTTTTCTATCCGGTCGTACCCCAAGGTGCCGCCCGCATCCGCACCCAAGTCAGCGCCGCACATTCGCGCGCCGACCTTGAGTTTGCCATCAACGCTTTCGCCACCACCAAAACCGAGCTCGGCCTCTAATTTCTCCATGGCTAACAAAATTTCTGCCCCCATCTGCCGCCGGCTGGAAAAAGCCGCCCGCACTGCCGCGAAAAAATCTTACTCGCCGTATTCCCAGTTTCCCGTGGGTGCCGCCGTACTTGCCGCCTCGGGCAAAATTTACGCCGGATCCAACATCGAGAATGCGTCCTACGGTCTGTGCAACTGCGCCGAGCGGACCGCGATATTTACTGCCGTGGCCGCCGGCGAGCGCCGCGTTCTCGCTGTTGCCGTTTACACGCCTACTGCCCAACCGACGAGTCCCTGCGGCGCATGCCGCCAAGTTATTAACGAATTCGGTCCGACTGCCCTAGTGATCAGTGTCTGCGCATCCAAAGAGCGTCAGGAAACTACGCTAGATCTCTTGCTGCCTGGAGCCTTCGGCCCCGAAGCTCTATCCTGACTTTTTCCATGTCACTTTTCTTCACCGCCGTAATCGCCGCCGGTCTCAGCAGCCTAATCGTCTGGTTTTATTGGCGCGGCCATGCCGCCACTCTCACCGAACGTACCCGTGCCCTAGCCGAGGAAAACACCCGTCTCTCCCAAGAACTTTCAGTTCAACGCATCGAGACACAGCGCCTGTCGACGCTCGTCACCCAGCACGCCACTGAGCTGAGCGCCGAAAAATCCGCTCACGAGCGTCTCGTAGCTGAATTCAAAGCCCTCTCAGCCGACGCCCTCCGCGCCAATCGCGCTGATTTCCTCGCCCAAGCCCAGCAATCTTTCGCCCAACTCCAAACGCAATCCGCCGGCGACCTCGAGAAACGTCAACTCGCCATCGATGCTCTTGTGAAACCCCTTCGCGATTCACTTGAAAAAGTAGACGGTAAGATAGCAGAAATCGAAAAAGCCCGCGCCTCCGCTTACGGCGCCCTTGGTGAACAACTCAAAACCCTTGGCACCGCGCAACTCCAGCTCCAGGCCGAGGCCAACAAACTCTCTACCGCCCTGCGATCTACATCTTTCGCCGGCAGCTGGGGCGAACTCCAGCTCCGCCGGGTCGTCGAGATGGCAGACATGCTGCCCTACTGTGATTTCTCGGAACAGGAGACCGCAGAGGCCGGCGGCTTCCGCGCGGATCTCGTCGTTCGCCTCCCTGGGGGGCAGCGCATCGTCGTCGATGCCAAAGCCCCGCTTGAGTCCTACCGTGCCGCCGTAGACGCCATCGACGAACCGACCCGCGCCGCCCGCTTGGCTGAACACGCCCAAAAAGTCAGAGGCCATATTGATGCCCTCGGTGCTAAAAATTACTGGGAGCAATTTCAACCCGCCCCCGAGTTCGTTGTTCTCTTCCTTCCCGGCGACCACTTTCTAACCGCAGCGCTCAGCGCCGACTCTAGTCTCATGGACCGCGCCCTCACCCGCCGCGTTCTTCTCGCCACACCTACCACCCTCATCGCTCTGCTTAAAGCCGCCGCGTACGGTTGGCGCCAAGAAGCCGTCTCCAAAAACGCCGACGAAATTAGTGCCCTTGGCCGCCAACTGTACGATCGTATTTCTACGTTTGCCGAAAACCTGGAGAAGGTTGGTCGCGGTCTCGATGCAGCCATTCGTGGCTATAACACGGCCGTCGGTTCCTTCGAGGGCACCGTCTTACCTGGTGCGCGCAAGTTCGCTGAGCTTGGCGCCAAAGGCGCCAAGGACCTCACTGCTCCCAACGCAGTCGAATCCACTGCTCGCGAAATCACCAAACGCAGCTGATCATGGCAGAATCACTTCACTTTAACGCAGCTCCGTCCGATCATCCCCTCAAAGGCACTTGGAAAATGGTCCGCGCCGAACTTGCCGGTGAGCCTGCGCACCCATTGCTGGTCGATAACACGACCATTCAACTTACGCTGGATCGCTACGCTGTTTACTACAGCGGTGAGATTGCAGACAGGGGTCATTACACGTTTTCCTTCACACTTGGAGATCCGCATCACCCGCTCACGCTCCGCGGAACCAATGGGCCCAACGCCGGCCGCACCATTCCCGCGATTTTTCAACGCAAGGGCGAGCTCCTCCGCATTTGCTACGGCCTAGACGGCACCACGCCAAGCGTCTTCACCAGTCCACCTAACTCGCAATTTTATCTCGTCACATATCGTCTGAAATCATGAGGAGTGATTGATTTAGGATTAGCAGACAAACCCGCGCGCAATGAGGCTAGATTCTTTTGATCACATAGGGGCTTATTCGTTTTTTGGCCCGCGGCACTGTCTTTAATTTTGGATATAGAGTTTAACCTTGTAAGGTTAGCCCACCGCTTGAGCACATGATTGCCAAACTTCGCTGCAAGCATTGACGTTTCCGGCATGCGGCTCAGCGGTCTTTTTCTTTACCCAGTCAAATCTCTGGGCGGCTTCTCGGTTACTTCTGCCAAACTAGATTCCCATGGACTCGTCGGCGACCGACGATTTCTAGTCATAGACGAATCTGGCCGCTTTCTCACTCAGCGCACCCTTCCACGTATGGCGCTCATCGCCACAGCCTTGGACGCCACCCACCTAACTCTTTCCCCTCCCCAATCGACCTCACTACGTGTTCCCCTTGCGTCAGATTCAGCGGCTCAGAACCGCACCGTGAGTGTTTGGAAAAGTGAAAATCTCCTCGCCGAGGATTGCGGCGAAGCTCCAGCCGCATTGCTCTCCGCTTTTCTAGGTGCGCGTTGTCGTCTCGTACGCCTCGGCCAAACATTCCATCGCCCGATACCGAAAGCTAACGCTCACCCCGGCGAGACCGTGACCTTCGCCGACGCTTACCCGATGCTCGTCATAGGCGAATCCTCACTTGCCGATCTCAACAACCGTCTCATCGAGCGCGGCGCAGAAGCCCTGCCGATGGATCGTTTCCGCCCCAATCTAATCATAAGCGACGCCCCTGCATACGCCGAAGACACATGGCTGCGTTTTCGCCTTGGCGACATCATCTTCCGTGCCGGTGGCCCCTGTGCACGCTGCACCGTCACAACCATCGACCAAGCCAGCGGCCAGCTCGACGGCCCCGAACCACTTGAAACGCTCGCCACCTACCGACGCGACCCGGTCCAATTCACCTCGTTGAACTTCGGCCAAAATCTCATCCACGAAACCAAATCCGGCGTCCTGCGCGTCGGCGACACTCTCTCAGTTCTCTAAAAATCACAGCTCGTCGCCATGCGTTTATCCCCTTTACGTTTTATCGTCACGTTCGGCGCAGCCGCCATTCTCCTCAACGCCTGCTTTGCCGAGCCCATAACGCAGCCCATCACCGCAGCCGCACTTACCCCTGCTGACCTCAATCGCTGGCAGGAGCATGCGCGCAATGTAACGATCATTCGCGACACTTGGGGCATTGCCCACGTTTTCGGCCACACTGACGCGAATACCGTCTTCGGTCTTCTTTACGCTCAAGCTGAAGACGACTTCAATCGCATCGAACTCAACTACATCAACGCCCTAGGTCGCCTAGCCGAGATCGAAGGTGAAAAAGAGCTTTACCGCGACCTGCGCATGAAACTCTTCATCGATCCAATTGAGTTACGCGCGAAATACACGAGCAGCCCCAAGTGGCTGCGCGCGCTCATGGACGCCTTTGCTGACGGCTTAAATTTCTACCTTTACGCACACCCCGGCGTGCACCCGAAACTGATCACACAATTTGAGCCATGGATGGCCCTCGCCTTCACCGAGGGCAGTATCGGCGGCGACATCGAATCGATTTCACTGAAAAACCTGGAAGCTTTCTACAGTCCAAGCCCCGCGCTCGCTTTGGCCTCACCAGACAGCACTACCACAGATGCCACCACTTTAACAGCGCCCCCCGAGGCGCAAGGGTCCAACGGTTTTGCCATCTCCCCGGCCAAAAGCGCATCCGGTCACGCGCTGTTGCTCATCAATCCACATACGTCGTTTTATTTTCGGCCCGAGCTGCACGCAGTGAGCACAGAGGGCCTCAATGCCTACGGCGCCGCCACGTGGGGTCAGTTCTTCGTATACCAGGGTTTCAACGACCGTATAGGCTGGATGCATACATCCAACGGCGCAGACGTCATAGATGAATACCGTGAGACAATCATCCCCACGCCAGAGGGCCCCGCCTATCGATACGGAAAGTCCACTAGGCCATTAATCGCCAAAAAGATCACTCTTAGATACCGCATCGATCCCGCCGACTCGTCGACCACAGACCGAGTCGTCACGGCTTATTTCAGCCACCACGGCCCGATCGTGCGCGCCGCCGACGGCCAATGGATCGCTGTGAAAATGATGAATGATCCCGTGCCTGCGCTCACTCAATCCTACCAACGCACTAAGGCACGAACCTACGCTGATTTTAAGCGTGTGATGGCGCTGCGCACCAACACTTCCAATAACACCGTCTATGCCGACGCCGACGGCAACATCGCCTACTTCCACGGTAATTTCGCCCCTCGCCGCGACCCAAGTTTCAACTGGAAACTCCCTGTCGACGGCAGCGACCCAGCGACCGAATGGCGCGGCCTGCACGAGGTAGAGGAAACGATCCACCTACTCAATCCTGCGAGCGGCTGGATCCAAAATACCAACAACTGGCCTTTCTCCGCCGCCGGCACTGCCAGTCCCAAGCTCACTGATTACCCCACTTACCTTTGGTCCAACCCCGAAAACGCCCGCGGCCTCAATGCCGTTCGAGTGCTCTCACGCGCGGAGCCCTTCACACTCGATAGTCTCATCACAGCCGCCTACGATCCCGCGCTACCGGCGTTTGAAGCGCTCCTACCCAAGCTCTTTCGCGCCTTCGATGCGCTGCCCGCCGATGATTCACGCCGTGCAGTCATAGCTGCGCCGGTGGCCTCGCTGCGTGCGTGGGACTATCGCGCCGCAGTCGATTCCATTCCTACGACGCTTGCAATTCTATGGGCCCAATCATTCGGCCCTATGATCAGCGAAGCGAAAAACCGCGAACTGGTCGTCGTAGATCACCTCGTCGCCACGCTCACCGCGCCGCAATGCCTCGACGCCCTAACGCTGGTCACCGCTCGGTTAACCCGCGATTTCGGTACGTGGCAAACGCCTTGGGGCGAAATCAACCGTTTCCAACGTCTTTCGGGAGACATCAACCCCAAGTTCGACGACGCTGTGCCGAGCAGGCCGATTGCCTTTGCCCCAAGTGACTGGGGCTCGCTGCCCGCTTTCGGCGTATCCGGCCCAGCACAAACAACGAAGCGCATCTACGGCAACCGCGGCAATAGCTTCGTTGCCGTGGTCGAATTCGGTCCGCGCATCCAAGCCAAAACCCTGCTCGCCGGCGGCGTAAGCGGCGACCCTGCGTCACCCCATTTTAACGATCAAGCCGATCTCTACGCGGCCGGCAGATTCAAGGAAGCTTGGTTTTATCGTACTGACATCGAGAAAAACGCAGAGCGCACTTACCGTCCAGGCCGATAAAACCGCGACGAGGGCATTTCAGTCATCACCACCGACCCGACCGCGCCGGGCCTTATGTTTCGCCCGGTGCTTCTTCGATTGAATCATACGGATTTTTTGGCGGCGCGATTTCTGTCGGGTACGACGCCGTTCTTCTTCGCGCGCTTCGACAACCGCTGCAAGCGCCTGAGATTTACGGGCATACAACTTCGCCACGAATTCCTCCCATGCGAGCTCACGGTTCGCCGCTTGTGAGCGTTCGCGCTGACAGCGCACTTCGACGCCCGTAGGATCGTGCCGTAGCCATACAGTGGAGCTGGTTTTGTTGATTTTCTGCCCACCCGGCCCAGAACCGCGGACAAAACGCTCTTCGACATCATCTAAGCGCACCCCAAGGGCGGCCAGTTTTTCCAAGATTTGGGATGGCAAGGTCATGGCGGTCCGTTTTCTAATGGAAACTCTTTGCCGGGCGCCGAGTCAAATCAGCCCCAGCACTACTGAAGTACATTTCACCATCCGCTTCCTTTTTCTTCTTTCAACGTCCCCCACCGCTCATGCTCAACGGTCCCGCTTGGTCCCAGAAACTCCGCACCGAAATCGCCAAAGCCGTCATTGGCCAGGAAGCTGTCGTCGAACGCCTGCTCGTCGCGCTGCTTGCCAATGGCCACGTCTTACTTGAAGGCATGCCAGGCCTAGCCAAGACGCTGCTCATTAAATCCCTTGGCACCGCTCTCGGCGTTCAATTTGAGCGCGTGCAATTCACCCCCGACCTCCTTCCTAGCGACGTCGTAGGCACAATGATTTTTTCGCCTAAAAACGGCGAGTTCACCGCCCACCGCGGCCCAATCTTCGCCAACCTCGTCCTCGCCGACGAAATCAACCGCGCACCCGCTAAGGTCCAGTCCGCCTTGCTCGAAGCTATGCAAGAGCGGCAGGTCACCATCGGCGGACAAACGCATCCTTTACCGAAGCCGTTCTTCGTGATGGCCACCCAAAATCCCGTTGAGCAAGAGGGCACGTACCCGTTGCCCGAGGCACAGACAGATCGTTTCCTCTTCAAACTCATCGTAGATTACCCATCGGCCGCCGAGGAATCCACGATGGTCTTGCGCTGGGGCCAGGTCACCAAACAACCCGCGCTCGTCGCTGCTTCCAGCGGGGAGGAACTCTTGGAGCTGCGCTCACAGGTCGACCAGATCCACGTCTCGCCGGCAGTTCACAATTACATCCTAGCGCTGGTCCGCGCGACGCGAGCCCTCACCGAGGGCCCGGCGGCGCAACGTCTCCTCACCTTCGGCGCTTCGCCCCGCGCGTCACTTGCCCTTTACCAAGCCGCCCGCGCCCTCGCCTGGTTACGCGGCCTCGATTTCGTCTCGCCCGCGCTCGTCCAAGAAATCGCACCCGATGTGCTCCGTCACCGCATCGGCCTGACCTACGAGGCCGAGGCAAAAGAAATCACTGCTGATAAAATCGTCGCCCAGGTCATCGCGACGACACCAATTCCCGCCGCCTGAGTTTAGCCTGGTTCGTCGCTTTGGCTTATCAACCTCCAGTCTACGCCACGTCCAACGGCGACGCCCCCGCGTCGCCCTTGGCCATGCTCCGCCAACTCGAGTGGCGCGTGCGCCACGCTGTGGAAAACCAGCTTAGCGGTGAGTACCGCTCGGCATTCCGCGGCCGCGGCATGGAATTCGACCAAGTCGTCAAATACACCTTCGGGGACGACGTGCGCGACATCGATTGGAACGTAACCGCGCGTCTCGGCGAGCCGTACCGCAAGAAATTTGTCGAGGAGCGAGAGGTCACCTTGTTGGTGGTCTTCGAAGACACGCCCAGCCTCCAATTCGGCTCGGGCGCACAATCGAAACGTGAAGCCCTGATGGAGCTAGCGGGGCTCGTGATGTTACTTGGTGCGGTGAACCGCGACCGCGTTGGCTTCGTCCACGCGACGCCCGGCGGAGATTATCTTTTCCGCGAACCCGTGCGCGGACGGGGCGCGATCATGCATGCGGCGGCTAGCTTGCTTGCGTGTCCGGCGCCGAGTTTGTCGACATTGAACGCCGACCCCGCCGCCGATTCAGGTATACCCTGGCGTTTGTTATCCCGTGCCGCGCCGAAGCACAGCGTAATGTTATGGCTCGGAGATTTCGCGCCGCGCCCTGAGCCGGAAGGCTGGGCGGTGTTGCGTCGACGTTACCAAATGATGGGCTTTCGCGTGGACGATCCGTGGGAACGCACCCTGCCCGATCAGGGGCAATTCGCGGCATATGACCCAACGGCGGGGCAACTCGTGACTATTGAAAACTCCGCCGCCGAACGAGCCGCACACGCCCATTGGCGCAACGACCGCGATGCGAATTGGACCACGCTCTTTCCCGATGTCCTCAGCCGCCTCGTTGTGAGCACAAGCGAGAACCGCCTCGACGCACTCGTGCGTTTTTTCCACGCCCGCATGCGTGCTGGCTCAATCCGTTGAAGCGATGCCAAATTATACGCTCCACGACCCCCTTTGGTTTCTCGCACTGGCGCTTCTCCCATTGAGTCTATGGCTGCGCGGACGTCGGCGCGTACCCGTGTTGCTTGTGCCTTTCGCGGCCGCATGGCATCGGCCTTCGCTAGCATCGGCGTCACGCTGGCCTACGGGCCTCGCTGTCGCGGGACTGATCCTACTCGTCGCTGGGCTAGCGCGACCTCAGCATATTGAGGACAAACGCGAAGTTCGCTCCGAAGGCTACGACATCATGTTAGCCATAGATCTTTCTTCATCAATGCTCGCCGAAGATTACGAACGCGGCAGCGAACGCATCAACCGCCTTCAAGCGATCAAGCCCGTCATACAAGCGTTTATTGAAAAACGCCCCTCCGATCGCATCGGCATCGTACTTTTCTCAGGCCGCGCGTATACGATGGCGCCGCTCACAACCGACCACGATTGGCTCGCCGCACAACTCGAGCGCGTGAAAATTGGCCTCATCGAAGACGGCACTGCGATCGGCGACGGCCTCGGCGTCGCGCTCACGCGCCTAGAGCAAGCCAAACGCGAAACCGCCGGCAAACGCCAAGGAGCTTTTGTTATTCTTATGACTGATGGCGCAAACAACCGCGGAGCGCTTTCCCCCACGCAAGCCGCCGATCTCGCCAAGTCGCGCAACATTCCCATCTACGCGATAGGTGCCGGTAAAGACGGCATCGTGCCGTTTCCGGTCTTCGACGACAAAGGCAACAAAGTTGGCTACCGTCGCATGATGTCAGACCTAGATGAAGGCGCCCTGCGCGAGCTCGCCGAAAACACGGGTGGAAAATTTTTCCGAGCCTTCGACACCGGAGCCGCCGAATCCGCGTTTAAGGCGATCGACCGCGCCCAGAAAATCGAATTTCAATCCAAGAGCTATTTACTCACAACGGAGCTGTTTCCTTGGGTCGCAATCCCTGGCCTCGCTTTGCTTCTAGCCGCCGCCCTGCTCGCGCGTCCAGCCAGCACACGCTCAAACGCATGACCTTCGCGACGCCCCAACTTCTCTGGTTATTCTTAGTACCACTCACCGTGCTCGTTTGGGAACTCAGCCGCGCGCGACGAACCGACGCTCTCACCCAACCCAAAATTCTACGCGCAGAGGCAGGCGGTGATTCGCTTCAGCTCTCGTCCTTCAACGTCCAGAGCGCCGACGCCAAGCCTCCTCGCCGACGCCCACGCCTGTGGTTATTTTTCGGTCTTATACTCGCCGTAGCAGCCCTCGCCCGCCCGCAATACGGTCGCATCGACGAGCCTGTCTTTGATCAATCCCGCGAAATTCTGCTAGCAGTCGATCTTTCGCGCTCGATGCTCGCTCCGGACGTCAAGCCTTCGCGGCTCGAGCGCGCGAAGCTCCTTATCCAATCGCTACTCGAGCGTCTCGCCGGCGAACGCATCGGCCTAGTCGTGTTCTCCGGTACCGCCTTTCTGCAATCTCCGCTAAGCGCCGACTACGAGATTCTCCGTGAATTTTTACCTAATCTCGGTCCCGACTATTTGCCCGAAGGCGGGACCAATTATAGTGCCTTAATCACGACCTCGCTCGCAGCTTTCAAGCAAAGTGGCTCAGCGGATCGTTTTCTAATCATTCTCTCCGACGGTGAAGCGACCGACGACACCTGGAAAGCCACCGCCGAAGAACTGAAAAAGAAAAATATCCGCGTACTCGGGCTCGGCATCGGCACCGCCGCTGGGGCAATGATACCGGACGGCCCCAATGGCTTCGTCAAAGACGACAGAGGTGCCGTGGTACTTTCCAAACTTGAACCCAATACGCTCCGCGAGCTAGCCGATATGACTGGAGGCGTTTACCGCGATGCCTCCACCTGGGTCGATCTCGCTTCACTGATTCAGGCTACCGTAGAAGCTGGCCAAAAAGGCGAGTTCCTCGAGAAAAACTCCATCCGACTCGTCGAGCGCTACCAATGGCCGCTAGCCGCCGCGCTGTTTTGCCTGGTCCTCAGCTTCTGGCGCGAGTTTCCGGTGCGCCCCAAACCTCGCCCCCTCCGCACGCCAGCGCGCGGACCCGCCGCCGTTGCCACCGCCGCGTTGCTGTTGATCACTTTCACGTTATCTCTCGTCCCCGCCGATCTGAGCGCTGCCGCCGCCAAAGTTCCCGCCCGCAGCGTCACCGATAGCGATGCAACCGCACCCGCAGCGCCCAGCCCCTCCGCCGCCCTCAGCCAAACCGTTACGCGACTGGCCGCCGCACCCACGCACTCCGGCCCAGACTGGGCCGAGCTCGCCCGCGAGACCGTGGCTTGGGGACAACGTCTCCAGTCCGAACAACAACCCGTCAACCCAGGCCCGCTCCAAGACGCACTCACCGCTGTCGAAGCCGGGGCGGCCCTAGACAGCAAAGCCGCCGATTGGTCTAAGCTTCGCGAAGAACTCAACGCTTTGCTGAAAAAGCCCGACGAAGACCAAAAAAAGGACGATCAAAAACAAGATCAGGACAAACAAAACCAGCAGGATAAAAACCAGCAGCAAAACAAAGACGACAAGAGCAAGTCCTCCGACAAATCCGATCCGTCGCAAAAGCAGCAAGACCAACAAAATTCTGACGACCAAAAAAACGATTCCAAGGATTCGCCT
>CANGCX010000005.1 GCA_947452315.1 Opitutia bacterium | reverse complement strand
GTGTTCTCAACGAGAACGGAGATCGTGTGTCGCATGAAGAAAATTTAAAATTGAAGTGGTGGACGCCGAGGGACTCGAACCCCCGACCCTCTCGGTGTAAGCGAGATGCTCTAACCAACTGAGCTAGGCGTCCAATCCAAGGGTAGAGGAAAACCTGCGGGCGGCGGCCATGACAAGGAATTATTCCAAATCGAATCTACCCCACCTTGGGCCCCTCACAGAGCCCAAACCGAGGTCAGCACTAAAAATCACCGACTGGCCTTGGGCCGCAGCCAGCCCTCGCGCACCATCAGCTCCGCATTTTGTAGAGCATTAAGGGCCGCGCCCTTCCAAAGATTGTCACCGCTTACCCACAAAGACAGCCCGTTATCGAGCGCTGAATCGACGCGGATACGACCGACGCCGCACTTTACCTGCCGACTGAAGTCCAGCGGCGTCGGATATTGTTGCTTCAAGGGATCATCGACTAACTGCGCACCGCTAAACGCCGCGATCGCCGCCCGCGCCGCCTCGACGCTAATCGGTCGCTCAAAGTCAGCGTTCACCGCTACCGAATGTGCTCGAACCACAGGAACACGCACGCACGTCGCGGAGACCTTAAGATCGGGTAAGCCCATGATCTTTCGGCTCTCTTCGCGCATCTTCGTTTCTTCACCCGTGTAACCATCGCTACCAAACGAATCAACCTGCGGGATGGCGTTAAATGCGATTTGATAAGGATAAACCTTCTTCGTGATCGGCGTACCCTTGACGTGCGCTTGCACCTGCGCCTCAAGCTCGTCAATTGCGTCAGCGCCGGTACCGGACACCGATTGATACGTGGCCGCGAAATAACGTTTCAGACCGAACTGCCGATGCAACGGCCAAAGGGCCATCAAAGTCACAGCCGTCGAACAGTTGGGATTGGCGATGATACCCTGATGATTGCGCAACCCCTCGGGGTTGATCTCAGGAATCACTAACGGCACCGCCGGGTCCATGCGGTAAGCGGAACTCTTATCGATAACCAGACAACCGGCCTTCACCGCATCAGGTGCGAGGGCGCGTGTCGTCGCGCCATCCACGGCGAAAAAAGCCACATCAACATCGGTAAATACACCGGGCTTAGCTTCCTCGACGGTGAATTTACGGCCGGCACATTCCACGACCTTGCCCGCCGAACGCGCCGATGCGAACAGCCGCAACGAAGCCAACGGGAAATTACGCTCGAGCAAAAGCGCGAGCAATTCTTGACCGACTGCGCCCGTGGCGCCGACGATACCGACCGTGAAAGATGCCGTCTTGTCCATAAAAAGTCCTTGGGAGTTGTATAATCAAACCCGCGAGCGCCTCGGCATCAAGCCCGCAGACCGCGTGCTGCTCGTTCGTATAAGCACCGCGACGATGCAATTTTATCACCAAGCCCGCCTGATCAAAAGTTACGCCATTTCCACCTCCAAACGCCCACCATCCAACATCAAGGACTCCCTAGGCACCCCGCGAGGTCTCCACGAAATCGCCGAGCGCATCGGCGCAGGCCAACCTCCCGGCATGGTCTTCAAATCCCGCGTCCCCACCGGGCGCGATTACCACGAATTCCGCGACGGGGGCGTTCATGACAATCTCATTACCGGCCGCATTCTCTGGCTACGTGGGCTCGAAGCGGGCGTAAATCTCGGCGGGCAGGTCGACACCTATGAACGCTACGTTTACATCCACGGCACCAATCACGAGGCGCGCATTGGCGAGCCGCTCAGTTCGGGCTGCGTACTCATGCGCAATCTTGAAATCGTCGAGCTCTATGAAGAGGTGCGAGGCGGCGACCACGTCTTGATTGTTGATTGAGCACGGCTATTTTTAGCGTAAAGTTTGAGCCGAAATGGTGATGCGAAGAAAATTCGTTACCGCCTGAGCCGGGCGATCTTTCACTGTGAAAAAAAATCCCGTGCATCATTAACTGACGCACGGGATTTCATCATCGCGGCGGAGCCGAGATGATTAAGGCTTCACTTCGGTTGCTTCAGGCGGCGTTTTTTGTTTAAAGGTGAGTTTCTCGCCGTCGCGTTCGACGATTACAGCTTCGCCTTCTTTGACGTCACCGCGCAGCAACGCCTCGGCAAGTGGATCCTCGACGTAGTGTTCGACGGCACGACGCAGCGGTCGTGCGCCGTATTTCTCGTCATAACCTTTATCGATAAGCAGTGATTTCGCATCGGCGCTGAACTCAAGGGTGATCTTACGCTCAACGAGACGCTTGGCGAATTTGGTGATCTCGATCTCAACGATCTTGATGAGGTCGTTCTTGTCGAGCGGCCGAAAGAACACGATATCGGAGATACGATTGAGGAACTCGGGCTTGAAGACGCGCTTGGCTTCTTCGAGCACTTTTTCACGCATCTTCTCAGCGTCGTTGAAACTCGCCGCAGCAGCAGCGAAGCCCATCGAGGTTTGGCGTTGCAGCAGCGCTGCACCGACGTTGCTGGTCATGATAATGATCGTGTTGCGGAAATCGACGGTGCGACCGAGCGAATCGGTGAGACGGCCGTCTTCGAGAATCTGCAACAAAATCTGGAGTACGTCTGGATGAGCTTTCTCAACTTCGTCGAAAAGAATTACGGCGTAAGGACGACGGCGGACGGCCTCGGTGAGTTGACCGCCTTCTTCATAACCGACGTAGCCGGGAGGCGAGCCGACGAGTCGCGAGACAGCGAATTTCTCCATGTATTCACTCATGTCGATCTGGATGAGCGCGTCTTGGTTGCCGAACATTTGCATCGCGAGCTGCTTCGCGGTCTCGGTCTTGCCGACGCCCGTGGGGCCGACAAACATAAAGGATCCGATCGGGCGACGCGGGTCCTTGAGATCGGCGCGCGAGCGGCGTAGAGCGCGAGCGATGGCGCTGGCGGCAAGCTCTTGGCCGACGACATTTTTCTGAATCTCGAGTTCGAGGGTGAGGAGTTTTTCGCTCTCTTTTTTCTCCATGCGGGAAAGCGGGATCCCGGTCCAGTCGGCAACGACCTGCATCATCAAATCTTCATCGATGGCGATGCGTTTCTCGTCGCGAGATTTGCGCCATTCAGCAGTGATTTCGTCTTGTTTAGCGCGAAGTTGTTTCTCGGTGTCGCGGTGTTTGGCGGCTTCCTCGAAGTGCTGGTCGGCAATGGCTTTTTCTTTGAGGGCGCAGACATCCTCAATTTCCTTTGTAAGACCTTCGATGTCAGGCGGCCGAACGAGTGCGGAGATGCGAGCGCGAGAGCCGGCTTCGTCCATGACATCGATAGCCTTGTCAGGCAGGAAACGGGCCGTGATGTAGCGATCAGAGAGTTTTGCGGCGGCCTCGAGGGATTTGTCAGTGAAGGTCGCTTTGTGATGATCTTCGTATTTGCCACGGATGCCTTTGAGGATGGTGACCGTATCCTCAACGGAGGGTGGCTCTACTTTCACACTCTGAAAGCGGCGGTCTAGGGCGGAATCCTTTTCAATGTATTTCCGGTATTCGTTGAGCGTGGTCGCTCCGATGCACTGAAGCTCGCCCCGAGAAAGCGCGGGCTTGAAAATATTGGATGCATCCATGGCGCCTTCGGCCGCGCCGGCGCCAACGATAGTGTGCATCTCATCGATGAAGATGATGACGTTTTTGGCGCGCTTTACTTCGTCCATCACGGCCTTGATACGCTCTTCGAATTGCCCGCGATATTTGGTGCCAGCAACCATGAGCGCGAGATCGAGCGTGATGACTTTTTTATCAGCGAGAATTTCCGGCACGTTACCACCGACGATTTCTTGTGCGAGGCCTTCAGCGATAGCGGTCTTACCGACACCAGCTTCACCGATCAGCACGGGGTTGTTTTTGGTGCGCCGGCAGAGAATTTGGATAACGCGACGAATCTCGTTTTTGCGGCCAACTACGGGATCCATTTCGCCTTTGCGGGCGAGTTCGGTGAGATCACGGCCGAAGGCTTTGAGTGCAGGGGTCTTAACCTCTTTTTTGTCATCGGGGGCACCGGCAGCACGTTGCGGGGTGCCGGCGGCGGCTTCTTCGCCAGGGGTGCCGGCATCGCCGGAACCACTGCCTGAGAATTGAGGATCAAGTTCGCGGAGGATTTCGTTGCGGGTGCGCTCGATGTCGATTTCGAGCGACTTGAGGACACGCGCCGCGACACCTTCGCCCTCGCGGAGCAGACCGAGCAAAATGTGTTCGGTGCCGACGTAGGAGTGACTGAGGGTCTTTGCTTCTTTACCAGCGAGGGCTAGGACTTTTTTAACACGCGGTGTGTAGGGAATGCTACCGGGGGTCTTGGTTTCCTGACCCGTACCAACCTGTTTCTCGACGGCGGAACGCACCGTCTCAAGGTCGAGGCCCATTTTCTGAAGAACGCTGACTGCCACGCCTTGGCCGAGTTTGATAAGACCAAGGAGAATATGCTCGGTACCGACGTAGTTATGGTGAAAGCGGTCGGCTTCCTTGCGCGCGAGCGCGAGCACCTGCTGAGCCCGAGGCGTGAAGTTGTTCATCGGTTCTTGAGACATGAGCGTAAAGGGGTCGTGGTTTAGTTCTTTCCGTTACTGTTGATTAAAGAGAAATCCGGACGGACGAAATTGGCAAACTCCGAGCGCAGATGAGCTGCGCGGAGCAAATCACGCTGGGCGGGATCGAATTCGCCTTTCTGGGCGTGTTGGAGGTGTCCGGGTTGAGCTTCGATAAATAGCCGATCAATGGTGGATCGATTCGCATCAGGGAAAACGCCAAGGTCGATACCGAGACGAATGAGCGAGAGCAAATTCATCGCTTCGCTGGAATTGAGCAGGTGGCTATTTTGCATGATGCCGTAAGCGCGTCCAATTTTATCGAACAATTTGCCGGCATCGGCTTCGAGTAATTTTTCGCGGGCGTTAAGTTCGTGCTCAATAATGGATTGAAGGACGCTGCTCAAACGCTTGAGTATTTCTTCTTCGGATTCACCTAGGGTCGTCTGATTAGAAATTTGAAAAATGCTCCCGCTAGCGTCGGAGCCTTCGCCGAATAAGCCGCGCACGACCATACCGAGTTGGTTCACGGCGCGGACGACTTTTTCCATCTGGCTGGAAATTACGAGCGCCGGAAGATGCATCATTGCGGAAGCGCGCATGCCGGTACCCAGATTGGTAGGACAAGCCGTGAGGTATCCGAGCGTGGGTGAAAAAGCGTAGTCGAGGCTAGACTCAAGAGCGGTATCCAGCTCGTTGATCACGGTCCATGTTTTCTTGAGTTGGAAGCCGGCGCGAAGAACTTGAATACGGAGGTGATCCTCTTCGTTGACCATGACTGAGACGGTCTGGTCTTTGCTGATGATCACGCTGCTGCCCTGCTTGGAGCCGCTAAGTTCGCGACTAATCAAGTGACGTTCGACGAGAATTTGTTTCTCGAGTTCACCGAGTTGCTCGACGGCAACATTGAGGCTACGTTTGAGCGGGGTTGCGGCGGTGACGGCAGCGGTACAGATTTCAGCGATGCGGGTACGTTGCGCAGGTTTCGCCCAGCCCGGAAAGGGCTGGGTCGCGAGGTTGCGCGCGAGGCGGATGCGGGTCATCAAGACAATCGCGGTCTTGTTACTGGCCGCATCGGTCAACTCAGAGGGTGAGGCGATGAGCGAGGCGATCGTCATGGGTGACTCAGCGCGGCGGCGATTGGTGAGTGGCTTGTTTGACTTGGCTGATTTCATCGCGGGTGCGGGCGGCGTCTTCGTAACGCTCGGACTTAATGGCGTCGCTGAGGTCGAGTTCGAGTTTAGAGAGGCGTTCGTGCAGAGTCTGGCGGGCGAGCGCGGCTTGAGGAATTTTACCCGTATGTTTAGTGCCCTTGTGCATACCGTCGAGCATCGGCTCAAGCATACCCTTGAAAGCGTCATAACAAGCTGGGCAACCAAAGCGGCCGTGCTTTTTAAAATCAGCCTGGGTAAAACCGCAGGATTCACAGCGCATTGCCCCGGGCGCAGCCTCGGGGTTTAACGAAGCTTTGAGCAAAAGATCAGAGAGCGAAAAGCCGCTCGGATCGGTAACGCCCTTGGCCTGAGCACAGGCTTCGCAGAGGTCCACCTTGTGCACTTTATTACTCACGATTTGGGTGAGATGCACCGTGGCTGGCTTATCGCAGAGGTCGCATTTTAAGGGATTGGCCATGGCTCGATTAAAGAATCTAACTACGAATATGCCCTGAGCCCGCACTCTGGCAAGTGCGGGACACGAAGATTATAAGGGTCAAAAACACGTGGGCAACGTGCCCCGTAAAATGAAAGTCAGAGGAAATGGCTTTAGATCCGAGTGCCTTCAACCAAGACGCGTCGACGGAATGCCGCGAGCACTCGTTGCGTGATAGAGCCGGGCTTACCGTCGCCGATAACGCGGCCATCGAGTTTGACGACGGGAATCACCTCTGCCCCAGATCCCGTGAGGAAACATTCGTCGGCACACCAGATGTCGTAGCGCGTCATGTCGCTCTCGCGCAGCGGGACGCCGATTTCTGCGGCGATATCAATCACTGTGTCGCGTGTGATGCCCTTGAGGGCTCCTTGAGAGGAGGAGGGCGTGATGATCGTGCCCTTGTGCACAATGAACACATTATCCGCAGTGCATTCGGCAACGTAGCCCTGCTCATTCAACATGATCGCCTCGAGCGCACCAAACTGCTTGGCCTCAATCTTGCCGAGAATGTTGTTGAGATAATTGAGGGACTTAATCGTAGCCGGCAACGCGGCCGGGCCGATGCGACGCGTGGGCACGGTAACAATCGCCAGGCCGTTGTCGTAGTGTTCCTGCGGATAAAGGGAGATTTTACTAGCGATGATAAAAATCGAGGGCTTAGGGCAGAGCCAAGGAGCCAACCCGAGATCTCCCACCCCGCGCGTGATCACCAAGCGAATGTAGGCATCAGTAAGACCGTTTTGGCGGCAGGTCTCACAGGTCAGTTCACGCAATTCTGCGCGCGTGTGCGGCATCTGAAGCATGATCGCCTTCGCAGAGTATTCCAGACGCTCCAGGTGCTCCTCCAGACGGAAAATATTACCTCCATATAACCGGATGCCCTCAAAGACGCCGTCACCATAAAGCAGACCGTGATCAAACACGGACACCTTGGCCTCGGAGGAATCGACGAATTTACCATCCAGATAGATCTTCATCATTACAGAGTAGGACCCGCACAAAAGCTTTGTCCAGTCCGAGTGCGCGATATTCTGCTTGAGCTCTGTACTGTTCAGGTAATTTTCAAGAGCACTTTTTCCCAAAACTAGATAACTACCCTCCCATGCGCATCTCCGCTAAAAACAAGACTGCCGGCTTTACTCTCATCGAATTGCTCACGGTCATCGCGATCATCGGCATCCTTGCGGCAATCATCATCCCCACCGTCGGCACCGTGCGCGAAAAGGCCCAACGCGCCGTTGATTCTAATAATATCCGTGAAGTCCTAAAGGCCGCTCAAATTTACGCCGGCGACAACAACGACCGTCTCCCCGACCCCCAAACCAGCACCACGCTGATCACCGGTGGCACCGCTGTCTACCGCTGGCCGGGCATCCTCGCCAAAAACAACATCCTCACCGATCCCGCGTTCTACTTCGCGAAAAACGATCCACTTTATCCCGCCACCGTTCCTACGGTGATTCTGCGCGCCGGCGTCGCCGCTCGTAATCAGATGGACACGACCTTTATCGCTTCGACGCTCTCGCTTGAATTCGTCGGCGGCGTTAAAATGAGCGACACGGCCACCACGCCTGTCGTTTACACCCGCGGCCTGCAGACCGCAGGCACTTGGAACGGCACCACCAACGCCACCAATATCGGCGTCTACAAAGATACAGGTGGCTACATCGCCTTCCTCGGTGGAAACGTGAATTTCTATCCGAACACCACGGGTATTTTTACCTCTAACGGCAATGGAGCCTCCAAACCCACCAATATCCTTCAATCGATCCCCTTCAGCACCGTCGCCGCCAACCGCGCCCGCATCTACGGAGTAAACTCCATTGTGGGCAGCGCTGCCGGAACCGTCGCCGTTCAAGGCCCCTAAGTCTTCTCACTCCTATCTTTTTCAAACCCGGCCGCTACCGCGCGCCGGGTTTTTTATTTCCAGCTTTCCCCGAAGCAACTCGACGATCAGTATCATCATATCACCCCATGTCGCCCGCCGCCTCAGCGCCCAACAGCAATACCACTTACATCATCGGCCATAAAAACCCCGATGCTGATTCGATCTGCTCTGCGCTGGCCTATGCGGCCTACAAAGAAGCCCGCGGTGAAAAAGGCTACATTGCCGCTCGCTGTGGTAACAGTAACGCCCGCATCGACACCATCCTCAGCCGCTTCGGCCAATCCCTGCCCGTTTATTTGAGTGATGTTTCACCCCGTGTCCGCGATCTGATGATTGCCGATGTCGTTTCAGTTTCCCCCGACGCCACCTGTGCAGAAGCCCTCGAGCTCATCGACCGCCACGACATTCGCCAGCTACCCGTCATTGACTCCGCCCGCCAAGTCATCGGCACGATCTCCCTAGCCCACCTCGGCGGAATTTTCATTCCCCGCCTGAGCGAGCCGCGCACTCTCAGGCAGGTAAACTCTTCCCTCACCCATATCGTTCGTTCGCTCCAAGCCAAAGCTCTCCACCTCGTCGCACCCGAACAAATCGACGAGTACTTCATCCGCGTTGGCGCAATGGATGTCGCCTCATTCTGGACCATTTCCGAACGCGATAATATCCCGGCCAACCGCTCCCTGATCATCGTCGGAGACCGCCGTGACATCCAAGCTCGCGCTATCACACTCGGCGTACGCGCCATCATAATTACAGGCGGTCTCGATGTCGACGATGACATCCTTCGCTTGGCCCAAAGCGCCGGCGTCAGCATTATCAGCAGTCCGTGGGACT
Source organism: Opitutia bacterium (assembly GCA_947452315.1). Taxonomy (GTDB): domain Bacteria; phylum Verrucomicrobiota; class Verrucomicrobiia; order Opitutales; family Opitutaceae; genus Tous-C4FEB. The sequence goes on along the minus strand of CANGCX010000005.1, from coordinate 65,074 downwards.
CCGCCACAACAGCCCTCGGCGTCCGCACCGCGACCACGATCGACCGCGTCATTGAGAAACAATTCACTTCGTTCCACCCCGACGCCCGTCTCGCCGATATTCGACGCAAAATCTCCGCCATGTCAGCCCCTGCGGCAATGGTACTCGATGATAACGGAGCCCTCGTCGGCGTACTCTCTAAAAGCGACATTCTCAAACCCGTCCAAACTCGCCTGATCCTCGTTGATCACAACGAGATGACCCAAGCCGTCAACGGCGCTGAAGAAGTCACTATCACCGAGATCATCGACCACCATCGCCTCGGCTCCCTCAATACACCCCAACCCATTCTTTTTATTAACGAACCGGTCGGGTCCACCTGCACGATCATCGCCGATCTCTTCCGGCGCGAAAGTCTCCAACCCTCCCCTGCCATCGCGGGCATAATGATGTCCGGTCTTATCTCCGACACCCTGCATCTCAACGGCCCGACCACCACCCGCAAAGACGCAATCCTACTCGCTTGGCTCGCTGAGATCGCCGGCGTAAACTCCAAGCAACTCGCCGACGAAATTTTCAACTCCGGATCCGTCATTCTAGCCAATCCCCCCGAAAAAATCGTCCGCTCCGATTTCAAAATTTACGAAGAAGAGGGCCAACGCTTCGCCGTCTCCCAAGTCGAAGAACTCGGCTTCGGTAATTTCTGGCAGCACGCCAACCCCATCTCCGCCGCCCTCCTCAGCCTCCGTGAGGACGAGGGCCTCGCCTTTGCCGCCCTTCTGGTTACCGATATCAACACCCAAAATTCTCTGCTTTTGGTCAAAGGCGACGCTAGCTTCATCCAGCGCATCAGCTACGCCCACGTCGAACAGGACGAAATCTTTGACCTGCCAGGTATCGTGAGTCGTAAAAAACAACTCATTCCTTACCTCACCAGCTTGCTCAAGGAGATGGGTGCTGACGGCAACACTCCTAATACTCGGAGCAAAAAGGCCACACCCAAACGCAAGTAAGCTCGAGCTGCTCGCTTACAGACCGCATCCCACAATGATGGATGCGGCCTGAGCGAAAAGAAACGCTTAGATATGGATCGCTTCGCCGGTGACCGCAGCCGCGGCCTCCATGTTGGCTTCGCTTAGCGTAGGATGAGCATGAATTGTGTGGTGAATCTCATCGACCGAAGCCTCTAGATCCATAGCCAAACCATACTCCGCGATCAACTCGGTGGCCTCAGCCCCGATAATGTGCGCACCGTAAATTTCGCCCGTCTTCGCATCGGCGATGACTTTGACGAAACCTTCGCTCTCCGCCGCTGCGACCGCTTTGCCGGAAGCAGTGAAAGGAAATTTTCCAACTTTGTACGAAAGCCCTTTTTCCTTCGCAGCCTTCTCGGTGAGACCCGTGCTGGCAACCTGAGGCTGACAATAGGTGCAGCCCGGAAAATTTTTCACCCGCTTCGGGTGGCCATGGCCAAACATACCATTAACCGCGTTGATCGCTTCAAACGTGGCTACGTGCGCAAGCCAGGGGGGCCCGATAATGTCGCCCGCCGCGTAAACGCCCTTAATACTGGTCTGATAGTCTTCGCCGACTTTAAGGTAAGTGCGATCCAGCTCAGGTTTGAGATTGGCGGCAAAAGCGCCTTCAAGATTCGCCACTACGCCGATCGCAGACAATAAGACCTCGGCCTCAACTTCGGTCTTCTGGTCGCCCGCAACGAGATCGACCTTCACTGAGTTTTTACCGACACGAAAATTTTCGCACTTTGTGTTCGTGTGCAACGCCACACCTTGCTTCTCGAACGAGCGCGCGAGCGCCTTGGCCACTTCTTCGTCCTCCACAGGCAAAATTTGAGGCAACATCTCGACGAGAGTAACCTTCGATCCGAACGAATTATAGAGGTACGCGAACTCGACGCCAATTGCGCCTGCGCCCACGATGATAATAGACTTGGGCAATTTTAGATTAGCGAGCGCCTCACGTGACGTCATCACCCGCACACCATCAAATTCGAGCCCAGGAATCCGGCGCATCTTGCATCCGGTGGCGACGAGCACGTTCTTGGCCTTCAAATATTTTCCGACGTGTTCACCTTCCGTGATCGTGACCATGCCGGGTGCCGTGACCTGCGCGCGACCAACGTAGTAATCGACCTTATTTTTCTTAAATAGAAATTCAATGCCCTTGGCCATCTGGCCGGCAACGCCTCTCGAACGCTCCATGACTTTGGCGAAATCAAAACCCACGTCTTTAACGGAAATACCGTAAGCGTCGGCCTTTTTAATCTTCTGAAAAAGCTCAGCGCTCTTCAGCAACGCCTTAGTCGGGATACAGCCCCAGTTAAGGCATGTGCCGCCAGCGCGCTCCATCTCGATGCACGCGACTTTCTTGCCGAGTTGTCCGGCGCGGATCGCACCCGCGTAGCCCGCCGGGCCGCCGCCAATGACAACGAGATCGTATTCCATGGATTCTGCCATCTCGCCAACCTGCAATCGCCTCCACCTCCGTCAAACGGAAACTCAGTCTGTTTAAATATCAATGACGTCAGCCGGTTTTTCCTTTTTCGGCCGCGTCGAGCCCCCAAAGCCTCCGCTCGGACCCCGCGGACCGCGCGTAAACAGGTTCAAAACCAGATTCGTAAGGCTAACAACGATGGCTCCACCTACCGCCGACCAAAAGCTCGCCACGTAAAAACCGTCCACCAACCTTGCCACTAGCAAAAATAACAAGGCATTGATCACGACCATCCCCAAGCCCAAGGTGAGCAAAATGAAGGGCAGCGTAAACAGCACCATCAAAGGCTTCAGGATCGCATTGAAGAAACTTAATAATACGACCACAACCAACAGCGTCGAACCACTGTCGCATCGGATGCCGATACCGAGTTTGGTTGCGAGCATGACCCCTAACGCAAGGATCGCCCAACGCAGGAAAAGTTGCGATAACGCCGAATTCATAGTCCGCCACTCTCCGCCCCGCTGATTAACCGGCAATGAAAATTCTCATCGTCCAAGACTATCTCCGCAGCGGAGGCACGGAGCGACAATCTGTTCTGCTCGCCAACGCGTTTAGCGCTGCCAATCACGCCACAACACTTTTGACGTTTAGGCCCCTGGGGGCTTTACACGGCACGCTCGCGCCGGCTGTGAAGCATCGTGCTCTTCAGTCATTTGACCTGCGTCTAGATTGGTTCGCCCCCGGATTGTTTAAGGCCGTAGAGACGATAGCGCCTGACCTCATTTTGTGCATGGGGCGCATGGCAAATTGTTATGCGTTTACTCTGCGCAATCTCGTGCAAGATCGCTGGCCGCAAACCGCTGTGGTCGCAACTATGCGTACCGGCAAGGCCCTACCCTACTTCTTTAGACGCTCTCTGCGCGCTGCTACTCATATTATAGCTAACAGCCACGAGGCCCGCGCCACGCTCTCCTCCAATTACTGTGTTTCCGCGGATAAAATTTCCGTGATTCACAACTCTCTCGTTTTCCCCGCGATTGCCGCACCTGCATCAGCCGCCACTCTACGGGCCCAATACGGCGCTCGCGCCACGACGAAGATATTGCTTAACGTCGCCATGTTTCGCCCAGAGAAAAACCAGCGCGAACTCATCCAACTCGCTGCCGGCATCCCCTCTTCCACAGATTGGCAGCTTTGGCTCGCGGGCGAAGGTCCAGCCCGCGCCGCTTGTGAAAAGCTCGCCGCCGAGCTCGGGCTCACTGAGCGCGTACGCTTTTTAGGTTTTTTACGCGACCCCGCCCCGCTTTACGCTGCGGCCGACATAGCCGTACACGCCTCCGCCAGCGAATCGTTGTCCAATTTTCTCATAGAGGCCCAGGCCCATGGCCTGCCCGCTGTCGCCTACACCGCGCAGGGTATCGGCGAGTGTTTTATTCCCGGTGTCACCGGCTGGGTCATTCCCCGCAATGACCGAGAAGCATTCCTGGCCGCCCTCACCCCGCTCTTTCAATGTTCAGATTCCGACCGCGCCAAGTTGGCTGCTGCTGCCCGTGACTACGCGCGAAACACCTTCGATCCCGCCCGGCAAGTGGCCGCGTACCTCGAACTTTTCGCCAACCTTAATACCCGCGCCTAATCCATGACCAACCAACAGCGCACCGACTCCATAGAACACTACTTACGAGAGCATAAATACGCCGATCTCCACACGCTAGCCACCCGGTTTGGGGGCTCGCTTTCCACGGTACGACGCGTTCTAGACACCCTTGAAACGCGCGGCATCGCTCGAAGACACCACGGTGGCGCCTCCCTCATCGAGACGGATGCCTTCGCCCAAGAATACGATTTTATCGCACGCAATCAGCGACACCCTGACGAGAAATTCGCCATCGCCCGTCTCGTCGCCGACCAGGTGCAACCCGGCATGACCGTCATTCTCGACGGCGGCAGCACCACCTATGCCGTTGCCCGCCTACTCGCCGATAAACACCTCCAGGTCATCACTAACTCTCTGCCTATTGCCTCCCTCTTCGGCGAAATCGGCAGCGTCGAAACCATCGTCACCGGCGGCAGCATTTATAGCCGCCTCGGCGTGCTCGTCGGCCCGCTCTGCGAACAATCCTTCGAGCAAACCCACGCCGATCTCGCGATACTCGGCGGCGCAGGCATCACAGAAAACGGAATTTGGAATCATAATGCCCTCATCGTAGCTGCACAGCGTAAGATGATCGGTGCCGCCGAGCGCACCATCTTCGCCTTAGATAAATCAAAATTTGGACGCAAAGCCCTCAGCCTTACCACGCCCTTCGACGCTCGCTTCAACATAGTCACCGACACGCGACCAACAGCCTCGGTGATCCGCTCGATAAACCAGGCCGGGGCTAAACTCACTCTCACACGATAGTACGCGCAACCTGCTCATGTCGTCCCACGAACTTACGTCGGGATTTGCGTTCTCCACCGCCCTATTCATCCGTGACCATCCGTGGTTAAAAAATCATCCGTCCCTTCCCTCGTCACCAGAGTCGCAGCCCCCGAATGCATCCGCCTTCGCGGCGTCCGACAAAACAACCTCAAGGGCTTCGATCTCGATATACCGCTAGGCCGTTACGTTGTCGTAACCGGTCTGAGTGGCGCGGGTAAATCTTCACTAGTTTTCGACACACTCCACGCTGAGGGCCAGCGTCGTTACGTCGAAACGTTTTCCGCCTACACCCGCCAGTTTCTCGATCTTCTCGATAAACCGAAAGTCGATTCCATCGAAAACATCCGACCGTCCATAGCCATAGAGCAGACTAACACCGTCAAAACATCCCGCTCCACGGTCGGCACGATGACGGAGCTAACCGATTTTTTTAAAGTTTGGTTCGCCCAAGTTGCCACCTGTTACGACCCTGCCACCCGTGAACCTGTCGTAGACGACAACCCGCCATCAATCTGGCAAAAATCTTTGGCCGCCCATCCAGCCCGTACCACGCTTATAGCGTTCCGGGTCGAGAAACCCGCCAATCTTACTTGGCTGGAAATCTTAACTAGCCTCAAAAACCAAGGCTACGTCCGCGTCCTTCTAGGTGTTACTATCCATAAAATCGAAGCTCTACTACTCGAACCGTCCGAGCTTCAAACCCTGCTTACATCCGGCACTTCAATCTTCGTTATCCAAGACCGCGTCGCTATCGTCGCCGACCAGCGCGCGCGTTTCCTCGAAGCAGTCGAAACCTCACTCCATTTCGGACACGGTCAGGTTCATCTGTTCGCAGCAGACACGTTCGCGGAGCTCGGTCACTTTTCACGGGGCCTCCACTCGCCTAAAACCGGGCGTACCTTTCGCGCCGCTTCACCCGCCCTCTTTTCATTTAACTCGCCACTTGGAGCCTGCCCCAAGTGCCGTGGCTTCGGCCGCGTCATCGAAGTCGACTACCGACTCGCGATCCCAGACCAATCGCTATCCATCAATGATGGTGCCCTCAAATGCTGGGAAGGCGAAGTCTACCGAGCTTCACTCGATGACCTCCGCGTTTTTGCCAAAAAGAAAAAAATCCCCACCGACGTCCCCTTCGCCACGCTGACTGATGAACAAAAATCTTTCATCATAGACGGCGAACCCGGCTACGGTGAGGAGAACAACAAGACGTGGCCCCAGTATTGGTACGGCGTGAAGGGTTTCTTTCGCTGGCTCGAAAAAACTACGTACAAGATGCATGTACGCGTCTTCCTTTCACGCTATCGTGCTTACAACCCTTGCCCCGATTGCAGCGGACAACGCCTCCAACCTGAATCTCTCTGCTGGCAATGGCAGGGTCGCACGCTACCTGAGCTTTACCAACTCCCTGTAAGCGCCCTGCTCGATCTGATATCACCGAGCGCTAAGCGCACACTCAAATCCAGCGGAAGCACATCGACTCCCCCCGATCACGCCCTTCAAGCGATTCTCACGCGACTGCGTTACTTGCAGCAAGTTGGCCTCGGCTACCTCACACTTGAGCGCCAATCTAAAACGCTCTCCGGCGGTGAGGTTCAGCGCGTCAACCTTACGAGCTGCCTGGGCACCTCCCTCGTCGACACGTTATTTGTACTCGACGAACCGAGTGTCGGCCTGCATCCGCGCGACATCGATCGCCTCATCGCGATCATCCGTACGCTGACTGACACCGGCAACACCGTGGTCGTCGTAGAGCACGATGAGGCCATGATTCGCTCTGCTGATCACGTTATCGAAATCGGGCCCGAGCCCGGCGCTCGCGGTGGCCACGTCGTATTTCAAGGCGATCTACCAGCATTAGTCACATCTGAAACCAGCATCACCGGTCAGTACCTTTCTGGACGCCAATCCATTCCGCTGCCGGCGACACGCCGAGCCGTACCCGCGAACCACCCCTCGCTCCATTTCCAAAACGCAACCAAGCACAACCTGCGAGAAGTCTCCTTTCGTCTTCCACTCCAGCGACTCGTATGCCTAAGCGGTGTCTCTGGTTCGGGTAAATCCACGCTACTCGACAACGTCATCCATCAAGGCCTACTTGCCCAAAAGCTCCAACTCACGGAAGATCCGGCTGTCATCGCAGCCATCAAGAGCGACCTCACCTTTTCCGAAATTGTTCTAGTCGATCAATCACCCCTCTCGCGGACGCCACGCTCTAACCCGGCACTTTACACTGAGGCGTGGGAGCTCATCCGCGAACTCTATGCAGCTACGCCCGCCGCGGGTGCAGCTGGTTTTAACGGCTCAAGTTTTTCCTTCAACTCCGGAGAAGGCCGCTGCGATCATTGCCAAGGTCTCGGATACGAGCGGGTCGAGATGCAATTTCTCTCCGATGTTTTTGTACCATGCCCCGTCTGTGAGGGCCGACGCTTTAAACCTGAGGTGCTCGCGATTCGCTGGCGCGATCGCACTGTTGCAGATCTGCTCGCGACCAGTGTGACCGAGGCTATCCCGCTTTTTAGCGATGCGCCCAGCGATCGACCCCAAACTCCCACCCAAGCTCGCAACGCCGCCGCCGCGCTCGCCACAATCCGCCAAAGGCTTTCAACGCTCGAATCAGTCGGTCTAGGTTATCTAACCCTCGGCCAACCTCTAAATACCCTCAGCGGTGGAGAATCTCAACGTCTCAAACTCGTCCGTTACCTCAGCGCTTTTTCTTCCGCTTCAGCAGCACGTGCTGATACCTCCGAAACGTCGTCTACTTCGCCCGCTCCGACGACCGGCGCACTCATCCTACTTGACGAGCCAACCACCGGCCTGCACCGCCACGACGTCAAACGCCTCCTAGCCGCGCTTCACGCACTGGTCGACGCCGGACACAGCCTCGTTGTCATAGAACACAATCTCGACGTCCTAAAATCCGCCGATTGGATCCTCGAAGTAGGACCCGAGGCAGGCGCCGCCGGCGGCCAGATCATCGCCGAAGGTCCGCCCGAATTCATTCTCCGTTCAAGCACTGCGACCACTCCGTTTCTCATGGCCGCGCTCGCCACGGATTCGGGATCAATCTCGATCCCAGCTGACTCCACGTCGCTCCGCCTTGCCCGCGTAGCTCATGCACCTTCTAAGACTCTAAGAATCGAGGGCGCCCGCGAAAACAATCTCAAAAATCTTTCCCTATCCATACCTCACCACCAACTTTCTGTAGTCACGGGCGTCTCCGGCTCCGGCAAGAGTACGCTCGCTTTCGACATCGTATTCGCCGAGGGCCAGCGCCGTTTCATGGAGTCCATGTCGCCGTACGCGCGACAGTTCGTAGAACAACTTCCGCGCCCTGACGTAGATCAACTCACCGGCATTCCACCCACAGTCGCGATTGAACAACGTATCACCCGCGGCTCACGCAAATCGACCGTCGCGACGATCACTGAGGTCGCTCAATACCTCCGCCTACTTTACGCTCGTCTCGGTGTTCAACATCACCCCGACACCGATAAGCCGGTCACGCCCCTCTCCCCCGGTTCGCTGAAAAACCTCCTCAGCCGTGTACTCGCGACCCCCACCGCCCGAAAAGCCAAACACCTTTATCTCTGCGCACCACTCATCCGAGGTCGTAAGGGCCACCACCAGCCCATCGCCACCTGGATCGCCAACCAAGGCTACGAACTCATGCGCGCCGATGGCCGCCTGACCCGCGTTGATGCGTTTCAAAAACTCGACCGCTACCGTGAGCACGACATCGAAGTCGTCGTCGCCGATTTAAAAAACAACACCCGTTCTGGCGTAGCGCTAGACCTAGGACTCAGCGTCGGTAAAGGCGCGTGTTTCCTCCTCACGCCACAAGGGGAAATACTCTCGTGGTTTTCCACCACGCGCACCGATATCGAAACAGGCGAAAGTTTTCCTGAGCTAGAGCCGAAAAATTTTTCATTTAATTCACCTCGGGGTTGGTGTCCCGCTTGTCGCGGTCACGGACGCGTTTTCCCTTGGATGCTAGAGCCAAAAGACGACGAAGAAAAAGACGACTCCGCTGCTCGCTTACGCGAATTCGGCATCGACACCGCCGAAGACGTCGCCGACGAAGGACAACCTTGTCCCGATTGCCACGGCGACCGACTCAACCGCACCGCCCGCTCCGTCAAACTCCACTTTCGCGCCACAGCCAAACAGCCTCCGCTTTCACTGCCCGCATTGCTTCGCGCTACCCCCAACGAACTCATCTCGCACCTGCGCGCGCTAGCGCTCGACGACCGCGGCAAGCTTATCACTCAAGACATTGTCCCACAAATTGCAGAACGCCTAAAATTCCTCGATCACGTCGGGCTCGGTTACCTCTCGCTTGAACGCCCAACCGATACGCTTTCTGGCGGTGAAGCCCAACGCATACGCCTTGCCGCCCAACTCGGCACCAATCTCGCCGGCGTCCTTTACGTCCTCGACGAACCCAGCATAGGCCTCCACGCCCGCGACAACGAACGCCTCATCGAAACCCTACTCACTCTCCGCGACAAAGGAAACACACTCCTCGTCGTCGAGCACGATGATGAACTCATGGCGCGCGCCGATCGCATCATCGATCTCGGCCCTGCGGCCGGCATCCACGGTGGCCAACTCCTCGCCGAAGGTACGCCGGCTGAGATCCGCGCGAGTGCCCAATCCCTCACCGGCCTCTTCCTGGCCAAAGGCATCACGCATCCGCTCCAAGGCCAGCGTCGCGCCCTACCCGCGCCCCGCGAAAAAAACGCCTGGCTTGATCTCACCCATGTCACGTTTCGCAATCTCAAAGGCTTCGACCTGCGCCTGCCGCTCGGCCGTCTCGTCATGGTCGCCGGCCCAAGCGGCGCAGGTAAATCAACGCTCTTCCGCGACGTACTCCACCCCGCCGTCACGCACGCGATTGCGGCGAAAAAATCCAAACTCACAGGCCGCGATTTTTACAAGGCCACGGGCTTGAACGCCGATGGCGCTACCACACCTTTCAAAACACTCATCGGCGGCGAAATTTTCCGCTCCGTAGTCGAAGTCGACCAGTCTCCGATTGGCAAAACCCCACGCTCCACTCCCGCGACTTATCTCGGTATCTTCGATTTGATCCGACAATTTTTCGCCGCGTTGCCCGAAGCCAAAATCCGCGGCTACAGCGCGGCTCGCTTTTCATTTAACACCACCGGTGGCCGTTGCCCCGCGTGCGAAGGTGCTGGTCGAATCAAACTTGAGATGGCGTTCATGCCCAACACCTACCTGCCTTGTGACGATTGCCGTGGCCTTCGCTATGGACCCGACCTAGCCGAGATCAGGTGGAAGGGTAAATCCATCGGACAGGTTCTTCAACTCACCTTCGAGGAAGCAGCGACGTTCTTCGACTTTCACTCGCAGCTCTCACAGGTCTGCCAACTCATGATCGACTGCGGCCTTGGCTACCTCACGCTCGGTCAGTCCTCACCCACGCTCTCCGGTGGTGAAGCCCAGCGCCTTAAGCTCGTCACAGAACTTTCCAGTGGCCTCGCCAGCTATCGCGAACGCTCCCGTGGTGAACGCCCACGCAACCTCTACCTGCTCGAGGAACCTACTATAGGCCTTCATCTCAGCGACTGCGAACGCCTCATACGCGTATTGCATTCACTCGTCGACCAAGGCCACACCGTCGTCGTCATCGAACACCACCTCGATCTCCTAGCCGAAGCCGATTACATCATCGAACTCGGTCCGGTTGGCGGACCCGACGGCGGCGAGCTTTTATACCAAGGCGAAATCGACGGCCTGCTCAAAATCAAACGAAGCCCCACCGCGCCTTACCTCCGAGCTAAGTTAAAAGCCTGACCCGTTTAACTGCACTAGTCGCCGATTTTTTTCGCCTCAACCAGTCTCATCAACTCCCATCAAGCATTCGCGCCACAGCTCGATCATGCACACGACTTAGTACCGCCAAAGCAATGAGTGCCCCCACCAGAGCCGTCGCCATATCTTTTTGCGTATCCCAAATATCTCCCTGCGTCCCGAGAAACGCCTCCGCTGCCGCTCCCTGAAAATTGGCGGTAAGCCACTCAATTAGTTCGTAAAACGCAGAAAATGCTAAACACACCGATACGACTAAAAATGCCACCCATCGACTCACCCGCAGCTTTCCGTCCACGCCCACGCTCGCACTAAGCGGTGATGTTCGCAGTAAAATCTCCCTAGTCAAAATAGCTGGCACAAAGCCCTGCGCAAAATGGCCGAGCTTGTCGTAGTTGTTACGCGTCCAACCCAATGCCCGACCCAGCGCATCCGTGGGACCAAATCCCGGCACAAGCGCATACGTGTAATGCCCGCCGACAATTAACACAACAGCATGCAGCCATACGAGCACCAGCAACATGGTCGAAAGTGGAAATCTCTGGGCGGTCAATAGCAGCAGAGGAACTCCGATTAATACCGGCACAACTTCCAGCCACCAAGTCAATCGATCCTGCGGTGACAACCACGACCAGGCCAAAATCGGCGCCATCAATCCAACAAACAAAATCATTCGGCGATCCTTCATAAGTCGATCATCAGCATCGCGCGGCACCCGCAGCAAGCCTTACAACCCCACCACAAAGCGAACCGCCTCCGCCACGACTTCCGGCGTCGATAAAATCCGAATATGTCCGCGGCCCGGGCACGGTACTAACCGCGAACCCCGCCACAACGCCGTGAATTCCTGGGATCCCGCGTAATCTGTGTGATCGTCGTTGGGATCGTGTAATACGAGCGCGGGGCATGGCGCACGCCGAGCCACTACACGCATATCAACATCGGCATCTTTCCATCCACCCCGTCGCTCCGCTGCCGCGAAAAAAGCTATGCGGACCTCAGGCGAGAGCTCAAACCGGTCCGCCACGCGCTCGACACGACGACGATGACTTAGAGGTGGCGCGATCAAAACCAAGCCGCGCGGCTCCAACCCCATCAATGTCGCTAAAGCTGCACTCGCTGCCCCTGCGGAGTGTCCGATCACCGCCCGCAGTCCTCCTTGTTGCGCGGCGACCTCCAAAATACACTCCGCCAACATAGGTACATGCGCCTCACGCCCGGGTGATTCTCCGTGCGCTGGACCATCAAAAGCCACCACGCGAAACCCCGCCGCGACTAACGGTTCAGCCAAAGCACCCAACTGCGCCGCGCGGCCTGCCCAACCGTGGGCGAGTATCACCAAAGGTGCTTCGTTCACGCCCCAGCTCCACTGCGCCAATTCACCCCAACGCGTCGATGCGAAGCCTCGCTTGGCGGTAGCCAAATAATTTTGTTCACGCATGGGTATACGCGTAGGCGGCGGCGGCCGCAGGAATATATCCACCGCAAGCTCTGCCCAAGCCTCCGGCGAATTAGCGGTGGGTAGCATTAAACCCGCTCGCTCCGCTCTCTCTCGCAAGAGCGAATTCACACGCGGCCCACCACGAGCGAAGCATTTGTCCCGCCGAAGCCGAAGCTGTTGGCGAGAGCATAGTCCACGCGTTTTTTAACAGCGGTATTCGGTGTGAAATTTAAGCCCAAAGCAGCGCAAACCGGATCGACGTTTTCCAAATTGATCGTAGGTGGAATCACGCCGTGATGCACCGCGAGCACCGCGGCCAACGCACCCAACGCACCGGCCCCCCCAAGGAGATGGCCGGTCATGGACTTCACCCCACTGACGTGGAGCGTCGCTTTGTTTTCGGCAAAAACAGCCGCGATTGCCGCACCTTCTTCGCCGTCTCCGCCAGGTGTCGAAGTGGCGTGCGCTGACACGTAGCCAACTTGCATTGGAGCGACGCCGGCATCGCGGAGCGCTTGCTCCATCGCTCGACGCGAGCCTTCTGCCTCAGGTGCGAGCGATGAAAGATGATAAGCATCTCCGGAAGCCGAGTAGCCGCTTAGCTCAGCGTAAATGCGAGCGCCACGCGCCTTAGCATGTTCGTATTCTTCGAGCACCATCGCGACGGCGCCTTCGCCGATCACAAAGCCATCGCGGTCCGCGTCGTAAGGGCGCGAAGCTTTTTCCGGAGCATCGTTGCGGGTCGAGAGCGCGCGCATCTGAGCAAAAGCTCCGACTGAAAGTGGACTGATTGCAGCTTCAGATCCACCGGCGATCATAACATCGGCTTCGCCGCGTTGAATCACACGCAATGACTCGCCGAGCGAGTGACCGCTCGTGGCACATGCTGCCGTATTGCTCATGTTAGGCCCACGCGCATCGAGCAGAATCGCCAGTTGGCCCGACAGAATGTTGGGCGCTACCTGTAAAATAAAGAACGGTGAAATCTTCCGAAATCCGCCCGTTTTCCAAGTATCGTGCATCGCTTCGATCTCGGGCAGGCCACCTAGGCCTACGCCCATATTAATTGCGAGGCGATCGGGTTTGAGCGTCGCGCGCACCGCGTCGAGGCCAGAATCAATATATGCCTCAAGACCAGCGCCGAGGCCGAGATGCGTGAAACGCCCGAGTTTTTTCATTTCCTTCGGCGAGAGTGCCGCTGTAACCGCTTCGCCCGCTGCGCCACGCGGATGCACCGGCGTAGCGATGGTCTTGGTAGGATCGTAGTCCTTCACCTCACCGGCGATCTGGGCAGTGCAGGCGGTTGCGTCGAAGCGCGTGATTTTACCGATGCCACTGCGACCTGCCTGCAGGGCTTCCCAAGTGGCCGCGACAGAATTTCCGACCGGGGTCACTGCGCCCAAACCTGTAATAACGACCCGACGACGTTTGTTTTGAGGTGTGTTCATATAAAAATTCAACGTTGGCAAAATTCCGCGCGCAACATCCGCCGCGCCGAAATCAATAAGGCTTCGCTCCGCTCCGACGTCTCCGCTGCACGCGCAAATAGCAGCGCACCAACCAGAGAACTCATCAAATGCGTGACCCGATCACGGTTGCGTTCCGTATCACGCGCCAACTGCAAAGCCGCGCACAATCGATCAATGTGCCGCGCAAAGCCCCGCGCATAACCCGAACGCCCGGCCGCATCGAGCCGCGCCATATCCGCGCCTACGGCAACGACCAAGCACCCCGACCCGCGATTGTCGCGATGCCGCGCGGACAAATAGCTATCAATCAACAATCTCGCACGCTTGGCCGCGGTAGGTTGTGCTGCGATCCGCTCGAGATTCACCACCGCCGCATCGAATGCATCTGCGCAGGCCTCGGCTACAAGTTGAGCTTTATCGTTAAAATGCGCGTAAAATCCCCCATGCGTGAGCCCGGCGCGGCGCATCACTTCGTCCACTCCGGTGTTTTCCACCCCGCGCTCCCGAAACGCTGCGCTCGCCGCCGCTACGATGCGACGACGGGTGAAGAGTTTATGTTCAGGCGGATAGCGCATGTTAAACAGTCCGGCACTCTTTAAGATGACGCCCGTCATATCAACTCCAAAACTCAGGGCCCGCGGCTTTGACATCGGGTGAGAGCCACGCTGGACTAAGCGTCCTTTGAATCCACAGCAGCTTCATCCTTACTGGCGCATGGAATACATAGAGGCGCCGCGTTATCCTGCCGCCCTGAGGCGACCGTTTACGGAGCTCCCAGCGCTGGGCGATGATCGCACGGCACTCATCGTGCACCGCTCGAAACTTTCGTACCTCATTCTCAACCGCTTTCCGTATAATCCAGGCCATTTGCTCGCGGTTCCCTTTCGCGAAGTAAGCGACCTAATGGAACTCACCGTAGCGGAGCGCTCCGAATTAATGGAAGAGATCGTTTTCGGCCAAAAATTGCTTAACGCGGTGCTCAAGCCCGACGGCATCAACGTCGGCTTTAACCTCGGCTCGGCCGCTGGGGGCAGCATCGCCCATCTCCACGGCCATCTAGTGCCACGTTGGTCTGGCGACAACAACTTCATGCCCGTGCTCGGCCAGACCCGCATCCTACCCCAATCGCTAGATGCGATTTGGGAGCGTTTAACCGCGGCCGTTCCTACGATTACGACATAATTTTTTATTCGAAGTGACGTCCAAGACCTTGCATTTTCCAAGCGCCCGCCACCTGAGTAGCCTCTACGCCGGCACCGATCAAAATCTCAGTGTAGCCGAGGTTTCACTACACGTACGCCTGATTACGCGCGAGGATTGGCTGAAAATCGAACCTGCCCCACAAACCCCGGGAAAACCATCCCCCCGTCCCGCCGCTGAGTCTGTCGCCCTCGCCGTCGATTTTTTTAATTTTCTCCACGCTGCCCGCGGCCAAGGCCTCGCTATTCGTACACCGGATTTCATTCGGATACTGGAAAGCTTCGCCCGTGGTGAAGGTGCCGATCTCAAAGCACTTTACGCCGCACCGCTGGTCATCGCCACCAACCGTAAGACGATCGTTCCTAAAACGCTCGGTCAAAAACTCTACCTCCAATCGATCCTGAAAAACCCCGTCGTCTTCGGCATAGGTCCCGCCGGCACAGGCAAAACTTATCTCGCGATGGCCGCGGCGGTCTCGGCACTGCTAAAAAACGAAGTCCAACGTATCATTCTTACCCGCCCCGCCGTAGAAGCCGGCGAAGCGCTGGGTTTCCTACCGGGCGACCTCGAGGAAAAAATTCTCCCGTACCTGCGACCGTTATACGATGCCTTGCACGATATGCTCGACGCGGCTGATATTACGCGCCTCACAGAAAAGGGCGTGATTGAAATCGCCCCGCTTGCTTACATGCGCGGCCGCACGCTTTCAAACGCCTTCATCGTCCTTGACGAAGCGCAGAATACCACTCCCGAGCAGATGATGATGTTTCTCACCCGTCTTGGCGAAGAATCCCGCATGGTAGTCACCGGCGACATCACCCAAATCGATCTGCCGCGCTCCAAACAAAGCGGACTGCTAGAAGTTCGCCGCATTCTCCAAAACATTCCCGGTATCGATTTTCACGCCTTCAGCGGCAGCGATGTCGTCCGTCATCCGCTAGTGCTGAAAATCATCGAAGCTTATGAATCTTACCGCAACCCCATCGGTAGTGAAGATAGTGCTGTCGCACCGCGTTAACGCCTACTCCCTTCTGCAATGTCCGTAAAAAATCAGTGGAAACTCCTCGTCGGTGGCTTAAGCGCCCGACGACCTGCTACCTCTTCCGCGTATTCGCCTGCGCTCGAGTTCATGGAACGCAGCCGACTGGTCGCCGCCCTAATATTCATCGTCACGGTGGCGGCTATCGTGCTCATCAGCTCCGCAGGCATGACCTCACTCCGCCTCCCGGTTCTACCTGGGCAAACAGCCACTGTTCGAGTCATCGCAGCCGCGCCATTCACCTATGTGAGCGAGGAAAAAACTCGCACGGCACGAGAACAATTTCTCGACCGCGTTCCGCCTATTTACCGACTGGATTTCGAAGCCCTCGGTGCCTTCGACGCCGCCGCCCGCGACCTACTCGTACGCCTGGCGACGTATGAACTTACGCATCCCGCAGGACCCACACCACTGAACCGCCCCCGGGCCGAACTCGCCCAAATATCCGCCGATTTCAACGCCCGCGGCACCTACAACACTACCGCCGAGGACGTCGCCGCTCTTCTCGCCGCCGGGGACGCTAAAACCCGCTCTGCGATTTTCGAGACTGGCCTAAATGTCCTGCGTGAACTCTACACCGAAGGAGTCCATGACGCCGCACTTGGCACTAACGCGTTGGGTGGTGTTACTGTTTTTCAAATCGCCACACCTGGCAGCACCCCTGCACCGCGCCCGGTCCACTCGCTCGAAGAAGCCCTCACCATCTTACGCGTGAGCCTCGCAACCGACGGTGTACCTCGCACCTCAGCCCAAGCTCTCTTTCGCTTTTTCCGCAATGGAGTCACCGCCAACGTCGTCTTCGACCGCGCCGCCACCCAGCAGCGCGAAGCTGAAGCCGTTCGCGCGGTACAACCGGTTACCGTCAACGTAGCCCGTGGGCAGACGATCATCGAAGCCGGCGAGCGAGTTTCACCCAGCCAATACGAGATGTTCGATGCTCATCGCCACTACCTCGCAGAGCATGCCGACACCGAGCTGAACGAAGGCCTCGCTCTGTTTGGTCGCGTGCTTCTGGTACTCGCGATGGTGCTCGCCTCCATCATTTACATCCGGATCGAGGACGCTGAAACGCTCCGCAGTAACGTCCGACTGGGGCTTCTAGCCCTCGTGGTCATCCTCAACCTCGGTCTTGTCCGTCTAGTCTACACTCTCGGCGGAGCCGATTTTTTTATTCGCGACGGATCATGGGCCTCTACCCTGCCCTACGTCGCTCCTACCGCCTTCGCCCCACTCATCGTCGCGATCCTAATCGACGCCGGCTCCGCCATCTTCATGGCGCTACTAATCTCCATTTTCACTGGGGTGATCTACGGTAACCGCCTCGATCTACTTGTTCTTACTTTTCTCGCGTCTCTCGTTGCCATTTTCTTCTGCCGTGATGCCCGCCGCCGTGGCCGCGTCGTACGCTCCGCCGTCGCCGGCGGGCTAACCGTTGCCGTCTTCGCCGCGCTCATCGCCTTCGCCGACCAAACGCCTCTCGATACCCTAGCCCGCCAGATGTCAGCCGGCATTGTAACCGGACTATTCACAGGCGTCGCCGTCGTCGGGCTTCTACCCGTACTCGAATCCCTCTTTAAACGCACCACTGACATTACGCTGCTCGAACTCACCGATTACAATCACCCCTTACTGCGTCGCATGCAGCTCGAAGCGCCCGGCACCTATCATCACTCACTTGTTGTAGCTCAACTCGCGGAGAACGCCTCCAATGCCATCGGTGCCAACCCCCTGCTTGCCCGAGTCTGCGCTCTCTTTCACGACATCGGCAAGACCGTCCACCCCTCGTACTTTACCGAAAACCAACGTGACCGCCACAACCCCCACGACGAACACGACCCGATTGAATCAGCACGAATCATCAAACGGCACGTCACCGACGGCGTCGAACTCGCCGTTCGTCATGGCCTGCCCCGTGCCGTGATTGACGTCATCCGCCAACACCACGGCACCACTTTGGTACGCTATTTTTACGAACAAGCGCTTAATCACTCCCGTTCGCCACTGCCGCTCTCACCCGCGCCTCAATTCACACTGCAGCCCGAAGCCACGTCGATCTCCGACGCCCCTTTCCGCTACGACGGCCCGCGCCCACAATTCAAAGAAAGTGCTGTCATCGCCCTCGCCGATGGCGTCGAAGCGGCCTCCCGCTCCCTCCGCGCTGCCGACGCCACGCAACTCACAGCCCTCATAGACAAAATCGTTCTTGATCGCATCGCAGACAAACAACTCGACGAAGCCCCACTTACCTTCGAGGACATTGCCCGAATCAAAAATAGTTTTCAATTCACGCTGCTCAACATGCTCCACGCCCGCGTCGCCTATTCAGCTACTGGGACCGAATCTTCCGCGACAGCCGCCGTCAAAGCCTGAACGATGCCGCCCGCCTCTCAAATCCGGGAAACCGCGATCTCAAACCGTTACCCTCGCCTGCACTTCACTCGGGCTGAACTTAGGCGCGCAATCGCAACCCTTGACGCGCACGCAACTGAGTTCCGAGGAGGCGTTCCTTCCGGTGAACTCTCCTTAGTTTTTCTCGACGATCTAGCTCTCGCGCAACTGCATGCCGACTTCCTTGCTGATCCGACAACGACCGATGTCATTACTTTCGAAGGGAATTCAGACCACGGTGTCGCTGGAGAAATCTGCGTCTCAGTCGACACCGCCAAGACCTACGCCAAACAAAATGGCCATGAATTCGCCACAGAATTACTCCTCTACGTCGTTCACGGTTGGCTCCATCTCGCTGGCTACGATGACCTACAGCCCGCCAAAAAACGCATCATGCGTCGCGCCGAGGCCCGCGCATTGAAAATCTTAACCCAAAACAAAATCTCCCCTGGCTTCGCCCTGCGTCGCTAAAAACTCCTACCGTCATGAACGCAACGACCAGCTCTGCCCATCTCGCCACTCAGTCTCGATTCATCACGTTGCGCAACGCCTTCATCTCAGGCGCACTGCTCCTCGCTCCGTTGATCGTTACGGTCTGGGCCTTCACCAACATCATCAATTTTGTAGGCGGTACATTTCGGCCACTGTTCTTTTTCTTCGTACCCGAAACGTTTCGCGACCGGCCCAGCCTCACAATTCTCTGGGATATACTCGCTACCCTTCTGGTGATCATCTTGGTCACAGGCCTAGGCTATGTTTCGCGCTACGTATTCGGTAAATATTTCGTATCCATTGGCGAGCGCTTCATGCTCAGCATCCCTGGCGTCAGCGCCGTCTACAACACCGTCAAACAAATCGTCGACACTTTCGGTACGCAAAATCGCAATCTCTTCAATCAGGTTGTGCTCGTGCAATTCCCCCGTCCTGGCGTCTGGGCGATCGGCTTTCTCACCAGTAAAACCCAAGGTGAAGCCCAAGCTAAAACCACTGAAGAAGTTTGGACTGTTTTCGTGCCCACTTCGCCCAATCCCACCAGCGGATTCCTCCTTTTACTCCCACGTCATGAAGTGACCGAACTGGAGATGAGCGTCGGCGAAGGCATGAAAATGGTGATCTCTGGCGGAGCTGTCGTGCCGCCTTGGCCCCAGGTCAAAGCCACTAATCTCTCGCGCTAATTACCCCGACGCTGCGGCCGCTTTACCACGCGCGGACCTTCACACATGTCCGGCCGTCTCCTCCAAACCGACGCCTTCGTACTCTCGAAGCGTCCACCCTCCGATGCGTTTCAAACGTTTACGCTGTTTTCCAGCGAACACGGCAATGTGCTCGCGTTGCAACGTCTCCCCAAAAAAAATACGTCCAACTCCCTCGCGCTCGATCTTTTTGACGAAGTTGCACTATCACTAGAATCCTCCAACCAGGGTTCATCTTGGTTCATCAAGGAAGTGCGCCTCCTCAATCGTCCTGCTGGGATCGGTCGCAGTTATACCACGCTCAGTCTCGCCAGTACGTTCACAACATTGATCGCCCGCAATCCCGTGCATGAAGACAGCCGCGCGGCCGTAGCGACCCTTCTCCGGACCGCCCTAGCCGCGTTTAGCTCCGAGGCTAAGGCTGAGATTGTTTACTTCAAAAGCCTCTACTGTTTCGCTCGTGATGAGGGCTATCCCATCAAACAACATTGGTTTCCCACGCTGCCGACTATCGACCGAGCACTCGCGATTGAGCTCCTTAACCAACCCCTCGCCACCCAAACCACGCCCATTGAAGCCTGTACCCGTCTCACACGGCACTTAGAAAATTATCTACGTAACCAAACGGAAATCCTGCTCGATTAAAAACCGAGCTACATCCGTCTTCTGAATTATGGAATACTCCCTCGACGCCCGCACCGCTCGCCTGAGCGTCGGCGAGTTTTCCGATTTCACACTCGGTCCTCGTGACAATTCTGGTGGCCCGCAAGGCCTATGGCGCGCTCAACTTGGCACCTACTGGCATCAACAACTTCGCACCCAAGCCACCGCTGAATTCGGCGCAATTGCTGAATTCGAAATCAACATCGAAGGCCGCATTTTTCACCGCGGATGGACCATCACTCTCAACGGCCGCATCGACCAAATTCTCCGACAAACTCCCGCACTCACCCTGCGCGAGATCAAGACTGTTACCCGCCCGCTGCCTGTCGATGAAACGGAACTTCGCCGTGATTACCCGTCGTATTTTGCTCAACTCGCCACCTACGTGGCGCTTGCCCGCCTCGGCGCCCTCGATTCGCACCGCCTTACCCTGAGCGCCCAACTCGTCTTTGTCGAAACGGGTTCCGGCCTAGCGCAAACCCTAGCGCTTAATCCTGCCGACGAAAATCTCGTCCGCGTACAGCTTGAGCGTCTCACTGAATTTCTCGACCTCCGTCTTCGCGCCCGAGCCCGACTCAGGCAACTTCATTACCGTCCCGCTTTCACCACGCCGCGCCCCGGTCAAGAAACCACGGCCGTCGAACTCACCTCCGCCTTCGAGCGCCATCCCGCAATACTTTTCGAAGCCCCAACCGGTTTCGGTAAAACTGGCGTCCTGCTCGAGTTCGCCCTCGGCCAACTCCGTACCGGTCACTTCGACCGCATACTCTACCTCACCAGCAAATCCACGGGCCAACTCCAAGTCGTGCGCACCCTCGCGGCAATGACGCCGATGGTTGCACCCTCTGCTACGACCACCACCGCCGCTGCCGCTAACCCTACCGCCACCACGCCCGTGGCCATCTGGCATGTGCGCAATAAATCCGAACACTGCGTTAATCACACCTTCCACTGTCACCGCGATTCGTGCGCGTACTTAGCCGACCTAGAAACACGTTGGTCCACGAGCGGCCTCTCTCGCTTTTACCTTTTCGAAAACCAAGCCCGCGATCTTCCCACGCTCCGCGCCGCCGGACAAGCCGAGCGTATCTGTCCTTACGAAATCACTCGAGCCGCCCTCGCTTTCAACGACGTCTGGATCGGCGATTACAACTACGTCTTCGCGCCCTCGAATCGGACGTTGTTTTACAATCAACCCGGCTTCGATCCGGCGCGTACGCTGCTCTTGGTCGACGAAGCTCACAACCTCCCAACGCGTGTGGCTGACGCGTACTCGCATCATGTCAACGCTACCGACGCTCGAGCGCTACTCACCGAACTTGATCACCTACGCGTCTCTAAAAACCTACTAAGAGCATGGGAAAGCTGGACGCTACTTCTGTCTGCGCTCCCCGCTGCCGATGTACTTGACCCCGCCCTGGAGGCCGATGTCGCAGACACTCTAGCGACTCTCGCGACAACGCTCGCCCAAGAGCCGATCGATTCCGCTGCTCTCGGCCCTCATTTCGCCGAACTCCTATGGGCCACGCCGCCTCTCTCCGACTGGCTCGCCAATCCGCTTCTGCGTAAACTCCTTTGGTCGCCTCGCCCTGCCGAACTTTCCTTCACCTGCCTCGATGCGGCCGACGCCCTCGGCGAAACGCTTCGCGCTTTTGGTGGCATCGTCCTTGCCAGCGCCACCCTCAGCCCCACCGATGCGTTTGCCGATGCGATAGGCTTATCGACTACGCCGAACGAACCTCCACCTATCGTTTCTCTTACCGCCCATACGCCCTGGCGTGCCGGCGCCTACGACCTCGCCTACGACCTTCGGGTCGACACGTCTTTCCGTGAGCGCACCCGCCATCATGCCACCACTGCCGCCACTATCGCCGCACTGCACGAGGCAGCCGCCGCGCGTTGCGTCGCAGTTTTCTTTCCCAGTTACGCGTACGCTGAAACCCTAACCCGCGAATTAACCCGCTCACACCCCGGCCTACGAGTTGCGCTTCAGCCCCGCCTCACTGACCTCGCTGCTCAAACCGCCTGGGTCGAAGAATCCCTCGCGCTCACCGATGCATTGTTTTTGGTCCTTGGGTCTAGTTTCGCCGAAAGCATCGATCTGCTCGGCGGTCGTGTGAGCCACGCTATGGTGGTCGGTCCCGCGCTGCCCGAGGTCAACGCCATCCAACGCGCCCGCCTCGCCGAATACGCGAATCTCGGCCGTGAAGCCGCGTTTCGTCGCGTCTACCAGATTCCGGGTATGGCTAAAGTTAACCAAGCTCTAGGCCGCCTCGTGCGCGCTCCCGGTCAACGCGCTCGCATCCTTCTGCATTGCCGCCGCTTCGCCGAGGTCAGCTACGCTCAGCTTCTTGCGCCTGACTACCAATTCGGTCAAAATCTAATCGACGACGACGATCTCACGACTTGGCTTGATCGCATTTTTTGAAGTAAGTCGGTTCTCACAAGTAACCTATCTTACGTTATTGCGTCTCAGCGATTGGTCTTTCGCCCTATGAGCATATTCTATTTCGCGCGTCTAATCGGGTTTTGCCTATTATTACCCGCCCTAAGTCTCACTCTCCACGCGCAAGCTGGAGGCAATGCCGTTAACGTGCCCGGGGTAGGCCGGGTGGTCATTAATAACGACGGGACCGTCACCCTACCCAACGGAGCCACCGCTAAAATCAACGCCGATGGCACCGTTACTTTACCCAACGGAACCACCATCACCCTCCCCGCTGCAGGTGGCGGCGGCGCGGGTGGCGGCGGGGGCGGGGGCACTATACCAACCGCGACCGACCCACGTATCGTAGCGCCAGCGGCTGTTCTGGCCGGTGATGAATCTTCCGCCGCCGTCGTCATCCCTAATGCAGGTGGGGGTGGCGGCGGTGGCGCGGCGAACTTAAACAACGCCACGTACCTCTGGTCGATCAGCGGCGGCCGCTTCACCGACACCGACCTTACCCGCGCTACCATCAATTATATCTCTGACATTGGTGGCACAGTTAAACTGAGTTGCGTCGTCACAGTCACCGGCAGCCAACCTTTCACCGCCACCGCTGATCTCACCGTCGTAGACCCCTCCAAAGTCGGCACCATAACAACCCCAGCCACCGCTGCCTCTGCTACCACGGCCACGAGCACCGCCAGCCTCCCAGCGGCTGAAAACGCCGACCGCACCTTCCGCTGGACCATCACCGGCACTGCTTCGCGCATCACTGCAGGCGCCAACACCAATCAGATCACTTTCATTCCCGGCGACGCTGGCGTTAAAGAACTCACCTGTGTTGTCACCTTCACCTCCCTTCAACTTCCAGTTACCGTGCGCACCTTTGTCGTCGTGCAAGGCAGCGGGCCCAACACACTCCTCACCATCAACGGCGGGTACGGCAGCGGCACCTACCCCGGAGGTACCCGTATTGATATTTTCGCCGCAACCCCCGCAGCCGGCCAAGTCTTCGATCGCTGGACTGGCGACACCTCAGTCTTCGGCAATGGCGCCGTCACTCCCCTACTCGCCCACACCCAAATTACCCTGCCCAATACACCCGTCACCCTCACAGCCACCTATAAAACCGCTCCCACTTGGACGCCCGTAACCCTAAATGCGTTCAACCCCCAACCATTCACGGCCCAAGGCTCCACCACACCCACAACCGTCAGCACCACCCTGTCGTACTACATACCCACAGGCGCCATCGGTCTGGTTTTTCTACTCCATGACAGCGGCGGCAGCGCTTCCGATTGGTTCAACCAACCCGAATCCGCCCTGCTCCTGCGCGAACTCGTAACCGCCGGTTACGGCGTTGCCGCCCTCAACAGCGTCAACCGCAACACCCAAATCTGGAACGGCCAAACTACGCTCGCCGCCAATCCCGACACTCTTAACCACGTCGCTGCCCTCAATAAATTCGCCACCGACGGGCTACTACCCGCCACTCGACCTATCTTTCTTCTCGGACTTGCCGCCGGCGCCGACACCGCTGTCCGCTACGCGGATCTTCTCGCTAACGCCACCCCCGCCCGACCAATCCGCGGCACCATCCTTTACTGCGCCGCCGGCATAGAAACCCAAGCGGTCGTCTCGCGCATCCCCGAGCTTTTCATCCTAGCTGATAACGATAGCACCCTAAATACCACTGGCGCCACCACCGCCCGAGACAACAGCGCTCTGCTCGCCGGCCGCGGTCTTGCCTCAACCGTAATCAACAACGTCGCCGCCCCAGTCCATCCCGGCCGCTTCCGCGCACTAAGCCTCACCAATTCCTCCTTCACTACCAGCGACGCCACCACTGTTTGGAACGCCGTCAAAAATGCCGGCCTCATCGATTCCAACTACTACGTCAAAGCCATCCCCACCGACACTGCCCTAGCCGCCGCTGTGCCGAACACCTATAAATCTCGCCTCCCCGATATAGCCGCGCAACTCAGGGTCGCCTACGCTGAACAGAACTTTCTGGCCGACGCCAACGCCCGCGTCCTCGCCTGGCTCAACGCCCGTGTCGCCGGCACCCAAGCTCCCACCGCAGGTCGTCTCACCAACCTATCGACCCGCCTCAAACTCGCCGCCGCAGGCGATACGCTCACTTTCGGCTTTAACCTCACCGGTACCCAACCTGCCACCCTACTCATCCGTGGCGTCGGCCCGGGCCTCACGGCCTTTGGCCTCAATGGCGTACTAGCTGCCCCACGCCTCGAAATCCGCCCCGCCGGCAACGCCGATACCCTCCTCGCAGCCAACGAAGGCTGGGATAAATCCCCCAACAACTCCGCTAACATCGTCGCCGCTGCCGCATCCGTTGGCGCTTTCGCGCTCAACGCTGGTACCGCCGATTGCGCTGTGCTGCTCAGCCTCCCCGCCGGTGGCTACACCGCAACATTTCGCGGTATCAACGGCACCACCGGCGAAGTCATTGCCGAAGTGTATGACGTCTCTAAGAACGCCACTCGCCTCACCAACCTCGCCACTCTCGCACGCTTGAGTAACCCTGGCGACCTAATCACCGCCGGCATCACGATCGCCGGCGACCAAGCCCGCACACTCATTGTTCGCGGTATCGGCCCTGGACTCGCCGACCTAGGCGTGCCCGGCACGCTCCCGGACCCCACGCTGACCGTCCTTTCCAGCACAGGTCAAAATCTCGACACTAACAACAACTGGAGCACCGGCGGTAGTGGCCCTTCGCTTACAGCTGCTTTCCCAGCCATTGGAGCTTTCTCGCTCAAAAACGGCAGCGCAGACGCTGCTCTCGTCCGCCCGTTTACCGCTGGCGGCTATAGCATCCAAACCGCCGCCGCCACGACGCCCCCAAACGCCACCAATCCTCCGTCACCCACCGGCCTACTCTTGATCGAAGTTTACGAGGCCCCCTGAACCAGATCCTCAAGGCCGCACCACGACCTGCGTACGCCGGGTTTTTTGAAAATACTCCCGCGCAAACGCCGCCAGATCTGCAATCGTCACCGCGTCGATTTTCGCATCGTACTCGCGCCACGCGTTGATCGGTTGCCCCTGTAACGCATTCAAACTCGCCTGCGCCGCACGCGAGCCATTCGTCTGCATCGCCGCACGCTGACCCGCCTTCAGTCTAGCCTGACACCGCTGCAACTCCACCGCCTCAACTCCGCCTGCCTGCACGCGTGCAATCTCCGCGTCGATCTCAGCAAGCACCTCTCCTTCTTTACCCGGTTGCGTACCGGCAAAAAAATAAAACATCCCAGTATCCAGACCTAAGATGCGTCCGGAACGCACAAAATACGCCAAGGCCTTTTCCTCACGCACACGTTCAAATAACCGCGATGCCATACCGCTAAAAAGTTCATCTGCCACCTCTCCGACAAAATAATCTGGTGCATGTACTCGCGGCCCGGGAAAAGCCTGCAATACCACCGCCTGTTCACGCGGTTGTTGCTCCACAAAGTCACCCACTTCCGCCGGTAGCCCACCCCTCGCCGGCTCCTTTGGAATCAGAGGCGCAACACCCCGCGGAAGCTTCGTCAAAAATGCGTTCAATTTTGGCACCAGTTGCTTCGAATCAAAGTCGCCCGCTACCGCCAACACTACGTTGGGTCCAACAAACAATCGCTGATGCAACGACTTCAAAGCGGCTGGAGTCAGTGCTTTAACCCCCGCTTCATCGCCACTCGCATCAAGCGCTAATGGATGGGCGCCGAAAAATTTCCGCCGGGTGAGCTTGCGCGCCACGGTCACCACATCATCTGCGTCCTGCGCAAGCCCCGCTAACTGGGCCTCTTGCTCCAGCTTAAACGTCGCTGGCTTGAACTTAGGCGCGAGCACCGCATCCGAGATGACAGCCAGCGCCCGCTCAAAATCGGGCGGCAACACTTCCGCCGCGACCCCGAGACTATTGTTCCCAGCAAGAGGATAAAAAGAGCCACCGACTTCCTCGATAAATTGAGCAACCTGAGCGGCCGTGCGCTTCCCTGCATCCTTCGTGAGCAGAGTCGACAACAACGAGCTCGCTCCTCGTTGGCCAACTACCTCAAACAAAGGCCCACCCGTGACGGCGAGACGCAGATGCAGATTCGGCAAATGCGCATCCGGCTGAAGCAATAAGCGAGCCCCGTTAGGCAGGGTGATTTCCGAAAAATCCGGCCGCACCGCTAGCGCGGGCGCGGCAGCTATCGCTTGCACCGCTAGCTCGATCGGATTCAGCGAAATCGACGTGAGCCGCGCTGACTGGAGGTATATTTTCAACACGCGCTTCAAGTCAGCAGGTGTCACCGCGCGCAAACGCTCGAAATACGCGCGACTGTAATCAATATCGCCGACGACAACTTCCGCTGCTCCTAGCCGCGAAGCCTGTCCGCTCATCGTTTTGCGAGTATTAATTTCGCCGACCACAACCTGCCTCATCGCCTTGCGCAACTGAGCCGGCGTGAAACCTTTGATCGCGCACCGCGCTAGTGTCGCGGCTATAGCCCGCGTGGCGGCAAGGCGTTTCGAAGGATCTGCGGTAAAGCCGATGCAAAAAAGACCACTCGTTCCAGGATTCCAACTCGAGGCGTCAATCGAGTGCACCAGTCCGGCTTTTTCGCGAATTTCCTGCCACAATACCGAGCTGTCGCCACCCCCTAGCACCGTGGCAAGCAAGTCGAGCATAGGCGCATCCGCGTGCGTGAGACCAGGTATCGGCCACGCCAGTGCACCTCGTGTGAGCTCAATGTTTTCATTGCGATGCAATTCTCGCGGCGCGAGCTGACCCGACTCCTGCGGAACGAGCACGGGCGCCAGACGCACACGCGGTGCCGACCCAAAATGTTGCTCCACCTGCGCCCGCGTCGCCGCCATATCGATATCGCCCACGATAACGACTACCAGATTATTGGGCACGTAACGGGCTCGATAATAAGCGAGCAAATCCTCGTGCGAGACCGCGGAGAAAACGTCCTGATGGCCAATGATCGGTTGTCGATATGGATGGTCACGGAAAGCAGTGGAAAAAAGCGCGTCCCAAAGTCGACTGTCTGGATCGTCCTTAGTCATCGCAATCTCACGTAAAATCACTTCTTTCTCCTTCGCCGCTTCATCAGCCGGCAGGGTTGAATGAAGTACCGCGTCAGCGAGCAAATCGATCGCCACGCCCGTATGTTCACTCGGCAAATCAATGTAATACACCGTGCGATCAAACGTCGTGTAGGCGTTGATGTAACCGCCGTGAGCTTGGACCTCGGCGGAGATTTCCCGACCTGCCCGACGCGTCGTACCCTTGAACAACATGTGTTCGAGATAGTGCGAAAGTCCCGCGCCTAGGTGTTCGCCTTCGTGAATACTTCCTGTTTTCACCCAAACCTGCACCGAGGCCAGCGCAGCCGAGCGATCAGGTTTTAGGATCAGCGTCAGCCCATTCGGCAACACTGTACGCTCGACGGATTCACGCCAAAACGGCGACAAAAGCTTTAAGTCCGTGGCGAGTGAAGAAGTGGATTTTGGCATCAAAATTAAAGATATAAGTTAGTAGGTTCGCCAGTAATGGCTATATCCCAAAGCTCCGCGCCCGTTATAAGAACGGGCCACCGATCAGATTATTCCGCCTTAACCGCCCGACGTTTCGTCGGCTGAAACGGACGCACGAAAGCCTCATCAAATGTGTAAACATCCGAAAAATCTTCCGGGCGGTCATTCTCCGTTTTGGAGAAGACATTATACTCGATTAGACTGAAAACAATATCGCCGAAATCGCGACAACGTTTCACGCCCCATGCGTTAAGCACCGTCTTGGTAAGTGGACCGTATTGCTCAAGCGCGTAAACCCGGATTCCCTGTAAAAGCTCAGGCCCAGAGACATGGCGCGAGCGTTCGGCGCGAGTTGTTTCTTTTTTGCGCAGCTCCTTCACCGTGTGATCAAGCCCTTGGCGCACAAAACCGTAAGCCTTTTTATCAAAGCGCGTATCTTCCTTGCATATGAGTGTGACGATTTCTTCGAACTCCAAGTCTTGCATGATTGGAACCAGACTACACCACCCACCCACTCTGTGCAATCTTCTGGTGGCAGCCCATAATTCTTTTCACCCATCACAAACAAACGTAGGCCTATTAATTGGAATACGCGTTCTCCGCACTCGCGTTAATGCACATATGTAACTATGCATAAGCTAAAATACCCATGAGCTCCTCGACACAAGCTAACGCTACCCTAGCCAAAACCGACGCCAAATCCGCCGTAGCTACGGCAACCGCGCGACTCAAAGCCGCCCACCTAAGGATTACTCAGCCCCGTCTTACGATCTTGGCCACGATGTTCCGGCGAAGCCAACCCGAGAGCATAGAAACCATTCACGAAGCCCTAGGTAAAGGCGGTTGCGACCTCGTCACGGTTTATCGATGCATGGCGGTTTTCGAAGAAATCGGCATCGTCCGTCGCACTTATTTCCACAACGGCACCGCGCTGTACTCCCTCCGTCTCGATGATGCCCCCCACTACCATATCGTGTGCAAGGCTACCAACTCGGTCGATGAACTCGATGCCGCAACCTCTTCAGAATTGAACACAGCACTCGTGGCCGTAGAGGACAAACTTCGTGCTCTCGGTTTTACCAACGTCAGCCATATCGCCGAGTTTTTCGGTACCGCGCCCCTTGCAAGTCGCAACAGCGCTACAGAAGCCCATCGCGGCACTACTTCGGCCACCTCAGAGTTGATTTAATACCCGACTAAATTTTATCGTTTTTTAAGATGAATATGAAGTGAAGGAGTCAACGACTCGCTGCGCACTTGCCAACGCCTCCCTCCTCGCACTGTCCTAAACCTATGCCCCTCCCCACTATCTCCCGCCGCGACGCTCTGCGCTCATTCGCCGGAGCCGCCGCCCTCGCTACCTTGACCCGCCCCACCCTCGGCGCTGAAGAAAAAATTTCATCACCTAGTACGAGTACTCTAACACCGATTCGTCATTCCGTTTGCAAATGGTGTTACAGTAAAATTCCGCTTGATGACTTTGCTAAAGCCGCGAAAGAAATCGGGCTAGAATCCGTCGAATTGCTCGACCCAAAAGATTGGCCCACGGTCCAAAAGTATGGTCTGACCTGCGCCCTAGCCAACGGTACGATGTCCATTCCAAGCGGATTTAACCGGCTTGAAAATCACGCGAAATACGTCCCCTCGATGATCGAACGCATCAATGCCTGCGCTGATGCCGGCATACCGAGTGTTATTGTTTTCTCCGGAAATCGTAACGATAAAATCCTCGGAAAAATCAGCGACGAACAGGGCATTGAAAATTGTGCCATCGGCCTGAAACAAATCGTCGGCGTCGCCGAAAAACGTGGCGTCAACATCATCATGGAGCTGTTGAATTCAAAGGTGAATCACAAGGACTACATGTGCGATCACACCGCCTGGGGCGTCGAACTCGTGAAACGCGTGGGCTCGGAACGTTTCAAACTACTCTACGATATTTATCACATGCAGATCATGGAGGGTGACGTCATCCGCACGATCCAAGAAAACCACCGCTACATAGGCCATTACCACACCGCCGGTAATCCCGGTCGCGCTGAATTTGAGCCGGGCGATCAACAGGAATTGTACTATCCTCCCATCATGCGAGCCATCGCCGCTACGGGCTTTAAGGGTTTCGTTGCTCAGGAGTTTATCCCGAAGCGAGATCCCCTCACCTCACTTCGTGCAGCCGTCAAACTCTGTACCGTTTAAACAAACCCCCGCCACTAAACAGCGGGGGGGGGGGGTGATTTTATCACTCTGCCAATATTCGGCGCAGCGTTTCGTCCACCAGCTTGGGATTAGCCTTACCCTTGGCCGCTTTCATGATCGAGCCCTTGAAGGCATTGATCGCGCTTTCTTTGCCAGATTTAAACTCCGCTAACGCCTTCGCGTTTGCCGCGATAGATTCACGGCACCAGGCCTCAAGTTCGCCCGTATCCGTAGGCGCTGCGGCCAAACCGAGTCGAGCGACGATGGCCGCTGGCGCATCGCCCGTGGCAAACATAGTTGTAAAGACTTCCTTGGCAGCAGCATTAAGCAAAGCACCCGCGTCAAGCAATTGAATCAGCGCGGCGAGATTTGCTGGTGAAATTTTAGATGCCGAAAGCGGTACCTTAGCGGCACCAAGTTCGCGCAACAGATCGTTTGCTATCCAATTCCCGATGGCTTGGGCTCTCCCTTTTCCAGCAAGTTGTGCGGTTGCTTCAAAAAAATCGCTGAGCTCACGATCCGGAATTAGAACCGAGGTGATCGTGTAAGGAACCTGATACTCGGCGATCAACCGACGTTGTTTATCGAAGTGCAACTCGGGGCAGGCGCGGCGCAGTTCCGCTTTCCAAGCTTCATCGACGTGTACTGGCATAAGGTCAGGATCGGGAAAATAACGGTAATCGTGCGCCATTTCTTTAGAGCGCAGCGATTGGGATGTGCCGGCCACGCCGTCGTAGTCACGTGTTTCTTGGATGAGTTTCCCGCCGGCGGCGACCACGGCGAGTTGGCGTTTAATTTCATGAGCGATGCCGTCTCGCACATAAGAAATCGAATTGAGATTTTTAAGCTCAACCTTGGTACCCAGTTTTGTCTCGCCGACCGGACGAATGGAGATGTTTGCGTCGCAACGCAGTTGGCCTTTCTCCATGTCGCAATCGGAGATCCCGCCGTAGATCATAGTGTTGCGGATTGATGTCAGATAGGCGAATGCCTCCTCCGCCGTGTGCATCACCGGCTCGGAGACAATTTCCATAAGTGGTGTACCCGCGCGGTTATAGTCGACCAGAGAATCGGTAGCGTGGTGGTTGAGTTTGCCCACGTCTTCCTCAAGGTGAATGCGCGTAAGAGCTATTTTTTTGTGCTCCCCCATCACATTGCGGGCCGCACCAGGGAGTTCAATTTCGACCGAACCACCAAGACAGATCGGCTGATCGTATTGAGAAATCTGATAATTTTTTGGCGAGTCGGGATAAAAATATTGTTTACGATCCCATTTACAGACGGGCGCGATGTCGCATCCGAGCATAAGCCCTGCTTTGATGATCGCGTCGAGTGCCGCCTTATTCATCACGGGCAAAGTGCCGGGAAGCGCCAGCACAACAGGATCAGTCAGCGTATTAGGTTCGTGACCGAACCCTGCGCCGACTCGGGTGAAAACCTTGGAGTGGGTTTTGATCTGTACGTGAACTTCCAGACCAATGACGGCTTCGTAGTTCATCAAAGTGAAGGAAATTGAGTGTTCCAACCGTGGACCTGTTCGTAGGCGTGGGCGGTTGCAAGGAGGTCGGCCTCACGGAAGGGCTGGCCTATGAGCTGCAATCCGATGGGCAAACCACTCTGGGTAAAACCACAGGGCAGACTGAGCGCGGGAAGACCGGCAAGATTTACGCCAATGGTATAAATATCGCAGAGGTACATGGCCAATGGATCCGCCGATTTTTCGCCGATCTTAAAGGCCGGGATTGGTGAAGTCGGCGTAATCAACGCGTCCACCTCGCGGTAGGCATTCAGAAAATCCTGACGGATGAGCGTACGTACTTTTTGCGCCCGTAAATAATAAGCATCGTAGTAGCCGGAACTCAGCACGTAGGTACCGAGAATAATGCGGCGTTTAACCTCGTCTCCAAAACCCTCAGCGCGCGATTTTTGGTAAACATCGAGTAGGTTTTTGGCTGAGCTCGTACGGTGACCGTAGCGAATGCCGTCGTATCGGGCTAAATTCGAAGAGGCTTCTGCCGTCGCTATGATGTAGTAGGTATCGAGACAGTATTGGGTATGGGGCAGCGAGACCTCGCGGATCTCACAACCCTGTGAGCGGTAGAACGCGATCGCTTTTTCAACTGCTGCGCCGACTTCTGGATCCAAGCCCGCGCCAAAATACTCTTTCGGAATACCCAATTTCCAGGGACCCCGACGCGTTTTCAACTCCGCGCGATAATCAGGGATCGCGGTCTTAAATGAGGTAGAATCCCTAGGATCATGTCCAGCGATCGCACCTAACATAATCGCCGCGTCTTCAACAGTACGCGCAAAAGGCCCGATTTGGTCGAGGGACGATGCGTATGCGATCAAACCGTAACGTGAAATCAGTCCATAGGTAGGTTTTAGGCCAACCAGTCCACAGAGCGCAGCGGGTTGCCGAATCGAGCCACCTGTATCAGAACCAAGCGTAGCAACAGCTGCACCAGCTGCCAGAGCCGCGGCACTGCCCCCGGACGAGCCACCCGGAGTACGCGTCAGATCCCATGGATTTGAGGTCGGGCCAAAGGCGGAATTTTCCGTGGATGAACCCATCGCGAACTCATCGCAGTTGAGTCGACCGTGCAAGACGGCGCCAGCACGCTGTAGCTTTTGCGTAACCGTGGCATCGTAAGGGGAAACGAAATTAGCGAGCATCTTGCTCGAAGCGGTGAGCGGCTGCCCGGCGACGGCAATTACGTCTTTCAAGCCAACGGGAATGCCATCGAGCAAGCCGGCAGACTGGCCCGCACTGCGCCGCGCATCGGAAGCAGCGGCTTGAGAGAGTGCATCTGCTTCATCAAATGAATTGAATGCGTGCACTCGAGGTTCAATGGCCTTGGTGCGCGCAATAATCGACTGAGTGAGCTCGACTGCGGAAAGTTGGCCAGCCGCAATCTTAGTCGATAGCTCTGCGATGCTTTGAAAATGAAGCGGAGCGGTCATCGGCTTTAATCCACGACTTTAGGGACCACGATCATATGGTCCCGTTGGGCAGGCGCATTGCGGAGGGCCGCACTAACCCCAAGACCAGGCTGCGCGAGGTCCGCCGCCCAAACGTTATTTAGTGGGAAAGCATGGGCGGTGGGTTCAATTCCGGTGACGTCAACTTTGGCTAGTTGCTCGATGTGTCCAAGGATGCTGCCGAGTTGAGCAGAAAAACGGGTCTTTTCCTCGGGCGTAAGAGCGAGTCGCGATAACTCGGCGACGCGGTCGATATTAAGTTCGGCAGTTTTAGACATGGTCACTTGCGAATGCTAAAACCAGTGGATTGAACGACATCGGTTTGAATTTTATTAAACGCGGCATTCACTTCGTCGTCAGTGAGCGTCCGATCGGACGCTCGAAATACGAGCGAAAAGGCAAGGCTCTTAGTCCCTTCAGGCAGACCTTTACCTTGATACACATCAAACACCGTGACGCTCTCAAAGCTAAAGGCGTTGCCGACAGCGGCGCGGGCCGCTTTAGCGAGTGCTTTTTGCACCTCACTGGCCACGGTCGCTGAGGGAACCACCAGCGCAAGGTCGCGCAGCGCGGCAGGCTGTAGACTAAAATCAGCGTAGCGTTTGCGCGCCGCCGAAGCGGCGGCAAGTTTCTCGGGCAAAATCGCAAAAAAACCGGCGTACACTTTTCCTTCGATTCCATAGGCCTTCGCCATCGCGAGGCTGAGTAAACCAAAGCGAGCCGTCCAACCATGCTGAAGGTCACCGGCGAGCGCTGATTGCCCTTCTTGCCAGCCATAATGCGGGCCGGTGGTCGCGACTAAGGGCTGCCGTTCTAGATCGAGGGCAGCCAAACCAGCGAGCGAGACGATGTGATGTTTGGCCGCGTAAAAATCAAACGCTTCGCGCTGACGCCAACGCCGCTCAGTATCTTCGGCTACAATGAAGCCGACAGCGGCACACTCTAAATTCTGGCCGTTTTTCTCAATAAACACACGGCCCGTTTCACAGAGACGTGAGATTGGGACGCCGCGGGACTGATTCAATTTAAGTGTAGCGAGTAAACCCGAGATGAGCGTGGGGCGCAGATGCGATTGATCTTCGACGAAGGGATTCGCGAGTGCGAGTTCCGCTACCGCGGTTTCAGCAGCCCATGTTTTCACTTCCGCGCCGGGACGCAGCGTGTAATTTACACATTCGTGGAAATCATGTCCGACGAGGTAATCGGTGACCCGTCGATTAAACAACACTACCGGATCATCATCGCCCACCAGTCCAGGCACCGTTACCCTAGTCGGCGGAATACGCTCGGTACCGTAAACGCGCAGAATTTCTTCCACTAAATCGATGGGGCGATCCAAGTCGTCACGCCAACTCGGGACCGTTACACGCCATTCGTTTCGCTTCTTGCCTGGCGCGCTTAGAGCATCGTGCGTGGTTTCGCCGAGCTCAGTGACTTTCAATTTTAGGGCTTCGAGCGCGTTTTTCATTTCCGCATCGGCGATATCGAAGCCGAGACGTTCGCGAACAAAAGCGGGGGCAAGTATGATCTCACGTTGCCAGGGAATATCTGCACCGGCTTGGTGCATCGGCCCCGCAACCTGACCTCCGGCGTGCTCAAGAATGAGATCGATCGCGCGCCAAGCTGCGGTTTGGGCGGCGTGAGCATCTACGCCTCGTTCGTAGCGATAGGCTGAATCGGAGCTAAGCCCGAGACGTTTAGATGTGGCACGGATTGATTGCCGTTTAAAAATAGCGCACTCGAGCACCAGATCGGTCGTCTCAGCCGTGACGCCAGAATTCTCACCACCCATGATGCCTGCAATGACGACCGGCTTAGCCCCATCGGCAATCACCAGCATCGAGCTGTTGAGCGTGCGTTCCTTACCATCTAATGTGGTGAGTTTTTCGCCATCAGCTGCGCGACGCACAACGATCTGAGCACCCGCGAGTTTTCGCGCATCAAAAGCGTGCAAGGGTTGACCACTTTCCATCATCACAAAATTACCGATATCAACGACGTTGTTGATCGAGCGGAGCCCAACGGCCGCGAGACGTTGTTGAAGCCACGCCGGACTGGGACCGATCTTTATTCCGGTTACAATGTGGGCGTAGTAAATCGGACAATCTTCGGGAGCTTCAACGCGAACGGCCGAGAGCAGATCCTGACGCGAAGCAACACCAGCAGGAAGAACGCCGCGAAATTTACCCTGCGGATAAACGAGATCTTTTTTGAACCAAGCCGCGAGTTCACGCGCGATACCGAGGTGCGAAAGGCAGTCGGGACGATTGGGCGTGATTTCGATGTCGAATACCGTGTCGCCGGGAGGCAAGACGGCGTTGATCGGTGTGCCTAGTGCGGGACGATCTACGAGAATCATCAAGCCAGCCGCGTCCTCGGAGATGCCAAGTTCTTTGGCGGAGCACATCATACCGTCGGAGGGTTCACCGCGGATTTTTGATTGTTTGATGACGAAGTCACCGGGGAGAACGGCACCGGGCAGAGCGACAGGCACGCGGTCGCCCACAGTGTAATTTTGCGCCCCGCAGACGATCGTTTTAACGCCAAGGGCCTCGCCCAATGAGACGGTACAAACAGAGAGCTTGTCGGCGTTAGGGTGCTTGTTGCGCGTGAGAACTTCGCCCACCAGGACGTGGTTTAGCTGGGGCGCGCCGGTGCGAATGACGTTCTCAACTTCGAAACCGAGAAACGTGATAGCACGACAAATCTCATCGGCGGAGGCGTCGAGGGCGACGTAGTCGCGCAACCAATTAAGAGAAATTTTCATCGATAGGAAATCAGGCGAACTGCTTTAGGAAGCGAAGGTCGTTTTGATAAAAGTAGCGGATGTCATCGATGCCATAGAGCAACATCGCAAGCCGTTCGAGGCCCATGCCGAAAGCATAGCCCGTCCAGACTTCGGGATCGTAACCGACCCCTGAAAAAACAGTGGGGTCAACCATACCGCAGCCACCGATTTCGATCCATTCCTTCTTAACCTTAGGCAAATGTTTAGCGCTCAAATCGACTTCGAAACTGGGTTCGGTGTAGCCGAAATAATGCGGGCGGAAACGTGTCTTAGTATCTTTGCCCAAGAGTGATTCGAAGATGTAATCCAGCAGGGCCTTGAGGTCGCGCACCGTAACGTTTTTATCAACGTATAAACATTCAAGCTGATGAAAATTAGCCGAGTGCGTCGCATCGGTGGTATCGCGCCGATAAACGCGGCCCGGCGAAACAATGCGAATGGGGGGTTCGCCTTTGAGCATTGTGCGGATCTGAACTGATGAAGTGTGTGTGCGGAGTAGATATTTTTCTCCGGGGGTTTTCTTAGCGACGTTAGCGAAGCGGACATTTTCCGGCAGATAAAAGGTATCTTGTGCGTCGCGAGCCGGATGGTCTGCGGGGGTGTTGAGCGCGTCGAAACAATAGTACTCCGTCTCGACCTCAGGACCATCGGCCACCGTAAATCCAACTTTGCGCAAAATGCGGCACATCTCCTCTCGCACCAAAGTTAGCGGGTGATAAGTCCCAGGACCAACATCAGGCGAAGGGAGTGTGGCGTCGACCGCAGGACCGACCTGAGCCGCAAGTTCATTGATTTCCAGACGGGTGTGGACCGCGTCGAGTTGCGATTGCAGCTGAGTCTTCGCCTCGTTGATAAGTTTACCCATAGCGGGCCGAGCTTCTTTGGGCACAGCACCCATCTGTTTCATCAGCGCAGTGAGTTCACCGTTAGGGCCGACGTAGCGAGCCTTAGCGGCTTCGAAATCTGGCCGAGCAACCAGCAGAGGTAACTCGGCGGAGGCCTTGGCGAGAAGTGCGGAAAGTTGATCTTGCATGGATAAAATTATCTGAAACTAGACCCGAACATAGCACCTACGATAAAGAGAGAGATCGTTAAAAACCAGCGCAGGACTGGGACAAAAAAAAAGGACGTAGCTTCTTGAGAAGCCCGTCCTCTGATTAATTTTGCAGAGAGCGAGCCGAACGGGCTCGCGTTGGAATTGCTTTAGGCCTTCTTAGCAGCGGCAGCCTTGGCCTTCAACGCGTCTTGTGCTTGTTTCACAAGGCCGTTAAAAGCAATCTCATCACGGATCGCGAGATCGCTCAAAACCTTACGGTCGAGGACGATGTTCGCGGCGGCGAGGCCTTCGATGAAGCGGCTATAAGTCATACCAGCGGCACGACATGCGGCATTCAAACGCACGATCCAGAGGCCGCGATTGTTGGCCTTCTTTTTCTTGCGATCGATGTAGGCGTATTGCCAAGCGTGTTGAACAGCTTCTTTCGCATAGCGGAAGAGCTTGGATTTATTACCGAAATAGCCACGGGCGTATTTCAGGACTTTCTTATGCCGCTTGCGGGAAGCGGGGGAGTTTGTTGCACGAGCCATGTTGGATTTTTCCTTTTGTTAGTCGCCAGCGGGTCGGCTTAAAATTTCACCCGTTGAACGAAGTTATAGTTTGCTGCAGCTGATCGGTTTATAGACCGAACGGGAGACAGCGTTTGAGGGGCTTAGCGTGGCCTTCGGCAACGAGTTTATCCCGGGAGGCACGACGCTTTTGCTTCGTGCTCTTCGAGGCCAACAGGTGACGGAAGCCAGGCGTACGACGCACGAGCTTACCGGTAGAGGTGAGCTTGAAGCGCTTAGCCACGGACTTTTTGGTCTTTTGCATGGAGAGAAACGAAGAAAACAGACCAGTGATCGCCAACTGTAAAGGGCAAAAAGTTAGACGCCCCCAAAGCCGCCAAAATGAAGCCCTCTACCCTATTTTTGTAAAAAATCAAAATTCAGCAAAAATTCAATTAACCTCATATTTGAGCCCAAGTTGGCAAAAACGGGGACAAAATTACCTCCGGCCAAAATCGCGTCATCCCAACAGCGTCAAATAGACACAAAAAAAGCGGGGCGCAAATCGCCCCGCCTAATCACGCAGCTGAAATATAAAAAGAGTTAAGACGTAAACGCCTTAGACTCAATTTCCCTGCGGCAAACCAAGAAGAATTACTTCTTCTTTTTCGCAGCAACTTTCTTTTTTGCGACGGCTTTCTTAACCGGTTTTTTCGAGGCAGTGGACTTGGTGGTTTTTTTGGCCATGAAAAATTATTGGCATCTTTTTTTATGAATGGCACGCAAAATTTTTCATTTCTACGCAGTTTGTTTGGACCTCCCATTTCCGAGCTATCAATCCTATGATTTTACGAGGGAAAGTGCTGTTCTATACTCGCACAGATGTGACTCGGCACAACACACGCTAAACGATTCGCGCGAGTTCAACCATCAACGATCCCGTCACAGCTAGATTTTCGTATTCAAATTATCATGTATCGGTAAAATCAGTACATACATCACTCCGCCTGATCATGTAGGTTTTGCCCAGCAAATCGGGGTTGACATTAGGAAGGTGAAAGCGATTTTCCTAAACCTCACGGCTTCCTAGCTCAATGGTAGAGCAGTTGACTCTTAATCAATTGGTTCGGGGTTCAAGTCCCCGGGGAGCCACCAAGTTTTTTATAATCTCAGTAGTTTTGGACAATCCAAAGCCGGCGTAGCTCAATGGTAGAGCACCTGTTTTGTAAACAGGCGGTTGCGGGTTCGAATCCCATCGCCGGCTCCAGCTTATTTAAGCATTCAAAACTCAGGATTTTATCAAATTTTTGCCTGATGGTGTAATGGTAGCACAAGCGACTCTGACTCGCTTTGTCTAGGTTCGAGTCCTAGTCGGGCAGCCACTTTAAATGCATTCACTTTCGGTGCTCTGGACCTGAGTAATCCGGGCATAAAAAAACCGGAGGTTAACTCCGGTTTCGTAGTAAGTAAGAAATTACTTCGCTGCGGGAGCAGGAGGTGTCGGCATACGAGTCATAGAACTATCACTCGCCCGACGCGCCAGCATTTCAGTTAGGCGAGCAATCTCGATTTCAGCATTGCGACGCTCTACCTTGGCCCGCTCAACCTGTTTGAGCAGATCGAAGGATTCACGACTGGCCTGGTCTTTTGCTTTACGCGCAGCTTCGACTTGGAGCTCTAAGTCGGAGATCTTTTTTGACTGGGCAGCAGCGTCAGCCAAGTACTTCTCCGTCTCATCCTGAATTCGTTTTGATTCAGCTTCACGCTTAGCGATTTTGTCCGCTTCGCGTTTCGCATCTTCAGCAGCGCGTTCAGCAGCGCGTTTCGCGGAATCTAAACGGGCCTTTTCTTCAGCGATTTTTTTCTTTTCTGCTTCTTGAGCTTTGGTCTTCGCAATCTCAGCAGCCTTAGCCTGTTCCTTGATTTCGGCTTCTTTGGATTCAGCTACGTAAAGAAACAGAAACGCTCCCAACATCACGGTCGGGGCAATTAAATACATCCATTTTTTCATGATTAAAATTCAGTTAGAGGTTTTTATTTCTTAGCAGCAGCAGCAGCGGCGGCAGCAGCTTTAGCCGCAGCTTCTGCAGCGGCATCTGCGGCCGCGATTTTTTCTAGAACCGCGTTCAGACCCTTTGCGTTTGATTCAACTTTAACCACGAACGTTTTCAAGAAAGCAGCTTCATCGGCTAGGCGCTTTTTATCTTCCTGAATCTTCGAGATTTCCTCTTTAGCGGTAGCGAGCTCCTTGGTCAGCTTATCGGCCTGTTTTTGAAGTTTTTCAGCGTCACGAGCAGCTTTGTTACGAGCTAGAACCGCATTTTCACGATCTTCGGCATCCTTACGATCCTTCGCGTCCTTGATCTCTTTTTCTTTCTTACGTTTCTCTTGTGAGGCGAGCGCGTCATTCACGGCTTTTTCACGCAAACGCGCATCTTCCATGAGTTTCTCTTGCTTGGCTTTTTTGATCTTAGCCAGCTTGTCGGCTTCAACTTGTTCGTAGTTGGCGCTAAAATTCCAGTAGACGGCGCCGAAAATAATCAGCCCGACAAACGGTGCAGCGAAGTAAATGTATGCTTTCTTCATGTTAAATTGGT
Source organism: Opitutia bacterium (assembly GCA_947452315.1). GTDB lineage: Bacteria > Verrucomicrobiota > Verrucomicrobiia > Opitutales > Opitutaceae > Tous-C4FEB. The sequence continues at coordinate 24,920 of CANGCX010000005.1, read as the reverse complement.
GGGATAATTAGATTTTTTTAACTTCGAGAGCAGCTTTAGCTGCTTCACGCTCTTTAAGGGCTTCTTGAATGGCGGTTTTAAGACGCAGCAATTGTCCGTCTTTAGCACCTTCTGGGGTTTTCTCAGCTTTCAAAATGGAGTCTAAGGCATCATCAAATTTTTCCAATTCGAAGGCCGTATAGGCGAGAAACATATAAGCAGCGTGCGGTTTATCCAAACCACCTTTCTTAATCGCAGCGCCGTAGGCATTATACGCCTCCTGCGTTTTGTTATCCATTGAGGAGTAAATTTGACCGATCTGGAAATCTAGTTGCCCGGTCTTGAACTGCTTTGAGGCTTCCTGCAAAATAGAGATCGCCTTGGTGTCTTGACCAACTTGTTGGTAAGAATACGCCAAAAGTTGCCAGTTTTTGATATCGGATTCGATTTCACCCGATTTAAGGCCGCCGTACAATAGATCCGTCGCTTTGCCGAATTGACCGGCATTGTAGTACATCGTTACTAAATTGTAGTTGTCCTTAGGGGTTTTGAGATGGCCGAGTGCTTGAGCACGCTCAATCGTGTTAATCGCACGGGCGATATTTTCACGGTTTTTGTTCTCATCTTTTTCCGTGCCACTGCCCATGTTGAGATACGTAGCCATCAACTGTAACCAGTAGGTTTTGTTCTCAGGCTTCATCTTAACCATCTGCTCAAGAACTTCAGCAGATCCCGCGATATCTGCCTCTTGCTGCATGGCAGCTAAAAGGAGCATGTAAAATCCTTCCTTAGGTTTGAGCGCCGAAAGGAGACCCTCTTCTACTTCCTTACGGGAAGCTTTCACCAAGGATAAATCAATCTTGTCGGGATTAACGACGGCTTGGTTGTAAAGGATCGAGGCGTAGAACAAGGAAGCTTCTTGATTCTTCTTGGGGGATGTTTGCAGCCAGCGCTTGATGTAAGTAGAGGACTTGTTGAAATACTGCTGCTGAACGCTGGTAACTTTGCTGGAGGTACCCTCTTGGTAGTAAATTTGGGCTAAGAAATAAATCGTATCGAGGAGGGCTTTTTTGTCGAAATAGTTCGGATGCTTATCAGCGAGACGCAGCGTCGTCTCCATCGGAGCGATGGCCTTAGCGTAGTCATTTTTCTGAAGGTAAATCTTAGCTTTGATGTCAGATAGGAAAGCGGTGTCGTAGCTGTTCGCATCCACCGTGGCCAACATGCCATCGATCACAGCCAAAGCGGCATCCCAATTCTTAGCATCCAACTGCGGCTTCATCTTTTGCTGAAGAGCCTCGCTGACCTTTTCATTTAGTCCGGGAGGACCCTGCTCTTCGGCGGCAAAGGATTGGGCGTTGACCAAAGCAATACCGATAAACGCGGTAGCTAAGAGAACTCGAAAGGAAGAAAACATATGATAATGGTGCGTAGTTACCGCTAAAACGCTCGGATTAGGAATCTTCGTTGAGGGTAAACACAATCGGAACTTGCATGTGTGTGTTTACGTTTCTGCCACCCTTTTTACCGGGGCGGAACTTCCATTTGCTGACGGCCTGAACCGCAGCAGATTCAAATTCACGCTGAGAAGAACGGGCGGCGTAGGCGTTACGCACATCACCGTTGGAATCTACGATGAAATCCACGAGGACTTCGCCGGCGATGCCCGCACGACGCATTTCAAATGGATATTGCGGACGGGCTTGAAATTTAGCGACCGGAGCCTGATCAAGTTTGGAGATGTCGAAAACTTCAATGCCTTTACCTAAACCACCCACTTGGCCTTGAGGAATAGTAATCGCACCCTTGTTAATCGTTAGACCATCAGGTGGAGGGGGTTGGAGTTTTTGTACGAAAGAAGTGTCCGTGACGATCTGAGGGACATCCGTCTGCATCGGAGGCGCAAAATCAACCGGCTTCGGAGGAGCTTCATCGGTATCGACTTTTTCCGGCTCGTCAGGCTCGATCTTGGGCATTTCCATCAACTGGATGGTTGGAACTTCTTCCTTGGGCTTTTGCTTGGTGACGGTCGGTTTGATCTCACCGAGCCACGCAATGCCCCCGTGAATGACGAGGGACACAAGCAGACCAATAATTAAATCGCGGCGCATGATAAAGTAGGCGGTTGTGGGTTTACTTTCCGGTACCGCGAACGACCGTCTCGACGGAAACCTGGGCGATACCTGCTTTTCTTACTTCATCTAAAGCTAAAACAGCGGTCCCAAATCGGGCCTTGTCATCACCGGCGATCAGAACCCGCGGGTTGCTGACTTGGGTTTTATATTGGACAAGACGTGGACGGATTTCAGCAACCGTGATGAGTTCTTTATTCCAGTAGCATGTGCCTTGATCGGATACCTGTAAGGTGACGCTATCGTCATCAGGTTTGGTCGGACCAGGAGGAGCGGCCACGGGCAGATTCAAGGGCAGCGATTGTATCTTGTTAAGAGAGAGCGTAAAAAGAACGAAAGTCGCCAACAGGAAGAACACAACGTCGATCAAGGGAATGATCTCGATGCGTGCTTTCTTTTTGCCGTCGTCGGGTTGATGTGAGCCTCCACCTGCCATAAATAGAATTGGGTTAAATTTAAACCGGGCGAATTAGGAACCCGCAGGCTTTACTCGCGTTTCAATCAAAACTTTCTGAATCCCAGCTTTACGTACTTCGTCAAAAACGTAGATAGCCTGATTGAAAGGAGCATTTTCGTCACCATTGATGAGAATTTTAGAATCCTCAAGGTGCACAGCACGGAAGGCTTTGAGCCGAGTAAGGAATTCATCCAAGGTGACGGGGTCTTTATCCCATGCAATAGTACCCTCTTGCGTCACGCTGATGGTGGCAGTCCCACTTGGATCCCGCGCCTCACCCGTCTCCGATTGAGGCAGGGAAACGCTAAGACCTTGTGATTTGTTCAACGAGAGCGTGAACAACACAAAGGTAGCTAGGAGGAAGAAGACGACATCGATCAAAGGAATGATCTCGATGCGCGCCTTCTTCTTACCACCACCCCCGCCTGAGCTTGATCCGGCCATATAGTTTCTAGTTGGAGACGATAATGAGAGGGAAGTATCTTTCCGGTTATCGCTTAGCGACCGGAAACCGATTCAGACTTCTTGATGAAGATTTCCAAAGCGTGGGAGGCGTCGGAAATTTCCTGCTTAGCCTGCTCCGTGCGGGCGTTGATGTAATTGAAAGGCAGGAGGCCGAGAATGGCGATGAAAAGACCGCAAGCGGTGGCGATAAGAGCTTCAGCGACACCACCGGTGATTTGTCCAGCGGCTGCACCGATGTCACCTTGCATGCTGCCGAAGGTACGCATCATGCCGGTAACGGTACCCAAAAGACCGAGCAAAGGAGCAGCCGTGATGACGGTGTCGAGGGTGGCCATACCTTGGGAGAAACGGGTCAACTCTTGGCTCGAAGCCCGGATGAAAGCGTTCGCGAGCGAGTATTCTTTGTTATTGAGGCTGTAGACCAAGATACGAGCGACCGAGTCGGTGCTCTTCTTGCCGAGGGCGAGAGCAGCGGAGACATCACCTTTTTCAACACACTCAAGCATCTTCTCGACTACTTCTGGTTCGCGACGGCCATTTTCACGGATGATGAACAGCATGCGTTCCACTACGACAGTAATGCCCAAGAATGAAACGAGCAAGATCGGCCACATGATGGGGCCGCCGTGCTTGAAGAGCTCCATCGGAGTCATGTCGCCAAGAAGAAACGCGAGGGTGAGACTTTGGGTGATCATAGGATAAAAAAAATGAGTAGTTTTTGTTGGGCGTTTTGAGGAGTCGTATCGGACTATCTCAGCATCCGCCGTGAGGTTGAGTTTATCTTAAGTGGGAACGTTTAGGTTTGTTTAGACTAAAATGAAAAGAAAGCTTTGCAGGATTCATGCCCAGAAACGGCTGTTCTCGATTGAGTCAAAAACAACAGCTAAAACGGAAAAATCTTGCGAGGGTCTAAGAAGCACTTGCGGCGAACTTGTCCCGACGAAAAGTTACGTGTCAACCTAGTTTGTCCTAAAATTCGTAGATTTGTTATTTGGTTACAAAAGAAAACCATTACCGAGAATTTAGTTGAACACGTAGACCAATTTTCAACCAAGAAGCATCAATGCATCGGAGTGCCATCTGCCATGCAGTAAATCCGGTTCATTTTTCAAAAAAAAACACTCAAGTTGCTTTACGTTGCACTCGGCTAGATTGCAGGTGCAACCAAGCTTTAATTTCTTCCAGGGAGCGAGTGTTCCATACGTCATTCTTAGTTAGCCAACCTTTGCGCGCGGCGTTTATCCCCGCGCGCACATGAGTGAGCCCTTCCGTATCGTGTGCGTCGGGGTTGATCACACAGCGCAATCCGCGCTCAGAGGCTTTGCGCCAGAGGCGCCAATCCATATCAAGGCGCCAGGGACTCGCGTTCAATTCGATAGCCACTCCCTGAGCGATTGCGGCATCGATGATCTTCTCCGCGTCAACCAAGTACCCTTCACGCCGTAACAACAAACGCCCCGTCAGATGACCCAGCATCGTGACGTAAGGCGTTTCTAACGCACGGATGATGCGCGCCGTCATTGTGGCCTTATTCTGCGTGAAGGCGTTGTGCACCGAGACCACCACGTAATCGAGTTGAGCCAATATCTCAGCGTCAAAGTCGAGGCTACCATCAGGCAAAATATCACATTCCGTACCAGAGAACACCTGCGTCTTAAATCGCCGCGAATGATTCAGCGCGGCGATTTCTTCGATTTGCTTGAGCAAACGCTCCTCCGTGAGCCCCCTCGCTTGGACACTCGATTTCGAATGATCCGCAATCCCGAGATATTCCCAACCAAGAGCCTCCGCTGCCTCAGTCATCTCTATGAGGGTGTTGCGCCCATCAGAAGCAGTCGTATGATTGTGAAAGGCCCCGCGCAGATCACTCGATTGAACCAAACGCGGTAACCCGTCCGAATTCTTAGCCGTCTCTGTCTTAGCCTTAGACTTAATGTCAGGATGGATCTCGGCCGCCTCGATCTCCCCAAGGCCTTCACGCAATTCTGGCGGGATAAACTCCAGACCAAGCGCAGCAAAAAGATCAGCCTCCGTATCCGCCCGCGTGCGCAGACTTAAATTTTCGGCCTTAGCTTTAGCCGTGCCCTCCCCTTCCGCCGGCACCAAGCCCCACTCACTCAGACTCAACCCGCGCGCCAGAGCCCGTTGGCGCAGCTGCACGTTGTGGTCCTTCGAACCCGTAAAATGATGCAACGCGAAAACAAATTGATCCTCCGGGACGATCCGCAAATCCGCCTGCAAGCCGCTATCGAAGCGCACACTCGCCTTCGTTTCCCCCTTCGCCGTCACCTCTTTCACGCCAGTCATAGCAGTAAACCACTCGACCACGGGGGCGACATCCTCCGCCGCGACAATGAAATCTAGGTCGCCCACCGTATCGAGCCCACGGCGCAAACTTCCCGCCGCCTCCGCTCGCTTCACTGCCGGCAAAGCCCTCAATCCCAAAACGATTGGTTCCGCTACCGCCCGCGCGTCCCACCACAAATGGCGTCGACCATATGCCTCGCGATTCTTGATTCCGGCCAAGATTTTTTCCTGCGTCTTTTCACCAAAGCCTTCGAGCTCCGCCACCAGTCCCTTCCCACATGCCTCGCTCAACGCCACAATCGACCCGATACCAAGCTTGTCGTGGAGCGCCTTGATCTTCTTTGGCCCGAGACCGGGAATTTCCAACATCTCCACTAGCCCCGGCTCCACCGAGGCCTTCAATTTCTCGAAAAATTCCAACCTACCCGTTGTGTGCAACTCCGTCACTTTCTGCACGAGCGCCTCACCAAATCCTTTCACCGTCCCGAGTGTATCCTGCTGAATCAACCGCTCCAACTCAACTTCCTCGATCGCCTCAAGGGCCCGCGCGCCGCTTTGATACGCGCGAATCTTAAAAGGATTCTCACCCTTCAACTCCAACAACACCGCGATCTCCAGCAACACGTCGGCGATCTCGTTTTTAGTCATACCGATTAAATTAAATCGATTTTCCTAAATCCCAAACCGAAAATCTAAGCATGCCTTTTTGCTACACCCGCACGATCCACTTTCCCGACACCGACGCCGCCGGCGTGGTCTTCTTCGCCAACTACCTAGCCATCGCCCACGAAGCCTACGAAGAAGCACTCGGCACCGCCGGCATGAAGCTCCACTCTTTCTTCTCCGACACCGGCACAGTGGTACCCATCGCCAAAAGCGAAGCTGAATACCTTCGCCCACTTGTTTGCGGCGACAAACTCCGCGTCACCGTCACTCCCACCGTGCTCACCCCTCACTCTTTTGAACTGCGCTACGAATTTTTCCGCATCGGCCCTACCGAGAAACTCGCCGCCCGTATCCGCACCGAACACGTCTGTATCGCCTCAGCCACGCGCGAACGCCACCCGTTTCCAGCCACCCTCGCTGAGTGGCTAAAAAACGGTTAAACCCCCATTTTTTTATTAGCTGCAGGGGAATCAAGCGCACCCCACCGCGAAGCCAGGCTTGATCTCCGGCTCGATACCACTCAGATGAGTGGCATTCAATCGAACGTCCCATGCTCACCGAACGCCAAGACCAGATTCTAGACTTCGTTAAAACCCACCAACGCACGCATGGCGTACCGCCATCCACTCGCCAGATCGGTCGCCAACTCGAAGCCAGCCAGGCCACCGTTATGGGCCACCTGCGAGCCCTCGCCAAAAAAAGCCAACTCGAGAAACTCGCCGACGGTAAATGGGGCCTCAAAGCCGCCGGAGTCCAAACGCATCTCTTCGAAGCTCCTATCTATGGCTCTATCCCCGCCGGTCTGCCCGCCATGCAAGAGCAGATACCCGATGAAACCATCAGCGTGGATCCTACTCTTTTCGGTGTCCGCCGCGCCCGCCCCGACCACTTCTGGTTTCTTCGCGTCCGCGGCGACTCCATGATCGACGCCCACATTTTGGACGGCGACCTCGTCGCCCTCGAACGCCGCGAGCCCCGCCCCGGCGAGATCATTGCCGCCTTAGTCGATGAAACCGAAACCACACTTAAACGCCTCGTGCACGAGGGCGGTCGCCTGATCCTTCGGGCCGCCAACGCCCGGTACGCCGACATCATTCCCACCCGCGGCCTGGAATCCCAAGGCGTCGTCGTCGGCCTGATCCGCCGCGGCGCCGCTTGAGCGCACCCCTTATTTTAACGCCAAGACTTTGAGCTGCGCGCGATTGATTTTTCCGAGCGCCGCGTGCGGCCAATCCGCCACCGCGAGAAAACGCTTCGGCTTCATCGCCCCACTTAAACCCGCCACAGCCCTCGCCAGATCCGGCTCGCGCCCGAGCGCCGGATAACACGCCACGACGATCTCGCCCCACTGCGCGTCCGGCACGCCGATCACCGCGACATCGGAAAATTCTCCGCTCGCCCGCAACGCCGCCTCGACTTCTTGCGGCTGCACTTTTTTCCCGCCCGTGATGATCACCGCATCACGCCGCCCCAATATCTCCAAATGCCCGCGCTCATCCCAGCGCCCCAGATCTTCCGTCCAAAAAATTTTCTCCGCGCGCACGCTCGAACCGTAACCAAGAAAAACCGATTCACCGGCGATACCGATGCGCCCGTTCTCATCCAGCGTAATCCTCGCATGCGGCAACACCCCGCCACAACTACGCGCGCCCGCCAAAAAATCCTCCGGTCGCAACGCCGCCACCATCGCCGCTGTCTCGGTCATCCCGTAACTTAACGAAAGTCGCAATCCCGCCCGCGCCGCAGAGTCGGCCAACTCAGGCCACACCGGTCCGCCGCCGATAAAAATCACCTTAAAACCACGCAGCCACGCCACTGCTTCCGGCGAAACTAGCAAACGCTGCACTTGTGTCGGCACGAGCGAAAGCACCCAGTCGCCCAGCGTCGGATCGAGCTTAGGCCGTTCACCTGCCTCGAGTCGTTTCCACGACCAAGCCACGTGCCGACCTCCGGTTTCTGCGCACCGAACCCGCGCCATTAACCCGCTCACATGATACGCCGGCAACACATCCACCGCGTTCACGCGCGTGAACCCAAAATAGGTGCAAAATCCCCGCACTGCCGCCGTAAGTGTACGCTCATCGTGTCGCGCCCAACGGCGTTCACCACTCGTCCCGCCCGTCGCCACGCGCAGCCAACCGCGATCCATCGCCTCAGATGCATCTCCCGCAGCAGAGCGTAAATGTTTAGCCGCTTCTTTGCTAGCTGGCGCAAGACTGGGATCACCAAGGAAAAAAACCTCGCCGCACTCAATCACGCCACCACTCGCCCGCACAATCGCTTTTAGTGAATCGCGTTCCATACGGCCTCCGTATCTATCCGCGCCACATCCGCCGGCCGAATAAACGGGGCAGCATACGGCCCGTCACAGCGCGCATCTTGAAACAAGGGCCACACGCCAAAGCCCAAGGCGCGCGGTTCGCCCGACCAGGACATCGCCCACTGCAGCGCCGCCTTAGCGCCCACCGCCGTCTCCAGCGCGGAGGAAAAAACAACCTGCGCCTGCGCTTTTTCAAGTCGCGCCAGCGAGCCTACGACATCGCTCAACAGACTTGTTTTCACTACCCAGACGCCTCGCCAACCATCGCCGATCCAGCGTTCGATATCAACGTCGCTGGCCAAGGATTCATCGAGCGCAATCGGCGTCGGCCAATCCTCTGCCAAGCCCCGCAACAGATCACCCGCACCCCGTGCATCAGCCGCTACGGGCTGTTCGACAAATTCCACAGGCCGCTCCGCGCAACGCTCTAACCAACGCTCGGCTTTACGCCTGTCCCAAGCGCCGTTCGCATCAAGCCGTAGCTTCGCCCCATTCGGCAACGCGGCACAAACATCATCAAAAAGCCCGAGTTCATCGGCCAGTTCCCCAACTCCAACCTTCCACTTAAAAACGCGAAATCCCGCCTCTGCCTTCGGCCTGATAGCTTCAAGCACCGCGCGGCCAGCCGGCAAGAGCGCCGCGACCCCGCGAGCATCATTTCGCCCTTCGATGGAGCCCGTCCATACCGCCTGAGCCGCCGCCATAGCGTTGCGCAAACATGTTAAATTCATCGGCACCTCCGCCAACTGCTTAGAATCGATCCACTCGCCGAATTTACCCGCCGCCTCCTCCGCCGCTTCCACGGTCTCCGTCCCAAACCACGGCAAACACGCCGCTTCGCCGAGACCGACTCGGCCCACCTCATCTGTGAATCGCACTATGAGGCCTTCGCGCTCGGTCCACACGCCATGGGCCGTCCGCACTGCCGTGCGAAACGCCAACCGGTACCGCTGAAATTGAAACCTAAGTCGCATAAATTCCTAGTTCAACAAACCCACCGCGACCCCCAATGCAACGCTGCGCACCAACTCCTTTCATGCGCTCCACCCTGCCCCCCACGCCGATCCGCCTGCCATAGTTCTTCCACATTTTAGCCAATAACCGAATTTCTGTTTGCGCTCTTCGCCTCTCGCCCTACTCCGTTCATGGCAATCATGACCCAGGTTGCCACGCCCTCCTCGCTCGACGCCGCCGCGGCCGACGCTGAATTTTATCTCCCGGCTGACGCTTTCTTCCGCGCCAACCTGCCCACCGCACTCACCTTCGACGACGTCTCCCTCGCCACGCTCCACTCCGAGATTCTGCCCAAGTCTGCCGACACCGCCACGTCACTGTCCGAATCTCTCCGGCTACATATTCCGATCATATCCTCGGACATGGATACGGTCACCGAGTCCCGCATGGCCATCGCCATGGCTCTCAATGGCGGCCTCGGCCTCATTCACTATAATATGCCGGCCAAGGAGCAGGTGAAAGAAGTCGCCCGCGTCAAACGCCACATCCACGGCCTCATCCAAGATCCCATTTCAGTCGGACCGGATTTGCTCATCGGTGACATCCTCGCCATGATCGAGGCCAAGCGTTTCTCATTTTCCACGTTTCCGGTTGTAGACGCTGCTGGACGTCTAGCCGGGCTCCTCTCCGGCAATGTCGTAAAGGAGCGCTACAAATCCAAACGCGTCTCTGAAGTGATGACCCCGCGTGCCGTACTCATCACTGAGTCCGCCGCCGCCGCCGCCAAAGATCCGATCTCCGCCGCCGATCGTTTCTTCACCGCTAACGTCGGTATTAACAAAATGCTCGTCGTGGACCCCGATGATCGTCTGCGCGGGCTGATCACCGCCTCCGACGTAGAGCGTATCACCACAGAAGCCAAAGCCCGCCGCAAACCCGCCCGCGATGCACATTTTCGCCTGGTCGTCGGCGCAGCCCTCTCCCCGATCCGCCTTCCTGACGGCTCGCTCGATCGCGAAAAAATTCTAGCTCACGTCGGTAACCTCGTCGACGAATCTATCGACGCTGTCGCCGTATCCACCGCCCACGGTCACACCGCCGGCGTTGGCGACATGGTAAAACTTGTCCGCGCCGCCTTCCCTGATCTCACCATCATAGCCGGTAACGTAACTAGCGCCGCCGGCACCGAATTCCTCGCCGATTGTGGTGCTAACGCCATCAAGATCGGCCAAGGCCCCGGCTCAATTTGCACTACGCGTATCGTCGCCGGCGTTGGCATCCCACAACTTACCGCGCTCTACGTCGCTAGCACTGCCGCCAAGAAAAAGGGCGTCAAACTTCTCGCCGACGGCGGCATCACCAAATCAGGCGACATCGTGAAAGCCCTAACCCTCGCCGACGCCGTCATCTGCGGCGGCATCTTGGCCGGCTGCCGCGAAGCTCCCGGCGAGATCATGGAGATAAGCGGCAAAGTTTATAAACAATACCGCGGTATGGGTAGCCTCTCGGCGATGAAAGCCGGCAGCGCCGCCCGCTACGGCCACGACAAAAACGACACCGCCCGCAAGGTCACCGCCGAAGGTATCGAAGCCCTCAAGGAAGTCAGTGGTTCACTCGATGACACGATCGACAACTTAATTGGCGGCGTACAAAGCGGAATGGGCTACCTGGGCGCCGCGACGCTCCCCGCTCTCCGCTCCAAGGCCCGGTATATCCGCGTCAGCCCTGCCGGCCAAAAAGAAGCAGCCCCGCACGACGTGATCGAAGTTTCGACGCGGAAAAACTAAGTCACCGGCGCTAGGCATCTGCTCAGGCTAGCCGCGCAAACTGCGGATGCTGCTCGATGCGACGTTCAAATTCCTCGCGCGCCTCTACCGGCAGACTGACCGGAAATTTGGCGTCACTTCGGCGCCAGCGTGTGAGCCAATCAGCGCCAAGCAGCCTCGGGGTATCTTTGTCGTGGTGGATCCCATCGAGTCGCGTCATCGCCACAGTGGTGGCTGCACGTGGCCCCGTGCTCACACCTTCGCCGACAAAGAAACCTCCGGCGAGCAAGGCCACGCGCACCGCAGTCGCCGAAGAGTACGTAAACAACTCCGCCGCCTTTGCGCCGCAGTGCGCATACATTCGCTCAAATACCGCCGGCACCCAAAGCGCCGAATCTGTTTTCGTGGAAAACGGATCGTAAAAAATGACATCCGGCGCGGGCGTTGCGGCAAATTTCTGCAGGAAGTCCCCATGATGCAACTCCCACGCCCATTTACCCGAGGCGTGCAACCAGCGCCCATGCTCCAGCAACGCGTGAGGCGCACCGTGTCTAAGATGAGGGAAAAACGTCGCGTGTTTCGCCGCCAAACGCAGCGGATCGAGATCGCATTCAAAACTCACCATCCGCACGGACCGCAGGGCATCGAGGCCATGGTTTTCGAGCACTTTTTCGAAACAATGAAGCGCTGCCATCGCATTGGACGCCGCACCAAGGCCCACGTCCCAAATCACGAGTTCATCGCTCGTCGCTGTTTGATCTGGTTGATACAAGAGGCGCCGGCCAAGCGCCGATTGTTGCACATAGACTCGCTCCGCCTCGTCGCTGGGCCGATTCACTGAGTGCATCACTTCGCCCGAACTAAGTTGGCGGATGCTGGCGAAACCTTCGGGCGATTTCACAATGTCGTAATCGCCGAGCTTGGGTAGCGTGGCGGGCTTTTGCCGTTTCTGTGGCACGCTGGGGTTATCGTCATCCGAACGTGCGAGCTCCGGTCGCTGACGTTCATAGTACGCAGCGAAATCTTCCGCAAGAATGCTCGTGCGCATCTCCCGCATAAGACGGTGATAAAACGCCATGTTATGCGTCGCTAGCAGATGCCAACCGAGCATCTCGTCAGACTTCACGAGATGATGAAGATAAGCGCGTGAGAAATTTTTGCACGTGTGGCAGTCGCACTTCGAATCGAGCGGAGCTTCGTCAAATTTGTAGCACGCACGCGACATCCGCAGTTTACCGTGCGAAGAAAACACCGTGCCGCGCTGCGCGAGCTGCGAGGGGATGATGCAATCAAACATGTCCACGCCTCGGTGTACCGCTTCTAAAATATCAATCGGCGTACCGACCCCCATGAGATAACGCGGCAGGTTCTTTGGGAGAAAGTCGGTCACGAAGCCGGTAAATTCATAGCGCTCTGCGTGCGTCTCGCCCACGGCAAGGCCACCGATGGCGAGTCCGTCGAAGGGTAATTTGGTGAGATAGGCCGCGCTTTTTTTACGCAGGTCGTGGTGACAGGCTCCCTGCACGATTCCAAACATCGCTTGCGGTCCGTCACCGCGGGCGCGTAAAGAGCGCTCCGCCCAACGGTGCGTCAGGTGCATCGCCGCTTCGGCTTGGTCGTAGGGCGCCGTCGATGGAATGCATTGATCGAGCACCATGTTGATATCGCTACCGATCGCCCGTTGCATCGCGACGCTCGACTCAGGGGAAAGCATGTAGTGCGTGCCGTCGACGTAGCTTTTGAACCGCGCGCCTTCCTCATTCATATGGCGCTCACCCGGGAGTGAAAAAATCTGAAACCCGCCGGAGTCCGTCAGCACCGGACCATCCCAATTCATGAAACGGTGAATTCCGCCAAATTTCTTAAATACCTCAGGGCCCGGCCGCAGCAAAAGATGATAAGTGTTCGCCAATAACACCCTCGCGCCGGTCGCCTTAAGCGACTCCACCGTCTGACCTTTCACGGTCGCCTGCGTGCCGACGGGCATAAAGATCGGCGTCTGCACTTCGCCGTGTAGCGTAGTAAACGTGCCCGCACGCGCTTTCGAGCCGACGGATTCTTTCTGCAACTGGAAATTGAGACGCGACATAGTGTGGAGGAAAACGGGCCACGAAGGGCCCAGCCCGCAATTAGGAAAAACTTTCTGCCTCAAGCGAAGCCCATTGTTTGATCGGGCGACGGTTAGAGTTTGCCCCGTTAAATGGCTGTTTTATCCAAGATGGATGCGACCCCTGGCGCTTTTCCACGTGTTTTCAGCCGCCCTGCTGCTCGGCCTCAGCCACAACAGCTCCGCAGCAGCAGACACGACAAGCAGCGGTTGGGGTGCAACATTGTTTCAGGTGCATTGCGCGGTGTGCCATGAGGCCAGTGGCCAAGGTATTGCGTCGGTTTTCCCGCCGCTAGCGCGGTCAGATTATCTGATGGCCGACAAAACACGCAGCATCCGGATTGTACTCCAAGGACTCAGCGGTCCGATCCAGGTCAATGGCGTCGAGTACAACAATGTCATGAACCTGTTTCAGCCGCTCAATGACGATCAAGCCGCGGCCATTCTCACTTATGTGCGCAATGCTTGGGGCAACTCCGGAGAAGCCGTGACAAGCGCCGAAGTCGCCAAAGTACGTGCCGAAATTATCGCCGGATCTAAACAAAAGCCGGATCCTTTTGCACCATTGCCAGCAGTGCCCGCCGCGTTTCGTCTGCGTGAAGTAGCCCAACTACCAGCCAACGGCGTTCGCCTCGCCACTATTCCCGGCGTCAATTGGCTCCTCGTGCTGAACGAAGGCGGCGATCTTTATCGGCTAAATACCGATACTGGCACAATCGACCGCGTCCTCGCTGCAAAAGATTATGCCGAAGTTACTGCCGGTTCTTTAGCCGTACTCGGCCTCACCATCGACTCCGCCCGTCGTCTCTACTTGGTCACCAATCAGCAATTCCCCCAAAAGCCGCACCATCTTAACCGCGTCATCATTTTCCGCTCAGCCCCGCTTAATGCCTCCGGCCAACCCACCGAGCTCAAACCTTGGCTGAGTACGAGCTATCCGTGGGGTAACAACTACTACAACCACGGCGTTGGCCACATCGCCGAGGGGCCGGATGGATTTATGTACGTGAGCAGTGGCGCTCGTACCGATGGCGGTGAAACCGACGGTGGAGGTGCGGGCCGCTCCTCGATTTATTGGAAAGGCGGCGAAACGGAATTTACAGCCGCAATCTGGCGCATAGATCCACGCAGCGATACCCCTAAGATCGAGGTCTTCGCCCGCGGGATCCGCAACGCATGGTCATTTGCTTGGAATGATCGCGGCGAATTATTTTCCGCCAGTAACGGCCCCGACGCGAACGTCCCTGAAGAACTCGATTTCGTTGAGCGCGGCAAACACTATGGCTTTCCCTATCAATTTGGCGACGCCCCCGCCACCGCCAAACCTTATCCCTACACCCCCACAGCCCCTAAGGAGCTCACCTTCACACCTGCTCTCCGCAACATTGGCCCAGCGGGTGGTGGCTCCGTCGATCGACCCCTCGCCTCCTTTGATAACCACTCGTCACCCGCGGGCATGATTTTTTGCGGTCCCGATTGGCCGGCCTCCTATCACGGGAAATTTATTCTCGGGCGTTTCGGTAATTTTCTCGGTCAACCCGACGTCGGCTTCGACCTCCTCACCGTCGAGCTGAAAAAAAACCGCGACGGCCTTTACGAAGCCCGAACCGAGACGTTCATCGCCCCACTCGCTCGCCCCATCGATCTACTCCAAGTCGGCGCCAAACTCTACATTCTAGAATACACCCGCCCCATCGGCACTCAAACCGGCCGTCCGCTAACTCCAGGCCGCGTCCTTGAGCTTAGTTGGTAAACCACCACTTCCATGAACCTGCTACGCGTAATTTTCTCCATTTGCGTCATGCTCTCCTCGATCCAAGCTGCAACCCAAGGTGATTACTTCGTGTACTTTGGCACCTACACCGCCGGGGTGAGCAAAGGCATCTACCGCTCGCGGTTTAATGTCCCCACCGGTCAGCTTTCCGCAGCCGAACTCGCGGCACCCGCCCAAGACCCTGCGTTCCTAGCTCTCCATCCCAACGGCCGGTTTCTCTACGCCATCGACGAGAGCGCAGACGTAAAACGCACTCCCGGCAAAGGCCTCAAAGCCTACGCGCTCAACCCCACCAGCGGCGCCCTCACTTTGCTCAACGAAATCTCCACCGGCAGCTCTGGCGCCTGCCACCTCGCGGTGGACGCCAAGGGCCAATCTCTGCTGGTGGCTAATTACGGCGGCGGCAGCGTCTCCGCCGTGAGCCTCCTCGCCGACGGCCGACTCGGCGCGCTGGCCTCGCTCATCCGCCACTCGGGCAAAAGTATTAACCCTGATCGCCAAGAAGGCCCTCATCCGCACGGAGTCTATCCCTCGCCTGATAACCGCTTCGTTTTCGTCCCAGACCTCGGGCTCGACACGATATTTTGTTACCTTCTCGAAGCATCAACCGGCAAACTCACGCGCCACACGGTAACCGAGGGCTCCACGATCAAGCCCGGATCGGGTCCTCGTCACCTCGCCTTCCATCCGGTCCAACCCTTTGCCTACGTAATCAACGAGCTAGTGTGCAGCATCGACGCCTTTCGATACCAAGCTCCCGACACGCTCACCCACCTTCAAACAATCTCAACGCTTCCTCCCGGCAACCCCACGGCCAAAGGAACCAGCACCGCCGAAATCCAGGTCCACCCCAACGGCCGCTTCCTCTACGGTTCCAATCGCGGCGCTAACACGCTCGTTGTTTACTTAATCGACCAAAAATCCGGCGAACTTACCTACATCGAAAGCGTCCCCACCCTTGGCCAAACCCCGCGCCACTTCACCCTCGACCCCACCGGCACTTGGTTGATCACAGAAAACCAAGACTCCAACACGGTTACAGTCTTCCGCGTCGACCCCCAAACCGGCCGACTTACTTCTACCAAACAACGCCTCGATGTCCCTTCGCCCGTGTGCGCCGTCTTTGTTCCAGCGTCGTGATGCGCCTTGATTGGACCTAACCCGGGCCGGCCGTTTTTCTGTTTGCCGTCCCCCCTCCCTCCGCGCTTTTCCTTTTCGGCAACAGGGGACGTTCCGCTCAACGGGCCTGACTCGGTTGCACTGCAACCCATGTCACTTCTCCCTTTTTCCAGCCAACTCATCGCCGATGTCGGTATCTCCCTAGGCGACGAGGGTAAAGGCCGTCTCATTCCTGAGGTCGCCGACGAACTTCGTGGCACTCCGCACGCGGTCTCCGTCGTGCTCAAGGTCAACGGCGGCGCCAACTCCGGCCACACCGCCGGCGGCGTCAAACTGAACCTCCTGCCCGCCGGCGTCGTCGTCCGCGACGCGGCTCATCTTTGCATCGGCGCCGGTGTCGTCGCCGATCCGCGCAAAATCTGGTGGGAAACAAAGCCACTCGAACTCAAAGGCCATGCCATTCTATCCCGCCTACTGATCGACGAGCGCACAATGGTCACCGACCTCACGCATCGCCTCCTCGATCTTGCTTGGGAAGATTATCGCGAAAAGGTCCTCGCCGAAGAACCCCGCGGATCGACTGGCCGCGGCATCACGCCCGCTTACGCCGACGAAATCAGCCAGTGGCAAATGACATTCTCTGATTTCCTTGCTGGCCCCAACTTCTTTGCGCGCAAACTCGCCCAACGCGCCGACCGTGCCCTCCGTGTCATCCAACACGTCTGCCGCGTCAGCCCCGAAACCTTCGCTGGTTTCTTCGACAAACTCACCACCGCCGAGCTCCGCGCGAATGCTGAAGGGATCGAACTCGGGGTTTTCAACAAAGAAGAATTTGATTTCACGCGCTTCCGCGGCGCAGCGCCGTTCACGCTCAACCTCGAAGCCCTCACGCAAGTTACCTGGTCCGCAGGCGTAGCCCTTGCGCCCAACATCGGCGAAGTCCGCGAGTTGATTCTTCGCGAGCTCCATGCCGGCCGCACCATCATCGGCGAGTTTGGCCAAGCCTACTGGCTCGATAAGCGCCACGGCTTCTCGCCCAACGTCACTGCCTCGCACACTTACACCCCCGAGTTCTTCGAGAGCGCCGGCATCCCTGTGCAACGCATCCACACCTTCGGCGTTGCCAAAGCCTACGACACCAAAGTCGGCACCCACACCTTCCTCACGCAAATGGGCGACGCACACCCGCTCGCCATTAAGCTCAAGCAAATCGAATTCGGCACCAGCACTGGTCGCCAACGCATGGTCGGCTGGTTCGACGCCGTAGAAAAAGGCGACGCCCTCCGCTATGGCGGATTTCAAGACGTCATGATCAACAAGTCCGATGCACTCACGCACTCCGGCGCGTGGTCGGGCGATTTGCTCATCTGCACCTCTTACCAAGACGCTAGCGGCAAAATCTACCGCCACGTCCCCCGCAACGAGGCAGTGCGCAAAACACTCAAGCCCGTCTACACCGCGCATCCCGGATGGACGGAGGATATTTCAAAAGTTCGCCACTTTGCCGCACTCCCGCGCAACGCCCAACGCTACGTCGCGGCGATGATGAAGGCCACGCTCGATGTCGCCTACGCCGGCGAATCTTGGCCCAGCACCGATAAGCTACCCAATCTCCGCTACCTTGGCGTTGGCCCCGAACCCTCACAGATCATCAAAGACGTGCCTGCCACGGCTGATCTGGTGAAACTCGTTTGATCCGGGCGAAACTCGCCGCGGTTCAAAAATCCTGCAATCGGCCCTCACCAGGGCCGCGTTGTGGCGCCAGCCTCGCCATGATCTCGCCGAGCAGATAAATCGAGCCGGTCACGACGACAACGTCGTCGGGACCGCCCACGTTGCACCGGTCTGCTCCTGGGAAAATCGTATCCACGCTCGAACGCACGATGCGTCCGCCGCGCGCGGCGAACTCCGCCGGCACCAACGCTTCCATTTCCGCATAGCCACACGCGCGAGCCTGCTGCGGCACAACAAAATGAATCTCCGACGCATAGCGGCTGATCGTCTCCAAAAGCGGTCGCGCACGCACCGCGCCCAAAACACCTGTCACCACAATCGGCGCGCGTCCCGTCTCCTTCACCAGATGCGCCAAACTGGTTTCAAGAATTTGTGCGCCCTCGGGATTGTGCGAAGCATCAAGTACAACGAGCCGCCCACCGAGGCGGATGCGTTGCCAACGTCCCGGCCAATCCACGTGCAGCAAGCCCCGCGCGATCTGTGCCTCGCGGATCGACCAACGCAGAGTTAACTCGCGCGCAACAAGCGTGGCCGTGGCCGCGTTCCAGCGTTGATAATCACCCTCCAGATTGGTCGGCGGATACGCCGCGAGTTCCACGCCAAACACCTCACTCACGCTGACGAGACGTGAGCCGCATTCCGCCGCACGCGCGCGAATTACACGCTCCGCCGCCAGCGGTACGCGCCCCATCACGACCGGCACCCCGGGTTTGATAATCCCGGCTTTCTCCGCGGCGATCAGCTCGACGGTGTGGCCCAACATTTCGCAGTGATCTAGCCCGATAGAAGTGATCACGCTTACGACCGGAGTAACAATGTTGGTCGCATCCAAGCGACCGCCCATACCGACCTCGATCACGTTCACCTCGCAACCTTTCCGCGCAAATTGCAGGAAAGCCATCGCTGTCATAAACTCAAAAAAACTCGGATGATCATCCACGCCGCCCGCGGCCGCGAGTTGCGCGGCGATCGGTCGTAGCTCCCGCGCGTACTCCATGATTTCCGACTCGGTCAAAATCTGGCGGTTCACTTGGACGCGTTCACCAAGGCGCACGAGATGAGGCGAGGTGTATAGACCGCGCCGCAATCCCGCTTCTTGAAAAATCGCATCCAACATCGCGGAGACGGAGCCCTTACCGTTAGTCCCCGCCACATGCACACACGGCACCGCGCGCTCTGGCTGCCCAATCGCAGCCGCGAGCAGACGCATGCGATCGATACCGAACTTTAGCCCCTGGGCCTTGAGGCTAAAAAGATAGTCCTGCACCGCCGCATAGTCGGTCAGGGAGGGTTCGACAGACATGGACGGACAAAAAACAGACCACCGCAGCTAGCCGGCGGTCGTGGTTTTAGTTCTTAGCCGCGAGCGAGGCGGGCACCTTTTTTGTGTGCAAAGCCGCGAGGATATCACGGAGTCGCTCGCGCATTTCGAGTCGCGGCACAATTTGGTCGATCAAGCCATGTTTGAGTAAAAATTCTGCAGTCTGGAAACCTGCGGGAAGCGATTGCTTGGTCGTATCCTTAATGACGCGAGCACCCGCAAAGCCGATCAAAGCCGCCGGCTCCGCAATGATCACGTCACCAAGCGTGGCGAAACTGGCGGTGACCCCGCCCATCGTCGGATGCGTAAGTACCGATATAAAAGGCAATTTCGCCTCGGCTAAGCGACCCAACGCCGCACTGGTCTTGGCCATCTGCATGAGGGAAAAAATGCCTTCCTGCATGCGCGCGCCGCCCGAGGCGCTGAAAATAATGCATGGCGTCTTCTTAGAAAGCGCGGTCTCGATGGCGCGGGTGATCTTCTCGCCCGCCGCTGCGCCCATGGCGCCGCCGCAGAAACGAAAATCCATCACCGCGACAGACACCTTAATCCCGTAAATCTTGCCCGTGCCGCAGATCACCGCTTCAGGCAAGCCGCTGTCTTTCTCGTAGCGCTTGATGCGCTCCGGATAAGGCTGGGAATCGACGAACTTCAACGGATCGCCGGATTTTACGTCCGCATCGGACTCCACGAAAGTGCCTTCATCGAAAAGCGAATCAATGCGTGCGCGTGCGCCGATGGGGAAATGGTGCCCACTACGCGGCACAACCATCTGATTGTCCTCGATCTCCTTATTGAAGAGAATTTCGCCAGTCAGCGGATCCTTGGTGTAAAGACCCTTGGGGATCTCTTTCTTGGCGGTTTTGCGGACCTTGTAGGTCGGTTTATCAAAATGCATGGCGAAGGAGAAAGTTAACCGTGGGCAAATATCACGATGTCCAGATTCAACGCCCACGCATGGCGCGGGACGCGCGCACAGTTATTGAGCGTGGAACCGGTAGTAAAAACATCGTCGGCGAGCACATATTTCAGATCGGGAGTAAGGCGGGCTCCTGCAACCAGTGCAAAGGCATTTTTGAGGTAGCCCTAGTGCGCCCCGCGCCAAATTCCGAATGCTAAAAGCGCGTCCAGGTGCCACCGTGGAAAACTCTCGGTCGAACTAAATGCCGCTTATCTGTTCCTCTTTTGCTAAAAAGGGTTGGGTCCGTTCCAAGGCAGGCATCGCGACAGCTCTAGCCGCCATGGAATGGTTCGTATCCTCGATTGAAGGCTTTACAATACATATGTCATGAACGCACGGGGGGAAAGGGACCTGCCGTGCTCATCGGTAAAACACCTTTTCCAAAAACAAACCCTGCGGCGGCGCCGTCTGCACGACATTCGTTCGAATGCGCGACTCCAAAATCTCCCGCACCTGGGCCGGCGTAAGTTTACCCTCTCCCACCGCCACGAGCGCGCCCACCAGGCTCCGCACCATTTTATAGAGAAAACCGTTAGCCTCCGCTGTGATGCTCACGTGCGCACCTCGACGTGCAATCCCCAGCCGGCGCAAATCTCGCACGGTGTCTTCGCGCTCCACGCCGTTAAACGCCGAGAACGCCTTGAAATCATGCTTGCCGCGCAATACCGCGGCCGCCTCCTCCATCGCCGTCAAATCCAACGGCCGAAACACGGCCCACGCATACGGCCGAGTAAATGGATCCGCGTCGCCGAGGTGCACGTGATACTTGTAGATTTTTCCCGTCGCTGAGAACCGCGCATGAAACGTCGCAGCCACCGCACGCACCGTGGCGATCTGGATCGCCGGCGGCAACTCCGCCCGCAAAGCCGCCAACAATCGCTCCGGGGCGTGCCGCCACGCCGCTTCGAAGTGAAACACCTGAGCCCGCGCGTGCACGCCGGCATCTGTGCGCCCGCTCGCATGCGTGCGCACTGGACCGCCAAAAATCTGCGCTAACCGCGCCTCTATGATATCTTGGATGCCGTTGCCGCCGGGCTGACTTTGCCAACCACTAAACGGCGCCCCATCATAGGCGCAGACGCATTTCCAACGTGGGAGCACCGGTGGTTCAGCGGCTTTCATCAGGTGGATTCTGCGGAAATTTCTGATCGAGATAATCCTGCAAAATCAAAGTCGCCGCCCGCGAATCCACAATGCCACTCGCCCGGATTTCGCGACGCCGGCCTTTAGCGATAGTCGATTCCGCCTCGTGGCTCGTGAGTGTTTCGTCCACCAGATGCACCGGCAGACCCAGCTCTGCGCGCAAACGCGCCGCAAACGCATCAACCTCCTTCGCCTTAAATCCCGTCGTGCCATCCATGTTGAGTGGGTAACCGAGTACTAGATCCGTCGCGCGTCGCGCCTTCACCATCGCCGTCAATCCTGCCCAGCGCCGCTCCGGCTCCAGTTCGACTTGCGCCGGTAACGGCGTCGCCACGCCGAGCTCATCGCCATAAGCGAGACCCAAGCGGCGTGTGCCATAGTCGATTCCGATAAAACGCATGCCGCAAGTTCGACCGGCCCACACCCACGGTGCAATTTCAATTGCGACCTGCCCGCGCCCGACTCTCTTTGCCTTATGGCCGCCGCCTCGCCTTCCCTTTCCCCCGCTGAACTCACACGCTACAGTCGGCACCTCTTGCTTTCCGAGATCGGGCTCGCCGGCCAACAAAAACTCGCCGCCGCGCGCGTGCTTGTCATCGGCGCGGGCGGACTCGGTAGCCCCGCCGCGCTTTACCTCGCCGCCGCCGGCGTAGGCACGCTCGGCATCGCTGACTTCGACCGCGTTGAAGCCCACAATCTCCAACGCCAACTTCTTCACAACGACGCCTCCATCGGCCAACCGAAGGTCACCTCCGCCGCCGCGCGCCTCCGCCAAACCAATCCCTTTATTCGCGTCGTCGAGCACGACGAGGGGATCACCGCCGCTAACGCCCTCAACCTCTTCGAAGCTTACGATATCATAGTCGACGGGACCGACACGTTTCCCACGCGCTACCTCAACAACGATGCCGCCACCCTAGCGGGCCGGCCGCTCGTATACGGCAGCATTTATAAGTTCGAGGGGCAGGTCACCGTCTTCGATCCGAAGCACGGGGCGCCGTGTTATCGTTGCCTGTTCCCCGAGCCACCGACCGCGGGTACCGTGCCAAATTGCGGAGAGGCCGGCGTCATCGGCGCTTTGTGCGGGGTGATCGGCAGCCTGCAAGCACTGGAAGTGATCAAGCTGATCACAGGTATCGGCGAAACCTTGCGTGGGCGCTTGCTGATCTACGACGCGTTGAATCAAAAATTCTCTGACCTCAAATTTTCGCGTTCACCTACGTGCCACTCCTGCGCACCCTCACCCGCGATCCACGCACTCAATCCAGCAAACTACACTTTCACCTGCCCTCCCGAATCCACGCCCACTCCTATGTCCCAAACCGCCGTACCGCTGGAACTCTCCGTTGAAGAAACTCAACGTCTTCTAGTTGCAGCTCCCGCCGAGACGTTGCTCATTGATGTCCGCGAGCCCCATGAGTGCGCCATCTGCTGCATCGTCGGCGCGCAAGCGATTCCCATGCGACAGATTCCTGAGCAGTTGACCGTGCTGCCGCGCGACAAGCATCTGCTCATTCACTGCCACCACGGCGGTCGTAGTCTGCGCGTTACCGAATACCTACGCTCGCAAGGTTTCACCCGCGTCAGCAATGTAGCGGGCGGCATCGATGCTTGGGCCCAACAGCTCGATCCTACTTTGGCTCGTTATTAAATCAGGTGGGCGCGACCTATAATATTATTCCGCAAAGCTTCGACGAACCCAGAGCACTCTTGTATTAGGCCAACAAAAAACCCCGTCAGATGACGGGGTTTGCAAATAATAAAAAAACTGAGGTTTAGGCGCGAGCTTTCACCAAACCAAAGGCTTTCTTGATGTTCTGGACACTCGGCATCGAGATACCAACGGCCGCAGCGATCTCTGGACCGGTCTTGCCGGCTTCCGTCAACGCTTTGACCTGCAATTTCATCTCTTCGGTGATCGTCGCGCGGGCGCGTTTTTGACCGGCGGCAGGACGAGCGGCTTTGGCTTTCGGGGCGCGGGTCTTCTTAGCGCGGACGCCGCCGATCGACTTCAAGCGCTTGATTAGAGCCTGCATCGAATCGAAACCGTACTTGCCGGGCAAGCCCGCCAATTCAGCTTCCATTTCTTGCTCAATCGACTGTTCCAAAGACGCGAGCTTAGCTCGGGTCGCCTCAAGTTCTTTGATTTGTTCGGTGATCATCAGACCTATATTGGGTCATTTATAATTCAGCTGCAAGGATTATATAGCCGATTAATACAATATATTAACACAAACTCAGATCGTCATCGCGTGATAACCTCCGTCTACAATAATCTCGGATCCGGTAATAAAGCCACCCGCGGCATCACCAGCGAGCAATAGCGTCGCACCCACCAACTCCTTGGCTTCGCCAAAGCGTTTCATAGGGGTGTGACCCATGATCGAAGTCACGCGCTCTGGGGAGAGAATCTTACGATTCTGTTCCGCGGGGAAGAATCCGGGCACCAAGGTGTTAACGCGTACTTTCTGGGTCGCCCACTCTCGAGCTAGATTCTTAGAAAGGTTATGCACCGCGGCCTTCGTCGCCGAATAGGTAAACACGCGAGAGAGCGGTACCACACCCGACATGGAGCCAAGATTAATAATAGATCCACCTTGGCCACGTGTGACCAGATACTTGCCGAAAATCTGACAGCCCAAGAAAACACCCTTCATATTAATCCGCACGATCCGATCAAATTCGTCTTCGGCGATATCGAGAAACGGCGTCGCCGAGTTCACGCCGGCACCATTGACGACAATATCAACCTGACCCGAGCGCGCTAACACCGTAGCCAATAACTGCTCGAGCGCCTGCTTCTCACTGGCTTCAGCTGAGACAAAGTACCCCTTACCACCCGCAGCATGGATGCGATCGAGGCGGGGCTTGGCCTTTTCTTCATTGCGTCCTACCAGCACGACTTCAGCGCCGGCTGCCGCGAGGCCTTCGCCCATCGCACCGCATAACTCGCCTGTGCCGCCGATGACGACCGCGACTTTACCGCGCAGCGAAAACAAAGAATTAAGATAATCAGGGGAGGTGCTCATATTATGTTAGTTAAAGAATAAAAATATTATAAAAGGCCGGACGGGTGTCCGTGATCAATTTAAAAGAGGCCTAAGACCAACTAGTCAGCCCGACACCAATACCATATTGGCGTACTGCGTCGTATCGCCGGTACGAATCAAGCCGATCGCCCCTGGCACCCGGCGCTTGAGTGATACATGAGACTCGGTCGCCACCTTCACTCCTTTTAGCGCCGCCGCAAAAGCCGACCGCGTCGCTGCCGAATTCTCGCGCGCAAATTCCTTAGCCATGAACGCCTGCGTTACCGTGTAATTAGCCCGCACTGCGAGCAAGACCTGCAACACCGTGGGCACATCATCGATCAAAGAAATATCCACTGTCTCGAGCCCAGGCCAAAAGGGAAACCCGCGGTCCGCAATCACGAGTGTATTAGTGTGACGCACCCGCGCGAGCAGGGCGAGCAACTGAGGATTGAGGATGCCTTGGACGATCATGAGGGGTATGGTGTTTCAACCATTACGTTCGCTCCACCTCTTAAAATCCAGACCGAACTCCGCGCCTCACCCACCCCGAAAACTATCGCCCCCATACGCACAGTTGACGCACTTACGCCTCACTTCACGGTTATTACCAGCGTAACCGCTGCGTTTCAACCGGTCCCTTCACTATGTTGCCTCCCTTAAGCCCCGCCGACTTCGAGTCTTAC
>CANGCX010000004.1 GCA_947452315.1 Opitutia bacterium | reverse complement strand
TTAACCAACGAATTTGTGAGTGCCTTACTCCAAGGCCGTCAGCCGCTGGTGCATGTCGCCATGGCGCTTAATTTAACCGTCGCTGGCATTGTGGCCCATCAATCGGCTATCAAAGGTGGCACGTGGTTAGATATCCCGCACTACAAAATGTAATCACCCGCACCCGCGGTCACGGATCAGAATATAGCACCACTGTGCTTCTCCGGGACTGACGGACACGCGTTGGGCATGTCCGATTTATCCGGGGAAGCACATTCTGCGCTTCCCCGGCAATGACGCACACGCGTTGATCGTGTTCAGGTCACACTGGGGTCATCTTGGATACTGATGATAGGTTTTCGACCGCGGACGCGGATGCACACGGGCGTTCTACTACTCGGCATCAAGCGGACCCAGCCTAACGAAGCCCCATAAATAAACGTAACGGGGCTTCGCAGGTGTGCGCAGTGAACTTTTTGTGAACAAAATCATGAGATTTTCTACGATCTTTGCTTGACCGTTGTGGGTGAAAATGGGTTGAAATGGGGTGTTGTGGGGCGCTTGGCGGCTCCCGACCCTCATGGCTCAACCCGGCAAAGCATTTTATACCGGCCTTTTTAGGCACACCCTCGACGAGAAAGGTCGGCTGACGATCCCCTCGGCCTGGCGCCATGCCCACGAAGAGAGTGATGCTTTTTTGGCGACGCCTCACCCAGATGGTTATGTCGCTGTTTTGCCTCCGGCTGAGGTGGAGAAACTCCACGCCAAAATCGCGCAGATGGCATTAAGCGATGGTGCGGGGCAGGATTTTGTAGCCCGCTTTTTTTCTCAGACTCAGGCTTTCTCTTTTGATAAACAGGGTCGTATCGCAGTGGGTACTGAACTTTTGGCTCATGCCGGAATCGCCAAAGACGCGGTGCTCGTGGGCTCCTTGACCAAATTCAATCTCTACGCACCGGCCCGTTGGGCTAAAGTCGAGACGCGTACGGCAGGTGACAACTTCGGCGACATTATGCGCCGGCTCGGGATCTAACGACCATGCGCCGCTCTCCCTTAATCGCCACCGCCCGTCTCGCCTTAATCAAGGCGGCTGTCGGAGTCTCTGCCTCCTCGCGCAATCTTTCCGCTTCGGCTCGCATGTTCCGCGCTGCTTCGACTTTGCGCTCTTCGATTACGCCGATCGTCAGAGCGCGCGTGAGTAACGGCCTGATTTTACGTCCGGTCTATCAGGTTAATTTAAAAAGGCTCCGGCCCTCCTCCGATGTCCGCGGCGGTCGCTGAAATTTACCCCGCGCCTATGCAACCTGGCCATCAACCCGTCCTCATGCGTGAGACGTTGGCCTTTCTGTCGCCTCGTCCGGCGGGACGTTACTTGGATTGCACTTTCGGCGGCGGCGGACACACCCGCGCGCTGCTGGACGCGGCGCCAGATGTAAACGTCCTCGCGCTGGATCGCGACCCCGCGGCTGGCCCGCGAGCTGCCGAATTAACCGCCGTGTACGGTCAACGCTTTACCCTCGTGGATCGAGATTTTGGTCAGCTTGGCGAGCTCCCTGAAACGGGATTCGACGGCATCCTTTTTGACCTCGGGGTTTCCTCTTTTCAGCTCGATGACGGTGAGCGCGGTTTTTCGTTCCGTCAGGACGCCCCTGCGGATATGCGCATGGATCCTCGCGCCGGTGTGCCGGCGAGTCGCTGGCTCGAGACCGCGACGGAGGAGATGCTAGTGCGCGCGATCCGCGATTATGGCGAAGAACAAAATTGGCGTCGCGTCGTCCGGGCTCTGATCTCTGCCCGCGCCACGGGCGCGTTAGCCCGCACTTCAACACTCGCCAGCCTGATCTCTGAGGCCATTCCCCCGCGTGATCGCCATACCTCCAAGGTTCATCCCGCGACACGTTCGTTTCAGGGTATTCGCATCGCGGTAAATGACGAACTCGGCGCCATCGAGCGCGCTTTACCCGCGGCATTTACGAAACTGGCCCCCGGCGGCGTGCTCGTCGTCATCAGTTTTCATTCGTTGGAAGATCGGCCTGTTAAACAATTTTTCCGTCGTCAATGCGGCCAACCCGAAGGCGCCCATGATTCTCTCCCGCAGGATCTGCGCAAAAAATACGCCGAACCCCTCACGCGCCGCCCAGTAACGCCCGCAGAAGACGAACTTGCTGCTAATCCTCGCAGCCGCTCCGCCAAACTCCGCGCGCTACGTAAACTCTGATTACCACCTCGACATTCGCCTAATCCAAACATGCGTACGACCAACCACGCTTTTGTGAATCAGTTCTTCATTTTCACACTGTGCACGATCTGCTTCAGCGGTTCGCTCGGTCTGGGTGCGGTGTGGATGCGTCATCAAATTTCTCTCACCGCCAACGCCAATAAGGTCCTCGAGTCGCGCCTTGCTGAGCTTCATCGCCACCTCGACGAAACCGCTACCGCCATCGAAATTGAGCAAGACCCAGCTCGTCTCAAACAGCGTAATGTCTCGATGCGCCTTGGTCTCGTCATGCCCGTCGCTCAGTCCATCACGGAAAACGCCGGCATGCGTCTCGCCTCCAAAGCCAGTCGTGGTCTGCTTTCCGATCGGCCTATGCCGATCAGTTTCAAATTGGCTTCGCGTAACTAAGCCATGTCCAAAGGCTTCGCTTCCAATCCTCGTCAAATCCTCCTCGCCACCATTGTGTTGGCGAGTTTTGTCGGTGTTGGGGCGCGCCTGGTTTGGTTGCACGTCCTCGATCGCGATGCGTTGCTGCGTTACGTTTCCCAAGCCCGCTATAAAATTGATCCGTTGCCGGGTCGGCGCGGCGATATTCTCGACGCGAACGGAGCTAAACTCGCCACCAGTCGTTCCCTCATCATTCTTGCTGTCGATCCACAATCACTTCGCAAAGAAGACGAATCGAAGTGGCCCCAGCTCGCCGGCTTGATTGGCATGAACCCCAGCGAACTCGCTCGGATTTTCAATACGAAGACTCGTCCCGCGGTTGTAGCAAATTCTACCCAAAATGTGGAGCGCACTGGAGCCTCTGCGTCCAAGTCCGCGAACTTTGCGTTTAACGTCACCCCCAGTGACACCTCTACGCCCGTCGCATCCATTGACTCTGAAATAGAAAATTCTGACGACGAAGATGAGGCCCCCGATGCTGCGGGAAATCGCGCCATCCGTTTTGCAAAATTGAGCGATTCGATCACGGAAACGACGTTTACCGCGATCAAACAACTTAATATCAAAGGTGTGATCGGTCAGCGTGTCTATCGACGTGCTTATCCGAATAATTCCATCGCCTCTCACATCATCGGCTATGTGGACCGCGCAGAGCGCCCTGTCACCGGTATCGAAAGGTACGCCGATTTTTATCTACACGGTCTCAACGGTTGGCTCGAATCCGAAAAAGACGGCAAACGGGAGGAACTCGCCCAATTCCGTACGCGCCAAGTTCCCGCTGCGGATGGCTATAGTGTAAAACTCTCTATCGATTCCGTCGTCCAACAAATCGTTGACGAAGAACTCGCCGCCATCGCCTCAAAATACGCGCCCGAGAAAGCCACTATCATCGTTAGTGACCCACGTACCGGCTTCATTCTCGCGCTCGGTAATTACCCGAGCTTCGATCTCAATACTTACAATAAGCTCACCAAAGAAGAGCAGGGGCGTATGCGTAATATCGCCGTCTCTGATATGTATGAACCGGGCTCGGTTTTCAAAATCGTCGCTGTGGCCGGAGCGCTCAACGAAGGTTTGGTTAACGCCGGTTCCACCTTCGACTGCACGAGCGATTCCATCGAGTACCAAGGCAAGACCCGTAAACTTCCCCGCGAGGATCACCATTTCGACCATCGCCTGACCGTCGCCGAAATTGTGGCTCATTCTTCAAATCGCGGTGCGGCGCAACTTGCGATGTCGATGGGCGATGATCGTTTTTACGCTTACGCTCGCGCTTTCGGATTCGGCCAGCTCACAGGATTTCCCAATCTCGGAATTGAAAGCCCAGGTATGTTGGCCTCGCCCAAGAAATGGGACGGACTCACGATTACGCGCATGCCGATGGGACACTCCATCGCCGCCACACCGTTACAAATGCATCAGGCAATGACCGTGATCGCGAGCGGTGGCGTCATGTTGCGTCCGAGTATCATTCGTCAGGTGTTGGATTCGTCTGGAGAAGTCGTTTATCGCTTTGATCGTCGCGAGGGCGATCGGGTCGTCTCCGAACGTACCGCGCAGACCGTGGCGCGGATGTTGCAAGGCGTCGCATCTAAAGAGGGTACGGCTCCTGAGGCCGCGATCAAAGATTATGAAGTCGCTGGAAAAACGGGTACCGCTCAAAAAATCGTAAACGGACGTTACTCCGAACGTGAACACGTGGTTTCTTTTGTTGGATTCTTACCCGCAAGCCAACCGCGCCTCGTGATCTCAGTCATCGTCGACGGAGCCGACAAAAATTGTCCTGGGGGTGTAGCTTATGGCGCGAAAGTTGCCGCCCCATCATTCAAGCGTGTCGCGGAACAACTTATCCGCCATCTTGATATAAAACCGGTGGTGCCGCTCTCGCCCGTCGCCCCGAGCCCCAAGGGGCCTGCCTCACGCCTCGCTCTAAAGGGATCCCGTTAATGATCGGTTATCTTTCAACCAATCACGCGCTCATTGCGGCTTTTGCACCCCGTCCGGCACGTCGTACTCGGGGCGAGACTTTGGCGCTTAATCGCGTCTTTAAGAAAGCGCCCAAACTTTCCGATTACTTTGGCGAAGACGAAATACTAGCTATCAAGGGAAGTTTGGATCGCCCGATCTCGGGCTTGGCAATGGATAGTCGTCGCGTGGCTCCGGGTAATGTCTTTTTTGCACTCCCTGGTTTTCGTCTGGATGGAGCACATTTTGTCGATGAAGCCATGAGCCGCGGCGCGGTAGCCATCGTTACGGAAAACATGCCGGCGCATCCACCCGCAAAGGTGACTTTTATCCAAGTAGCCAATGCACGCGCCTCACTCGCGCGGGTTTCACAGCGGTACTACAAATTTCCCGATCGTGA
Source organism: Opitutia bacterium (assembly GCA_947452315.1). Classification (GTDB taxonomy): domain Bacteria; phylum Verrucomicrobiota; class Verrucomicrobiia; order Opitutales; family Opitutaceae; genus Tous-C4FEB. The sequence goes on along the minus strand of CANGCX010000004.1, from coordinate 75,997 downwards.
TCTGTCGGTAGTCGGGGTCACAGGCACCAGCGGTAAAACGACAGTATCGCATCTTATCCAACATTTCTTAAGCGGTGACCAACGCGTCGGGCTCATGGGTACGATTAACTATGATCTCGGGGCGCGTACGGTCCCATCGTTTCGTACCACGCCCGAGTCGCTGGATGTTTATGGGATGCTCGCGCAAATGCGTGACGCGGGTTGCCGACAAGCCGTTGTAGAAGTCAGTTCACACGGTATCGATCAACAGCGCGTTCATGGACTCCGCCTCGGGGCAGCAGTATTCACCAATCTCTCTAGCGAGCACCTAGATTACCACGCAACCACGTCTGCCTATTTTGACGTCAAAACGCGTTTGTTTAATGGTGAGAATGGGGCCGCACCGAAAGTTGCTGTAGTCAATCTCGACGACCAACATGGCGTCCAGCTAGCGGCGAGGATACCCTCTGAGGTGCGCACCTTCACTTATGGTCAAACACCTACGGCCCATGTTCGTGCGGAAAATATCGAGTACACGCTTAAAAATACGAACTTCAAACTCATCTGGCCTGCTGGCGCTATGCAGATCGAGTCTCCTTTAGTGGGAAGTTTTAATTTAAGTAACTTACTCGCCGCAATCGCCACGGCCTACGCTCTTGGCCGCGATCCATTTGTTTTTCTTGCTAAGTTGCGCGCCTTCAAGGGCATTCCAGGTCGCATGGAACGCATTGAGGAAGGGCAGGAATTCGAGGTGTTAATTGATTATGCTCACACCGCAAATTCGTTGCGCGCGGCCTTAGGAATGCTGCGACCGATGACGCCCGGTCGTCTCTTTGTGGTTTTTGGATGCGTGGGTAACCGTGAACGTACGCAACGGGCGGCCATGGCTGAGACCGTGCAAGAATTCGCCGATTTGGCGATGGTGACGGCTGATAACCCGAAAGAGGAATCGCTCACGCAAATTTTCACCGACATGCAGGCCGGTGTAACCCAGCAAGAAAAATTTACTTGGATCGAAGATCGGCGACGAGCCATCCGCCTCGCACTTGATGCCTGCAAGCCGGGTGATACCTTGGTCATCGCGGGTAAGGGCCACGAAAGTTATCAGCACTTAGGATCCACGGTTGTGCCTTTTGACGACCGTGAAGTCGTACGAGATCTACTGCGCCACAAAACGCCAAGCCTGTGATGCCGCATTTTGATCCAGCCCAAATCGCTCGTTGGACCGGCGGTCGCTGGACGGTTTCGCCGACCGCGCGACTGACTGGCTTCGCGATCGATACGCGCCAAGTTCGCCCGGGTGAAATTTTCGTCGCGCTTAAAACCGCAGTTCGCGATGGCCATGATTTTCTTGCGACGGCGCTGCAAGCAGGGGCCTCGGCCGCGATTGTCTCATCGCCTAATCTTAACGTGGCTCTGCCGCAACTCATCGTCGATGATACCCTCGCAGCCTTTCAGGTAATTGCGCGTGAACATCGGCGCGCCTTCGCTGGCCCAGTGATTGGTGTAACAGGCAGTGCGGGTAAGACTTCAACGAAAAACCTTCTCGCATTACTGCTTGGAGCTCGCGCGGAAGCTAGCCCCGTGCTCGCAACCGAAGGAAATCTTAACAACCATCTCGGCGTACCTCTTACTCTTACACGTTTGGAGCTGAGTCGGCATCAATTTGCGGTAATTGAAGCCGGCATTAGCGCTCCGGGAGATATGAGCGTCCTAGCGGCAATGATCGAGCCGGATGTCGCTCTCACCACACTGGTCGCTGCGGCTCATATCAAAGAATTGGGATCGATTGACGGTGTCGCGTTGGAGAAATCGCGACTCTCCGCTGCGGTGCGACCTACAGGCGTAGCGATATATCCTGCGCAATGCGCAGCTTTTCCAGCGTTTCAAGACTTGGCAGTGTCACAGATCAAGGTGGAACCAGTCACGCGGGATACTGGGGTGAAATTTCCTGCTAACTCGATCGGATTTGTTCTGAAGCAATCACCGGAAACGACGCACATTGAGCTCTTAAGGGGACAGGGTAAGATGTCGGCTTTTACACTTCGGCGCGTGACTGATGGGATGGCCCAAAACGCTGCGCTCGCAATCAGCGCAGCACTATACCTCGGCGTCAGCGCTACGGTTATTCAAGAGCGCTTGCAGACTTATGCGCCGACTGCGATGCGGGGTGAGTGGCGGCGAGTCTCGGGCTGTTTGCTCTATCTTGATTGCTATAACGCCAACCCTGCCTCGATGCGCGATGCACTGGTGACGTTTCGCGCGGTGGCACCTGAAACCGAACCACGTCTTTATGTGATCGGGGGTATGGAGGAGTTAGGTGAGCAAGCCGGGCGCTATCATCATGATTTAGGGCGTTTGATCGATTTGCGCGCAGAGGATTTACTTGTGACGATTGGTGATTACGCGGACGAACTTTGTGCCGGTGCTATCGAGCAGGGAATCAATGCTTCGCAAATTTCGGTGGTGACAACGCATGCAGACATTGCCGCGGCGATCGCAGGCTTCCGTGGTTCTATTTTTGTTAAAGGTAGTCGTCGTTATCAACTGGAGGCTGCTCTCAGCGCACTCCTAGACCCTATTGTTTCATGCTAAGTTATCTGGCTAATTTCGAAGATTTCTACGGCCCACTACGCGTATTTCGGTCACTGACTTTTCGTACCGTAGGCGCGACTGTAACCGCTGCAATGATTGGCTTTATTATCGGGCCTTGGCTCATTGCAAAATTGCGGAAATTAAAATTCGGCCAGCACTACGACGACGACCGGACGGGTGATCTCGCGCAGCGTTTTGATAAAAAAAACACCCCGACAATGGGCGGACTACTGATTTTTGCGGCAGTTTTTGGGTCCTCGGTTCTCTGGGCTGAACCCAAAATTTGGGTCGGTGTCGCGCTATTTGTTTATGCGGCACTTACCGCCGTCGGTTTTCGTGATGATTGGCTCAAAGTAGTGCACAAAAATCGTAACGGTATCTCATCAAGAGAAAAAATTTTTTGGCAGACATTGGTCACGGTAATCGCGTTGGTTGCGCTGCTGTGGCACCCCGCAAGCGCGGAAAAAATCAGAGAACTGTGGGTGCCGTTTGTGAAACATCCGATTTATGTGTTCACTGGGGTGTTCGGACTGCCAGCACTGTTTATTTTTATATACCTTTGGCTCGTCGGATTTAGTAACGCGATCAACCTAACGGATGGATTGGATGGGCTGGCGATCGGTTGCACAATCTCAGTGTCACTCGTGTACGGCATTTTGGCGTACGTCGCCGGCAATGTGATTATTTCAGATTATCTTTTGATCCCGTATGTGGCCGGTGTGGGTGAACTGACGGTGGTCTGTGGTTCGCTGGTGGGCGCTGGGCTGGCGTTTCTTTGGTATAATTCATTCCCGGCCGAAGTTTTCATGGGCGACACCGGCTCGCTGGCGCTCGGTGGTTTGATCGGAATTATGGCTTTTATGGTGCAGCAGCCCCTGACGTTGCTAATTGTTGGCGGAGTCTTCGTGTGGGAGGCCGCATCGGTCATGATTCAAGTGTCGGTGTTTAAATACACCAAAAAACGAAGTGCGACTGGTGAGGGTAAACGATTTTTTCTGATGGCTCCGATTCATCACCATTTTCAGAAAAAGGGCTGGCCGGAGACTAAGGTCGTTCTGCGATTTTGGGTTTTGTCCCTGATCTTCGCCCTTGTCGGCCTTGGCACACTGAAACTGCGTTAACCTCAACGTATTCCCTGATTATCTTCCCTGAATTTCTCTCTAAATTGAACGTGCGTTTTTTATCCTGAACAACCATCTACTTTAACTATGAAAATCATCCGTGTCTTTGGCGTAGTCGTGGGTATCCACCTTTTCGCACTCATGCTCATTTTCGCTAATCCTGGTTGTAGCTCGACGAGCAAACCAGCCCCTGCACCGGCGGATACCGCAGCCGCTCCCGTTCCGGTAGCTCCTGTGGTGAGCTTGCCTCTTTCAGGTAGTTCCTCTGTCGCGGCGGAATCTTCCCTAACAGCAGCGCCGCTCGGCGCTGAACCAATAAGCACTGCAGTCGGTGGTGTACGTTTCACGCCCACTCGTCCCGGCACGCCTGCGGCTAGTGCCCTTGAGGCCGCACCTTTGGCTAATGTTACTCCAGCCACGACCTATGTCGTAGTAAAAAATGACAACCTCTCGAGCATTGCTAAGAAAAACCATCTCACGGTAAGCGAACTTGCCGCGGCCAATAACATTAAAACCGGATCTTCGCTTCGTCTCGGCCAAAAGCTAATCATTCCTGGCAAGGCTCCCGCGGCGGGCGCTACAACTTCGTCGGTAGCCACTCAGACCAAGGCGGCCACGCCTTCTGCCAATGCCTCCGTCAAGCCGGCTGGAGATGCCGTTTCTCATACAGTAAAAATGGGCGAATCGCTGGGCACAATTGCTCGCAAGTACGGGGTTCGCCAGGGCGATATTGCCGTCGCCAATAACATTACTGACCCGCAAAAAATCACCGCGGGTCAAATCCTCACTATACCAGCTCCGACGGCGGCGAACAAAGCCAAAGCGGCCGCAAAGCCAGTGGATTCGGCCAAGGCTCCTGAGCCCATGAAGCCGCTGTTTGTCGTTCCTCCAGTTGAGCAAGATCTTGATGCGGGTTTGAAGCCTGCGAGCGGCGCCGAAGTGCCTGTAATTAAGGTTGAGGAAGCCCCAGCGCCTAAGCCCTAAATATACTATGCTGTTCGCGTTTGCGGATCTTTGCCGCTTATCCGTTCTGCATTTTTCGTCTTTCTGAGCCTGCCATGTCGACTGCGCCCGTCGCTCCGCCTCGTGCCTACCAGCTTATCAATCCCGCCGCGTTGATTGCTGTCTGTTGCATTGGGTTAACGATTTTAGGCCTGACGATTTTGTTCAGTGCCAGTGCTTCGTTCAAACAGGGTCCGTATTATTATCTCAATAAACAGATCCTCGGTGTATTCATGGCTGGAGCTCTGTGTTTTGTCGCTAGTCGGATCAATCTTGATTACGCGCGACGTTATTCTTGGTGGATCGCCGGTATCGCATTATTTCTTTTGTTGTTGGTGTTAATTCCACGTTTGGGGATTTCGGTTAAAGGTAGTCGTCGGTGGTTGGGTTTCGGGTCGGTAAGATTACAAGTTTCTGAATTCGCCAAGCTCGCGCTAGTGTTTTGTCTTTCGCATTACCTCGCGTTGAATCAGACGCGCATTAGCGAACTTGTTCGTGGTTATTTTTTGCCGTTGGGATTGATCGGAGCCTTTGTGGGCTTGATTGTACTTGAGCCGGATTTCGGTACCGCAGCGCTTGCTCTGGTGGTGGGACTCACGTTGCTGTTTCTCGCGGGTGCAAAATGGCGTTATATTGTTCCGACCGTTGGGCTCGCGGTTTTCTTTTTCGCGGTGATGGTGATTCACAACCCGAATCGCCTACGGCGTTTTGTCGCCTTTCTTGATGTCGAGGGTAACAAGCAAGGGGGAACTTATCAACTATACCAAGCCTTAGCGGCTTACGCAGCCGGTGGCACCGAGGGCGCAGGGCTTGGACAGGGGCGACAACAGCTCAATTTTTTGCCTGAAGCTCACACGGATTTTATTTTCGCGGTCGTCGGCGAGGAGCTTGGGCTCTGGTTTACACTCGGCGTAGTGGCGGTTTTCGCGACGATTTTCATCGCTGGGCTCGTGCATTTGCGTCGTGCGCCTAACCTTTTTCACTTCTTGCTCGTGACCGGTTGCCTCATGTTGATCTGTTTGCAGTCGATCGTGAATCTCGGAGTGGTTACCGGCGTGTTTCCCACCAAGGGCATGTCGCTGCCATTCATCAGTGCCGGGCTCTCGAATCTGTTACTTATGGGTTTGCTGGTGGGCATTATCCTCAACACGCAACGCACTTGGGGACGTGCGGTACTTGCCGAGAAATCGCGCTCGATGCGCGAGGTGTTGGGTTAATGTACATGGGTCTTTTTCAGCAGGCACTATTTACTTAAAATTTCATGAGCCACTTTCTCATCTCTTGTGGTGGCACGGGTGGACATCTTTCACCGGGCATCGCTCTAGCCGAGGAGCTCACGGCCCGTGGCCACACCGCCACGTTGTTAATTAGTCAGAAAAAAGTGGATGCCCGTCTCATTGAGAAATATCCGCAGATGCATTTTGCCCGTATGCCTGGCTCGGGGTTTTCTTGGCGCCCGATCAGCCTCGTGCGTTGTCTCTTTGCGCAGTTTCGGGCCTTGCGGTTTTGCCGCCGGCTCATTCGGCAGACTGCGCCGGTCGGTATTGTGGGATTTGGTGGCTTCACCTCGGCCCCTATCGTGTTGGCTGGGAGATGGTCGCGCTTACCGGTTGTTTTGCATGAATCTAATCGCGTGCCGGGTATGGCCATTCGTTGGTTGGGGCGTTTAGCTACGCTCGTGTATTTGCCGCCAGGGGTGCTGCTGCCTCGGCTGCAGGCTTCGTCTCTTCGGTACGCAGCTCCGCCCGTGCGCCGCGAGATCGTGCGGACCTCATCAGTAGAAGCGCGTCTGGCGTTGGGGCTAGATCCGATGCGTAAGGTGCTCGTTTTACTCGGTGGCAGCCAAGGCGCGAGCGCCCTCAATCAATGGGCACGGGAACACGTGAAGGCCCTCGCTCATGAAGGTGTGCAGCTTTATTGTGTCACCGGATTGGGTAAAGGAGCTCCTGAGTCGCTCACGCTCAAAACTAAAATAGATGAGCCGATCAGCGCGATGTTTGTGCCGTTCAGCGATCGTGTGGCCCAACTGCTTTCCGCAGCCGATCTTGTTGTTTCTCGGGCTGGAGCCGGTTCTATCGCGGAACTGATTCGTTGTGAGACGCCGGCGATTCTAGTGCCTTTCCCTCAATCAGCCGACGATCATCAACGGGCTAACGCGGCCTATTTTGAGCAGCAGGGCGGGGGCGTAGTAGTCGAACAGGTCGCGCTCGCGAATCTAAGTGGTACCGTGCTTGATCTAATTTTTAACGACGGACTGCTTTCTAAATATCGCGCCCAACTCAAAGCGATGGATCGCGCCGATTCGGTCGCAGTTATGGTCAACGATCTTGAGCAACTAGTGAGCTCGCCGGCGTGCTCCACATCGATTTCCTCTAACTCGGCCACATGAACCCTGTGACTTTAATCTCAGCCGACCAATCCAAGCCCCTTACTGCAAGTGAGCAACGCTGGGACGAATTCCATCAAGCGCTGCGCCCGCGTCTTGGTGCTACCACTAAATTCACGCGTGAAGAACCCCTCGCGGTAAAAACAACCATCCGCATCGGTGGCTCCGCGCGGCTTTACGCCGAACCGGGCAGCGTCGAAGACATCCGTCTTTTACTTACTGCGGCTGCAGCGGCTGGCATCGCAGTTTTACCACTTGGCCGTGGTTCCAATCTCATCGTTCCAGACTCTGGAGTGGAGGCATTAGTAATCTCAATGGCTCATGAAAATTGGGCGAAATTTGAACCGCGGCCTCATGGTGCGGTATGGGTGGGCGCTGGACTCAGGTTGAAAAATCTGTGCGGGTTGGCGGCAAAGGCGGGATTAACGGGTTTTGAATTTCTTGAGGGTATACCAGGTAATGTAGGCGGAGCGCTGCGTATGAATGCTGGCGCGATGGGTGGATGGATGTTCGACGTGGTTGAAGCTGTGCAACTCATTACTGCAAGTGGCGAAAGCCGAACTATGGATCGGGCAGCTATGCACGTGGATTATCGGCACTGCGCCGAGTTGCATGATGCAATTGCGCTCGGGGCGTTGCTGCGTCCTGCCGCTCACGCCGATACCGAAGCGGTTGGTCGACAAATCGATGTTTATAAAAAAAAGCGCCAAGAGTCGCAGCCTCGCGAACCCAGTGCAGGTTGTATTTTTAAGAATCCACCAGGTAATTCGGCCGGGCGACTTATCGACCAAAGCGGACTCAAGGGCGAGCGGGTGGGGGACGCCGAGGTCTCCCCGATACATGCCAATTTCATGGTAAACCGAGGAGCGGCCACCAGCGCTGACTTGATCGAACTCGTCCGGAGGGTGCGTGCGCGTGTGCTAGTCGCGCAAGGCATTGAGCTGGAGCCAGAAGTTTTGCTTTACGGACAGCACTGGAAAGACGTGCTCTGAGGTCGTATCTTTACACTTAATTTCATGAATTCCCTTCCCGAAATCGCCGTGTTCGCAGGCGGCACTTCTTCTGAGCGCGAAGTTTCGCTTGGCTCTGGTCTCGCCAGTGCATGCGCCCTCGCTCGTTCTTTCCCGACACGGCTTTTTGAAATCACGGCTGACGCCTTGCCTGCTGGACTCGATCCCAAGCGGCATGTGGTGTTTTCGACGTTGCATGGCGGGTTCGGTGAAGACGGTTCGATGCAACGTTTACTCGATGTGGCGGGTGTGATTTACGCAGGTTGTGATGCGGCCAGCAGCGCGCTCACCATGGACAAGACGCGCACGAAAAACGCCGCAGCTTCGCGTGGAGTGCAGGTCGGTCCGGGGGTGGTTTTCGACGCCAAAGCTGCGCCAACGGCGGACGAGCTTGTCGCTAAGCTTGGTCAACAGGTGGTGCTCAAGCCCAATGATCAAGGCAGCAGCGTCGGTCTAACGATCAATGCGGGTCGCGGTGAACTCGCCGCTTCGCTCGCGCAACTCACTCCTGGTTCTTGGCTGGCAGAACGTCGCTTGATAGGCCGAGAACTTTCGGTCGGGGTCCTGCGGGGAGCGGCAATGGGAGTGGTTGAGATTCGGCCTAAGTCGGGTGTTTATGATTACGCGAGTAAATACACCAAAGGCGCGACGGAATACTTTGCTCCCGCCCCGCTGGATGCGGCCACGACGTTGAGTATCCAGCGAGCAGCAGAGTCAGCCTTCGCCGCCTGTGGATGTCGGGATTATGCTCGGGTGGATTTTATCTTAGTCGGTAGCGACGAGCTTTATTTGCTGGAAATCAATACACTGCCGGGCATGAAGGAAACGAGTTTACTGCCGATGAGTGCGCGTTGTGCGGGGCTAGATTTCACGGCTTTGGCCCGTGAGTTGGTGTTGCCCGCACTGGGGCGTTTTTCCGCGGCTGTGGCTCGCTGAATTTCTTGCGAATTGATCCTAACAACAACCCTGCCGGCCGAAGCTGGAGAGATATTCCCCAGCCGGTGAAACCGCGCGCGATGTCGCGCGAAGGGCGGCGCCGGCTCGTGGGCTCAATTTTGCGTTTTGCTGTCGCGGTGATTGTAATCGTAGGAGTGTTGGTGGGAATTTGGCAGGTAACTCATGAGCTGCATGAAAACCCTCGAAATGCCCCTGCTGTCGCGGCAGTGCCGTTGGGACCACCACGCTTTGAGACCGATGGGTTTCTCGGCGCGGATCCCGGTTGGCTTGTGCGCACGCTCGCCTTACCGCGGAGTGCATCGCTGATAGGCCTTGATCTCGATGAATTGCGTGAGCGACTTCTCGCCCACAGTCAGGTGCGGACGGCGGTGTTGACAAAGATTTTCCCCTCTACGCTTCGGGTCCGCATAACCGAACGCATGCCCGTAGCCCGAGTCATGGCCCAATTGGCCAACGGCGAACCACAGGCTTTCCTCGTCGCGCGAGATGGCGTGGTTTTCCCAGGCATTGGATATGAGATTGCATTGCTCAACTCGCTGCCGTGGCTAGAACCCATGAAGCTCGTGCGCACAGCAAACGGATTCCAGGCCATCGAGGGTATGGGCGCCGCGTCTGATCTCATCGCCAAAGCTCAACTCGAAGCCGAGCACCTTTATGCCACTTGGCGGGTCGTCTCGCTCGCTCGACTTAATGCCGACGCCGAGATCGAGGTGCGTACGGCCTCGGGAGGCACAATTGTTTTTAGCGCCACCACCGATTATTTCACGCAACTCGCTAACCTCGATCTCACGCTGGATCGCATCGCGGCACAAGGGGCGACATTCAAACGCATCAATCTCGCCAACGGTCGCGACGTTACTGTCACGCTGGATGCGCCACTGTTGCCCACGACCTCCGTAATCGGTAAATCACCCCCGTCGTTCAAAGCCGGCGCTATGCCGGTTGGTTCTAAACCGTCCTCGCCCTACAGCACCGCATTCGGTAATTTTTCCACCCAGCCCAAAAAAGCTCCGTGAGTTCTAAACCCACCTTCATCGGTGCCGTCGAAATCGGCACTTCCAAAGTCACCGCCCTCATCGGCGAATATAACGGTCGTGAACTCGCGATTATCGGACGAGGTGAATGCGCCTCACGCGGTGTCATCAAGGGCGCCGTCGTCGATTATAAGGCCGCGAGCGAATGCACACACAGCGCCCTCGAACTCGCTGAACGCGATGCCGGTGAACGTATCGAGTTGGTGTTTCTTGCCCAGACGGGTGGACACCTCGAAGGTTTTTACAACGAAGCCTCTGTAAACGTTAAATCGGCCGATAACATGATTGAGCGCGAAGATATTCGCACCGTCTGCGATTTGGCCAAATCCAAGGACCTCCCTGCCGGACGCATGGTTGTGCATCATATTCGCCGTCCGTTCCGTGTCGACGGTCGCCTTGTGCCCACGTCGCCGGAAAATCTCGTCGGTCAAAAATTAGAAGTCGGTTACTGGACGGTCCACGGCCAAGAACAACGCCTCGCCGATAACATCCACGTCATTCGCGGATTTAATTTAGAAGTGCGTGAACTCGTGCTTTCTAGTCTCGCCTCGGGTCACATGGTCACCACCGCCGAAGAACGCCAAAACGGCGTACTAGTCATCGACATCGGCGCCGGCACCACCGATTTTGTGCTTTATCGCGATGGCGTTGCGCACACCACCGGCGTTGTACCGGTCGGTGGCTCACACCTCACCAACGATCTTAGCCTTGGTCTCCGTCTCACTGACGGCCAGGCCGATAAACTAAAACTCCGTCACGGGCGCGCTATGCTCCAGGCTCGTGATAAAACCGAAAAAGTGTGGCTCGACGGCAACTTCGCCATCGGTGACCGCCAATTTCCACGTTACGCTATCGAACAAATCACCTCAGCTCGTATTTGGGAATTACTCGAAGTCGTGAAGAAAAAATTGGGTCACAGCTTCTCTTCCGAAACCTGCCAGGCTGGCGTCGTCTTGACCGGCGGTACGGCTAAAATTCCTGACATCGCTGAATGTGCGGCCAAAGTTTTCAACGTTCCTGCTCACCTCGGAGAGGCGCCCACTTGGGTGGCTGAAAATCTCCGCGATCCCGGCTATCACACTGCGCTCGGCTTGCTCTATTACGGGATCAGTACCCAGGGTGAAAAATCTGCGCCCGTGCGGCGAAAATCTGGTTTCTTGCACAGCGTTACTCGTCTCTTCACCACTTCCTGAGCTGCGTCATGAATCCCTCCGAATTGCCCCTCGATTCTCAGCTCCTCGCGGATCGCAGCGTCGCCATCAAACTCGTCGGTGTCGGCGGCGGCGGCTCCAACGCCGTGGACCGTCTCAAGATGGAAAACCTCGAGCGGCTCCAACTCGCCGTGATCAATACGGATCATCAGGCGCTCTCAAGTTCGCCAGTGCAGGACAAAGTGCTCATTGGCATGAGTGTCACTCGCGGTCTCGGAGCAGGCGGTGACCCAGAACTCGGACGTGAAGCAGCCGAAGCAGACCGTGAAAAAATTTCTACCGTCGTCAAAGACTGTGACCTTGTTTTTTTAATCGCGGGTATGGGAGGTGGCACGGGAAGCGGCGCCGCCCCGGTCGTTGCCGAAATCGCCGCGGAGACCGGCGCTCTCGTCATTGCTTTTGTCACAATGCCTTTCAGCTTCGAGGGTGGGCGCCGCTTAAAACAAGCCGAAGAGGGCCTGCTTGCACTTCGCAAAGTCTGCGACGCGGTCATTCCCTTGCCCAACGACATGCTTCTGCAGGAAGGGGCCGAGAACGAGACAGTTCTTGATTCCTTCGCCCGTGCCGATGAGTGGATCGGCCGCGGTGTAAAATCCATCTGGTCGATGCTCATGAAGACCGGCCTCATCAACCTCGACTTCGCCACGCTTCGCCAAGTCTTCCAGCAGCGCGGCGGTAAAACCCTCTTTGGGCTTGGCCATGGCACTGGCCCCAACTCCGTCAACGATGCCATTGAAAGCCTGAAACTTTGCCCGCTGCTTCATACCCCGGAATTTTCCCGCAAAGCGGACCGACTACTCGTCAATATCATCGGTGGCACCGACCTCACCCTGCCCAAGGTCAATGACCTCATGAGTGCCATTGCGGAAAAATTTGGTCGTGATTCTTCCATCGTCATGGGCGCCGTCATCGACGAAGCCATGCCGCAACGCATTGAAATTTGCGTCCTCGGAACCAGTGATCTTAATGGACGTACTGGCCTCACCCGCCGTCTGGCTGCCTCGAATAAACGCGCCCCACTTGGCCGTGCTGATTCCGCTCCCGCTATGTCCCAGGCCGAACCCGCCTCGGAACTTTTTCCCACGTCAATTGCTCATCCCCCTTCTACCGCCGCTGAAGCCCGCGCCGCCGCTGCCAAGCTTGATCAGGAAGAGTTTGGCTTCGGTGAAGTTGAGAGCCGTGGCCATTTCGAGAAAACCGACCGTAATCTCTTTGACGGCCAAGATCTCGATGTCCCCACCTACCTACGCAAAGGTATCAAAGTCGCCCTTTGATCAATGACGGCGCGCAAACCTGGCCAAAGCGAAGCTTAGGCCGGGTCAAGCGCCGGCCGGGCAGGAGCGGAAACGCGCTGCTGCTGAATATACCGTTTAACGGTCGCGAGGTTGGCTCCGCCAGTGGATCCAGCGAAGTAGGATGGAGTCCAGAAGTGATCGCCCCAGAGTTTGCGCCGAACTTCGGGGAAGTCGCGCTTACGGAGCAAACGAGCGGATACGAGTTTGAGCGAATTCACGAGTCGGGAAACGGCCAGTTTTGGAGGGTACTCCACCAAGAGGTGGACGTGGTCATCCTCGCCATCGAACTCTAGTAACTTTGCCCCCATTTTTTGGCACACTCCATCGATCGAGCCCCGCAGGTGTTCGCGGACGCGGTCCGTGATTACGCCCCGGCGGTATTTGGTTACAAAGACTAAATGGACCGTGAGTGAATAAATGACACTTCTTCCGTGCCGAACATCATTTGACATATTGAAAAGACTAAACTATATTGGTCTTAACGCAAGATGTCACTTACCGGTTACCAGTTCCAGTTGCTTCCGACCACCACCGCGGTGCGGCTGGGTAGTCGGACGGCCGGTGCGTGTCGGTGGTTATGGAACTGGGCGTTGGCGTACCGGCAAGAGGCTTGGCTGATCGCAAAGTCGGCCGGCGCGACCGGCACCGATTACATGGGCGCGGAGTTTATGTCGGCACAACTCGACGGCCTGAAGCAGTCCTACCCGTGGTTGGCGGACGCCCCCTTTCACACGCTCCAGCAAACGTTGCGTGACCTCGATATGGCTTTTACGGCCTTCTTCGAGGGCCGATCCGGCTACCCGCAGTTCCGGCAAAAAGGCGGCCACGGGTCGTTCCGGTTTCCCGATCCCAAGCAGTTTAGCGTCGATCAAGACTGGGTTAAGCTGCCTAAGTTCGGCTGGGTCCGTTTCAACAAGACGCGTGAAATCGTTGGTAAAATCAAAAACGTCACCGTCAGCACCGACGGTGCGGGGCGCTGGTCGATATCGTTCTGCTGCGAGGGTGAATATCGCCTGCCGAACTATGGCGACGAGGGCGTCGGGGCCGACGCCGGCATCGCGCAGGATCTCACGCTCTCCAATGGCGACGTGCTAAGTCTCGGCGCGCCCAGCGCAGAGGACTGGGTCAAACTCTCCGTCCTGCAGGCCCTAGCAGCCCGCAAGACCAAGGGCTCGAACCGTTGGAAGCGGGCCCAAGCTCGCGTTGCGAAGCAGCACAAGCGCATGGCCAACCGTCGGCGCGACAAGCAACACAAGGCGTCTCATCAACTGGCTACGCAGCACGCCTTCGTGGTGCTTGAAGACCTGAACCTAAAGGCCATGACCGCCTCGGCGGCAGGCACGATGGCCGAACCTGGCCGCAATGTGGCGGCCAAGTCAGGCTTGAATCGCGAGATGCTTGCTCGCGGGTTTGGTCGGTTCAAGACCATGCTCGCCTACAAATGCGAGCGGGCAGGTATCCCTTTCTTGCTGGTTAACCCAGCGTTCACCTCACAAAACTGTCCGCAGTGTCATCACTGCGCACCGGAAAACCGCGAAAACCAAGCGGCCTTCCGATGTGTGGCCTGCGGACTTGAGGGAAACGCTGACTGGATTGCGGCAACGAACATCAAAGCGGCTGGACAAGCCGCCCTTGCGCGCCACTACGCCGGGAATACGTCAAAGGCCACACCGCCGCGACGCTCCCGCTCGAAAACGCGAACCCGTCTGAGAGACCGGTCAGAGTCCGGCTCGCCAGGAATCCCGGTCAAAGTGGCGCAAGCCGCTTAGACCGGGAGGATGTCAATAGCTCTACGCGACTACGAAGACCCCCCTTGGCAAAGGCGGAAGCATCTGCATCGTGGCCTCATGTTTGTTGACGAATGTGTAATTAAAGTAAGCGCCGGTGACGGCGGTCGTGGCTGCGTGTCCTTTCGGCGCGAGAAATACGAACCATGGGGTGGCCCCAACGGCGGCGATGGTGGTCGCGGGGGTGATGTCATTCTCGTGGGTGACGTTAATACCAACAACCTAGTCGATTATAAGTACCAGCCCCACTGGCGCGCTGAACGCGGCGAACACGGCCAAGGTAAAGATTGCAACGGCCGCGAAGGTAAATCCGCCGAACTACGCATGCCTCTTGGCACCGTTGTGATCGATGAAGCCACCGACTTGCCCGTCGCCGAAATTGTAGAGGACGGTCAACGTGTCATCCTTTGCAAAGGAGGCAATGGCGGCTGGGGCAACACTCACTTTAAAAATTCGACTAACCGTGCCCCGAAACGCGCCAACGACGGTTTGGACGGCGCACGCGGCTCCTATCGCCTCGTCTTGAAGAGCATCGCCGACGTTGGTCTGGTCGGCTTCCCCAACGCCGGCAAATCCTCGCTCACCAATTCAATCACCAAAGCCCGCCCCAAAATGGCGGCCTATCCGTTCACGACCCTACATCCGCAGATCGGCGTCATCGACTTCCTCGACGAACGCAAGGGTCACCGACATCTCTTGCTCGCTGATATTCCCGGTCTCATCGAAGGCGCTAACGAAAACCGTGGCTTGGGCCATCGTTTTCTCCGGCACATCGAACGCTGCGCCGTGCTTGTCCTTATTATCGACATGGCCGGTACCGACGCCCGCGACCCACGCGAGGATTACAAGCACCTCCTTAACGAACTTAAACTCTACGACCCCGCATTGCTCGACAAGCCGCGCCTTGTCGCCGCGAACAAAATGGACGTGCCCGAATCCGCCGCGCTTCTCGCCAAATTTAAAAAGCGCCATAAAGTGGACGTCATTGAGATATCCTGCCGCGAAGGCGACGGTCTTGAGAAACTCAAAAAAGAGCTTTTGAAGCGAGTTACTGCCTTTCGGGTGCGTGAGAAAAAATTGCGTAAGAAATCTCTGTGATCTTGCAGACTTAGACTCCTGGGGACGTGTGATTGACGCGTCTCGTTGGAATTGCCGTTCTGCCGGCATGTTCAAGATCGTCCTCTTTTTTGGGAGTCTACTCAGTTTGATGGTCATTACCGGCTGCAAACCCAAATCAGCCAGCATTACTTCGCTCCAACGCAAAGAAGCCGCTGGCCTTGTCAGCGAGGCGGAGTTTGCCATGACGATCCGCGAACTTGTGCGCGCTGAAAAATTACTCACACAAGCCTGCGCCCTGGAATTTGATAACGGAAAAACCTGGATCTCTCTCGGTATGATTCGAGTCCGCCTCGGCCGGAAGCCCGCAGCGAAAGAAGCTTACGAATCAGCGCTTCACGCCTACGAAGAGGCTTACGAACTCCAGCCGAAGTCTGCACAGCTTTATCTCCAGCAGGTTTACCTCCTCGCGCTCATGGGACGGATGACAGAAGCCCGCAGCGTATTAGTCGAAATTCAGAAAAAACACGGGACGGATCCTGAAGTGCGCTCTTTTGTGCAAAGCCGGCAACTAGAAGCGATGGCTCAGTCGCCGCAATTTAAGGAAATCGCTCTCTGATTTTTTCTGGATGCACGATTACGCCCTAGAATTTTCAAAAGTCGCGCTCGCCCATTTGCTGGCAGTGGCAAGCCCCGGGCCGGACTTTGCTATCGTGCTGCGCCAGAGCTTACGTCACGGCCGGCGTACGGCGACGTGGACCAGTCTAGGTGTGGGTGCGGCGATCACGTTGCACGTGATGTACTCATTACTTGGGCTCGGGTTGTTACTGCAACGTTCGCCGCTGGTGTTTTCCGTAGTCAAATACGCGGGAGCCGCGTATCTCGCTACAATCGGTTTGCAGGCGCTACGCAGCGGACCGCGCGCAACGTTGAGTCCTGAAGGTGGCCAATTAGCGACGCCCACCCCTACGGCACGCGCTGCTTGGTTAACGGGGTTTTTGACTAATGCGCTTAATCCAAAGGCCACCCTGTTTTTCGTCGCATTGTTTGTGACCGTCATAAATCCAGCGACCCCGATTTTTATTCAGGCGAGTTACGGGGCCTGGATGGTGGCAGTAACTACGGGTTGGTTTTGTTTGGTCTCCACGGTGTTTACGCGTGAATCAGTGCGAGCGAATTTCTTGCGGCATGGGCATTGGGTGGATCGCGGACTTGGCGCGGTCTTTATCGTGTTCGCCGCGAGCCTGGCGCTGGCCTCGGTGGGCTAGCACGTAGCTTAGACGTAGATGCCGCCGCCGAGGAGCCTTTCTCCTTCGTACAGAGCGAGGATCTGGCCACTAGCGAGTCCACGTTGAGGCGTATCGAAGATGATTCGTGCGGTGTCGTTGGGCTCGGGAAAATAATGCAGGATGACGCGCGGATCACGGTAGCGGACCCGTCCCTCGAGGGTGCGCGGGGCGGTGAGAGCGGGGGCGTTCCAGCGCAATGAGTGGACGCGAACCTCAGTTTGAAATAGGCCGGGAGCGTCGGCGTGGTCAAAGGCGACAAGCAGGGCATTGTCCGCGGCGCGTTTGCCCACTACGACGTAGGCTTCCCCCTCGGTGTTGGAGGGAACGCCGATACCTTTACGTTGGCCGATGGTATAATAGTGCAGGCCACGATGTCGCGCGAATTCGTATCCGTCAGTGGCGCGTACGATGGGGCCAGGCGCATCAGGCACATAGGCGTGGAGAAAATCTTTCATCTTCACTTCGCCGATGAAGCAAATGCCTTGGCTATCTTTTTTGTCGGCGGTCGCGAGGCCGGCGGCGCGGGCGAGGTTGCGTAATTCGGGTTTGGGGAGATGGCCGATGGGGAAGCGGGCGTCAGCGAGTTGCTCCTGAGACAGGAGTGTGAGGAAGTACGATTGGTCTTTGTTTTTATCAGCGCCTTCGAGGAGTGCAAAAGTGCCATCGGGCATAGCCACTCGGCGAGCGTAGTGGCCGGTCGCGACGGCGGCAAAGCCGTGGTCTTTGGCCCAGGAGCGGAGGACACCAAATTTGATCTCGCGGTTGCACATTACGTCGGGGTTAGGGGTAAGCCCTTGGGCGTAGCCTTCCAATAGATAGTGCACGACGCGCTCGCGGTAATCACGCATGAGGTTGACGACGTGAAACTCGATGCCGAGGTGGTCGGCGACGCGGCGGGCATCGTCGATATCTTGCTGCCAAGGGCAGTGGCCGATCACGTTGTCTTCGTTGATCCAGTTTTTCATGTAGGCGCCCACGAGTTCGTGGCCCTGCTGTTTGAGGAGCAGGGCTGCGACGGAGCTGTCGACGCCGCCGGAGAGGGCGACGAGGATTTTTTCGCGGGCGGCCATATATGTTGATATGAAAACGACGCGCCCTGTCGGTGGTTTGTCAAATGAACCTAAGCGCGTCGGTTTTGGTGGGTTTCCGCTTGTGTGAGCGTAGGCGCGCTAAATGCTCTCTTAGACGCATGTCTGAATCCGCGTATCGCATTGTCAGTGCTTGGCTCGAATCTCTCACCACGGGGGTGGTGGAGTTAGATCGAGATTGGACGCACACTCGACCGCCGCGATTTACGCTTGGGGATCAGTGTCCAACGCCTTCGGGTTTGAAGGTGGATGGCGGCTTGATGGCTGCAGTGTCGTACCGCTATTTTGTAAACGCCAAGGGTGAGATGGTGTTCGCGCTCACCCCTGAGCATGGCTCGGTCATTGATCCGGCTAAGGATACCGTTTACGTCGCGGGAGATTTTAATGGCTGGCAACATGCGGTCGGGCGCGAAGAGTGGCGATTGCGGCCGGGCGAACTTGAAGGTGAGCGCGTTTTGATGTGGACCGGACCAGCCGCTGCGCTCTTGCAGCCTTCCGGCCAGCGTTTCAAGTTTGTGACCGGTGAACATCAATGGCTCGGTCTGCCGGCGGAGGCGCCAAATGTCGTGCGCGAGTCGGACGGAAACTTGAATCGAGTTATCAATGCGCGAAGGACGGGACGTCATCTTTGGCGCTTTATGTTGGCTAAGCCGTTGGCGTTGTCCGATGCGTGGTCAGTCATGTGGGCGAATCGGCCTGAGACGGAAGTTGTGCCGATCGTGCCGCGAAATTTTTTCTACGAGCTTAGCTCTAATTTGCCGCTTGGCGCACTGGTGCGTCCGGATGAAACGGTGTTTCGGCTTTTTGCGCCACGTGCGCGTGCGGTTAGTCTGTATTTAGCGGAGAAACTCGATCAGTGCGATGCGGCGCCTTGTTATAATTTGGAACGCCGACCCGATGCGGACGGTGCGTCCGGCGTGTGGGAAATCACGCTTGGGCAGTATTTGCACGGTTGGTTTTATTGGTACCGTATCGACGGCGTGCAGACTGGGGCAGGGCGGTTTGATCCCGGCGTGAAGGTGCTCGATCCTTACGCGCTGGCGGCCTTGCGCCACGATGGGCCGGGGATTGTTCTGGATCGTAACTGGATCGGTTCCGGGGACCGCGATTTTAAGACTCCGGCTTGGCAAGATCTCATCATCGTAGAGGCTCATGTGCGCGATCTTGTGAATCATGCTCCGATTCCGATGTCCTCGGGGGAGCGCCGCGGGTTTACGGGTTTGCGGGCCTGGGTTGAGAGCCCCGATTTTTATCTTCACCACCTCGGAGTGAATTGCGTGGAGCTACAGCCCGTGCAGCAATTTGATCGGCCGCCGAGCGGTGATTATCATTGGGGATACATGACTACGAATTGGTTTTCACCCGAGAGTACTTACTCGTCAGCGCCCGACCGGGCCTCGGGGGTTCGAGAGTTGCAGGATCTAGTACAGGCCTTTCATCGGCGCGGCTTGGCGGTGTTGTTGGATGTCGTTTATAACCACGTTGGTGAACCGGCACATCTTCTGTTTATCGATCGGCTCTATTATTTTGAGCAAGACGCCGCTGGTCATCTCGCCAATTGGAGCGGTTGCGGCAACGATCTGCGCGCACGATCGGTGATGGCCAAACGCCTCATCATCGACAGTTGCCTGCATTTAATTACCGCCTACGGCGTTGACGGTTTTAGGTTCGATCTAGCCGAGTTGCTCGGGGCTGATGTGTTGCGTGAGATCGAGATCGCGCTCAAGCGAGCCAAGCCCGATGTGATTCTCATTGCGGAACCCTGGAGTTTTCGCGGTCACATCGCGGGTGCGTTGCGGGATACAGGCTGGGCCTCTTGGAATGATGGCTACCGCGACCATATGCGTGCTTATGTGCGAGGTGATGCTACGGCGGAGCGCATGGAATATTTTTTACGTGGTTCTCCGTGGTATTTTGCGAAATGGCCGGCACAGACCATCAATTACACCGAATCACACGATGATCGGGCTTGGCTTGATGTGATTACGGAACATTCCGGCCATAACGGATTCAATCCCACCTCACACGATCGTAGCCGTACCCATTTGATGGTGGCTGCTTTGTTTATGTCTTTGGGAATTCCGATGCTGGCCGCCGGGCAAGATTTCCTGCGTTCGAAGCACGGGGTAAATAATACTTATATCCGTGGTGATTTGAACGCCCTAGATTATCGCCGACTTTATCGCCACCTAAGCACCCACGCCTATTTTGCTGATTGGATCGCTTTTCGCCGCGGCGAATTAGGAAAATTGCTCCGGCACTTTACGCGGCCTGGTGAAGGTTTTTTCGATTTTTTTCATTCCCCTGACTCTCCTGCTTTAGCGGTGGTGTATAATGCCGATCGATCTCTTGGTTCCACGCGGTTGCTTTTTGCGCTCAATCCCTCTCTGGGTGAAGTCACGTTGAGCTTGGGTGCAAGTCTTCCCGCCAGCGGCTTTTGGCGTCAACTTGCTGATCAAGATCGATTTTACTCTCCCTCGACGCCGCATGCGCAGGCCCCGGTAGAGCCCGAGTTGCACTTGCTGCCACTGTCCTGCTCACTTTGGGCGAGTTCTTAGGATTTTATCCGGGCCCGCAAAACCCCTTGCCAGCGTCTGCCTACGCTGTTCTTTCATCTCTCTCTGCGCTCACGCGCAATCACCCAGTCCAATTCAAGTAAACAACACTTAAAAATACGGAGTCTCCCATGGCAGTAAAAGTCGCAATCAATGGTTTTGGTCGTATCGGTCGCCTCGTTTTCCGCGCTCTTGTTGAGCAAGGCCTGCTTGGCACCACCTTCGATGTGGTCGCCGTCGGCGATATCGTTCCCGCCGATAACCTCGCCTATCTGGTTAAGTACGACTCTACCCAGGGTAAATTCCAAGGCACTGTTTCCTCCAAAAAATCCTCCCCGGACAAAGCCGAAGACGACGTCCTTGTTGTTAACGGCAAGGAGATCCTTGTTGTTTCCGCTAAGTCTCCCGCTGAACTCCCATGGGCCAAGCTGGGCGTTGATCTTGTAATCGAATCCACCGGTCTTTTCACCGAAGCCGAAAAAGCCAAGGGTCACATCACCGCTGGCGCCAAGAAGGTTATCATTTCCGCACCCGCTAAGGGCGAAGACATCACTATCGTGATGGGCGTGAACGACGACAAACTCGACGTCACCAAGCACAACATCATCTCCAACGCCTCTTGCACCACGAACTGCCTCGCACCGCTCGTTCACGTGCTCCTTAAAGAAGGTTTTGGTCTCGAGGAAGGTCTGCTTACTACTGTTCACGCTTACACCGCTACGCAAAAGACCGTCGACGGCCCGTCTAAGAAAGACTGGAAGGGCGGCCGTACTGCCGCGCAGAACATCATCCCTTCTGCCACCGGCGCCGCTAAGGCTGTCGCCTTGGTGTGCCCCGAAGTCAAAGGCAAGCTCACCGGCATGGCCTTCCGTGTTCCAACCCCGACCGTCTCCGTCGTCGATCTCACCTTCAAGACCACAAAGGAAACCTCCCTCAAAGAAATCAACGCGGCACTCAAGAAAGCCTCCGAGACCTACCTCTCGGGCATTCTCGGCTACACCGATGAAGAAGTGGTCTCCACGGACTTCACCCACGACAAACGTTCTTCGATCTACGACGCCGGCTCCTCGATCGAACTCAACAGCAAGTTCTTCAAACTCGTTTCTTGGTATGACAACGAGTGGGGCTATTCCAATCGCGTCGTCGATCTGACCAAGAAGATCGCCGCCAAGCTCTAACTCTTAGACCCGTTCCACCGTGCTGCCCACGGAAGACACGGCCTGCCTCGGAAACCTAGTTTCCGAGCCTCCCGTGGCTTCCGTGGGCGCTTCATTTTAGGCCATCACGACTTCCCTTTTATGCCCAACTTCAAATCCATCCGCGACCTATCCCTGTCAGGCCAACGCGTCCTCATGCGCGTCGACTTCAACGTTCCCCAAGACAAAGTTACCGGCGCCATCACCAATACTGCGCGTATCGCTGCCGCGATTCCGTCGATCAAGTTCGCTCTCGAAAAAGGGGCCTCGGTCGTACTCATGTCGCACCTCGGCCGTCCCGACGGACAGAAAATTAGTAAATTTTCACTCAAGCCCGTCGCCGCCGAACTAGAAAAACTCCTCAGCCGCCCTGTGACCTTCCTCGATGACTGCGTCGGCTCCACCGTCGAAGCCGCTTGCGCTAAACTCGCGCCCGGCACCGTAGTACTCTTGGAAAATCTTCGCTTCCACATCGAAGAAGAGGGCAAAGTGAAGCTCGAGGATGGCACATCCAAGAAGGCTGACCCTGCCGCTGTCGCGGCCTTCCGCGCCTCCCTCACCAAGCTCGGCGACGTTTTCGTTAACGACGCATTCGGCACCGCCCACCGAGCACATAGCTCCATGGTTGGCGTCGCCCTGCCGCTCAAAGCCGCTGGCTTCCTTATGGAAGCCGAACTCAAAGCCTTTGCCAAAGTCCTCGATCATCCGGACCGCCCGCTGCTCGCCATTCTCGGAGGCGCCAAGATCGCCGACAAAATCCCACTCATCAAAAATCTCCTCGAGAAAGCAGACAAAATTATCATCGGCGGTGGTATGGCCTATACCTTCCATAAAGTTCTCCGCGGCACCCCGATCGGTACCAGCCTCTATGACGCCGAAGGCGCTAAGATCGTCGAAGAACTCGTTACGAAGGCTGCCGCTCGCAACGTCGAGTTGATCTTCCCGATCGACTTCATCTGCTCCGATGCCTTCTCCCCCGATGCCAACACGATGCCTGCCGATCTCGCTACGGGCATTCCTGACGGCTGGGGCGGCCTCGACGCTGGTCCCAAATCTATCGAGCTTTATCGCCAGGCCATTCTTAGCTCCAAGACGATCATCTGGAACGGCCCAGCAGGCGTGTTTGAATTCGAAAAATTTGCCGGTGCTACCAAAGCCATGGCCGCCGCTATCGCCGAAGCTACGGCCAACGGCGCAACGACCATCGTCGGCGGCGGCGACACCGCCACGGCCGCGAAGAAATTTAAGGTCGCTGACAAAGTCACCCATTGCTCCACCGGCGGCGGCGCCTCCCTCGAATTCCTCGAAGGTAAAGTTCTTCCCGGTGTAGCTTTTCTCGAAAATTAAAATTTTTAACCGCGCGTCGCTGCTTTATCTGCGACGCACACTCTATTTATTATCATGTCCAATCGCAAAAAACTCATCGCCGGTAACTGGAAGATGAACAAAACCTCGGCCGACGGCGTCTCGCTGGTTGCTGAGCTTGTCGCCACCATCGGCAAGCAATCCGACGTTGAAGTCGTCGTTTGCCCGCCCTTCACCGCTCTTGAGAGCGCCGCCAAAGCACTCGATGGTTCCACGCTCAAGCTCGGTGCGCAGAACATGCACTTCGAGGCCAGCGGGGCCTTCACGGGTGAAATTTCTGCTGCGATGTTGCGCGCGCTCTTCGCCACGCACGTCATCCTCGGCCACAGCGAGCGCCGCGCTCTCTTTGCTGAGACGGATGCGCTCGTGAATAAAAAAGTGTTGGCGGCTCTTAAAAATCAACTGCGTCCCATCCTCTGCGTTGGCGAGACCCTAGCCGAACGTGAAGCCGGTTCCACCCTCGCTGTCGTCCAGACTCAACTCGAAGCAGGTCTTGAGGGGGTCAATAAAGACCAGGCCTCCAGCGTCGTCATCGCCTACGAACCTGTGTGGGCCATCGGCACCGGTAAGGTCGCTACGACTGAGCAGGCACAGGAAGTGCACGCATTTATCCGCGGCTTACTCACCAAGCACTTTACCGAAGCGGTCGCGCAAAAAGTCCGCATCCTTTACGGCGGCTCAATGAAGCCGGCTAACGCACCTGAATTGCTCGCCCAAAAAGACATCGATGGCGGGCTTATTGGCGGCGCGAGCTTGGAAGCGCGCAGTTTTGTGGAACTCGTCAACGCCGCTGCTGCGGTCGTTTGATAGCGCTTCGTCGGGGGTTCGTTCTATACGGCCCCCGACCACGTTTTAACTGCCGGGGCGTTTCGCAGGTTTATCTGCTTTATCCGGCTTTGCGGGTTTGGGTGGATTCGTTTGCTCTTGGTAAAGTTGCACCACCTGTCGGACCGTTTGTTTGGACTGCTCCGCGCGATTCAGTGCGAGCAGCGCCTTTTGTTGATCGGGCGTGAAACTGATCTGAGCCAAAGAGCTTACTGACATGGTGAATTGCTCGGCTTGGCTGGCGTTGAGAGGTGCGTTGCTACGTGCTAGGTTTTTTTGGAGATCACTTGTCGCCCCGCGAAACAGTTGGGCGTTTTCGTAGTTTTGAAACTGCGTGTAAACGGCCGGCCCAAATGTAGCCTGCAATTTTCGATCGGTCTCGTCTTGGGCACCTGCGACAAGGGTTTGCAGGTCTTTTTCTTTTAATTTTCCTCCGTCAGCGAGCACGGCAGCTGCAACATCGATGACTGCGCCTTGCCGCTCGATCAGAAGTTCGCGCAACTGAGCCTGTTGGGGGCCGGAGAGGTTGAGGTTTTTAAGCAGGGTGCCGTAACGCGCGTCGACTTGTTCGCGAAATTTGTTCGCAAGCTTGAGCTGCATTTCTGGGTTGCTGAGAAACGCGAGAATTTCCTGTGGGGTGGGCCCTTTTTTTTCCGCGGGCGGGAGATTCTTTAACTGCGCTTTGGCGGCAGGGTCGGTGGGCTCGGCCGTGGATTCGGTCGCGGCTGGCTGGGCGGCGAGCGCACGGGCTTCACTAAGCTGGGCGCGTTTCTCGGCGTCCCAGATGCGCTTTTGTAACGCGGCGCGGTCGCCGTGGTCGAGTGCGGCTGCACGGAGTCCGATCAGCTCGCTGTGCTGGCGCCAAGCGAGCGCACCAAGAAACATAACGGTGGCGGCAAGAATCGCGGTCAGTAGGATGAATGGTGTTTTCATGCGTTCATGTCTCAGTTTACGCGGGCGGCCATAGACTCGATCAAAGCTTGGAGGAATGCTGAGTCGCCGGTTAGAGAATGTAAGGCTGTTTGGGCGGCTTGACTGTGTTCGTGGGCGAGACGGCGGGAGCTTTCGATGCCGTGAAGCTTCACAAACGTGGTTTTGTCAGCCTTGGCGTCTTTGCCCGCAGTTTTACCAAGTGTCGCGGTGTCGGCGGTGGCATCGAGCACGTCGTCGATGATTTGGAACGCTAGACCGACGTGGTGGCCCACCGTGCGTAGAACCGTTATCGAGTCCTGCGGAGCTTCGGCGCAGATACCGCCCATGACAAAAGCAGCTTCAATCATCGCAGCAGTTTTGTTGATGTGGATAAACTCGAGCTCGTCGACCGTGGCGGTTGGTTTTTTTTCGGCGAGTAGGTCTTCCATTTGTCCGCCGATGAGTCTTCGACTGCTGGCAGCGTCCGCAAGCTCCCGGGTAAGAGCTTGGGCGAGGGTGGGCCGTGAGGAGTAGTGAACAGATAGGATGACAAATGATTCGGTCAGGAGCGCATCGCCGGCGAGCAGGGCTGTGGCTTCGTCAAATTGACGGTGTACCGTGGGACGACCACGACGCAGGTCGTCGTTATCCATGCACGGCAGGTCGTCGTGAATGAGTGAGTAGGTGTGGACGCACTCTAGGGCGACGGCAGCGGGCAATGCAGAGTCATCGGTAAGCCCAAGGGCTCGGGCGGTCGCGAGTGTAAGTACAGGCCGGAGGCGCTTGCCACCCCCTAGTAAACTGTAGCGCATGGCCTCGTGCAAACGCGCGGGTCGCGTCGTGGCCGCTGTTACGTAGCGATCCAGACCCGTCTCGACCTGAGTCACCAAATGTTTGAGAGCGGCGGCAAAGTCCATCGCCGACAAGTACCGCGGGTTAAGCCTCGTGTCTCAAACTTATTTGCGACCCTAGCTGCATACTTATGAAACATTCTCGCCAACACAGGAGTTTTACGCCTGATTCATGATGAATTTGCTATGCCAACTTACGAGTACGTCTGTCCTAAATGTAGTCATGAATTCGAGCTGTTTCAGTCGATGCGCGACGAACCACTGAAGAAATGCCCCAAGTGTAATAAGTCGGGGGTTAAACGGCTCGTGGGTGGCGGAGCTGGTCTGATTTTTAAAGGCACGGGTTTCTATATCACGGACTACAAAAAGAAAACCGGTAGCCCCTCTGATGGCGGCGGCGAGACCAAGTCTGCAGCCGCAGCCAAAAAATAATCGTCTAGTTTCTCTGTGGGACAATCTGCTGCCTCTATCTTTCCTCAGCCCATTGGAATACTTGTTGCTGCGATGTTGAGCATCGTAATGTGGACTGCCTCGTGTGCGCTGCTTTTGACGATCAAGCCCTTGGCGAAATTAACTACCGACCTGCAACTGGAGGCGCCGACTTTAGATTTCGTTTATTGCCGCCAAGTTAAACGGGATTATTTTGGAGCTCGGATTACTGCGGATACCTATAAACGGTTTCTCGCGGGCTTCTCCCTGAAAGTTGATGACATTGATTCGAACGTGCTTCGACTTACTGCACTCAAATCTAGCCGCTCTTTTAGCAATTATTCGAGCCTGAGCCTCACCATTTAGTGATGCGAGTGTTGGCGATTACACGTTGTGGATGGGGCGTTGCCTTGATGTTTTGGGCTAACTCTTGGTTGTATCCTGCCTCGCCCGTATTATCGCAGACCGGTCCTGGGCAATTTGAAATCGCCAGTCTCGACAGTGGCGCTGCGCAACGTGTGCGCGATGAGGCAGAAGCAGCGTGGCGCTGGCTCGCGTTGCCCCTCGATTTGCCGGTGGCAGGATTTTCTTCGCCTATATTTGTGCGTCTGATCCCGGCTGAGAGTTGGTCGGAGCCTTTGCCTTTTCGTGTGGTGGCGGAGCCGGGCGGGGTGGTTTCTTTACGCCTGCGTTGGAGTGAATTAACACCCGTGGTAGAGGTGCGACGTGCGCTGGTACAGGCGTTGTTGGTGCGTATCAGCGTCGCAGTGCACGGGGTTAATGCCCATCTTGCTATCCCGTCTTGGTTGCAACACGCGTGTGTGGAGTTTTGGCGAATCCGCGCTGAACCGGCCCAAGCGGATGCGTTGCAACAGGAATCCGCCACACTCGCGCCACCTTCGCTTGTGGCCGTGCTACAGGGTGATTGTAGCGGAGTCGAGTCCCGGCAGCTGCAGGTAGGAGCACTATGGTTGTTTATTTGGCTGCAGGCGGAGAGCGGATCGGCGGGCGAGTGGGCCCTTTACCGCTCTCGCTTGCTTGCGGGTGCAGATCCCGAAGTGGCTCTGGCAGAATGTTTCTCAGCTCGCTATGCGGACGCGCATGAGCGTGAACTTTGGTGGCAGACGGGCTGGCATCACCTGCGCCGCGCTCGGACACAGCCCCAACTCGGAAGCATGGAAGCACGGGCGGCGCTCACAGATCTCACTCGTTTTGTGTTTAATGTTGGTGAGGCCGATGTGGTGGTGTCGATGCGTTCCATTTTGAGCCGGCGCGCGGAACCGGTGGTAAAGGCCGCCCTGGCCGAACGTAGCACCGAACTCCAACGGCTTCTGTCTGCGTTGCATCCGTTTTATCTGAATGCTGGGCTCGCGCTTTCTGACTGTTTTGTGCCTACATTGAAGGCCCAAGACTTGGAGCTTAAGGTCAGCGAGTTCGAACGTGAGTGGAACGATGCCTTGGATTTAGAAATGACCACGCGCGCTGCCCTCGATCAATGGGTGGCATCTCGCACAAAGTGAGCGCTCATCGAGCGTGTAAATGCATTTGCGCCCGTGGGCGTTGGCGGCGGAAACTCACTCGGTGTCGAAGAGCCTAAAAAACATCGGAGTGGTGTCTGCGTTGACGATGGTGTCGCGCGTACTAGGGCTTTGCCGTGATATGTTGGTGACCGCGGTTTTTGGAACCTCGGCATTAGCCTCGATTTTTTACACGGCGTTTACATTGCCCAATTTATTTCGCCGCTTGTTGGGTGAAGGGGCTCTGACCTCAGCACTCGTGCCCACACTGCAGGAAGAGCTCAAGTCACGTGAGCGGCATGGAGCATTTGAACTCGTCAATCAGGTCGCCAGCTGGCTACTGGTGGTCACTGGCGGGATCGTCGCGCTGGCGATGCTGGCTTTGGCTCAGGCAGGCAAGCTCATTGCCATCACGGGCGGCTGGGGCATCGAAGTAAATACCACGCAACGGCTCGTCGCCTCGGCGGATTACGCGATCATTTTATTTCCTTACCTGGTCTTTGTTTGTCTGGCGGCTGTTTTCAGTGCCGCACTGCAGACGTTACACCGCTTTGTGGAGCCGGCACTCTCTCCGATCTGGCTAAACTTGGCCATGATCGGGGCGTTAAGTGGTGCAGTATATTCCGGCTGGGCCGGATCGCCCGATGGACGCATGCACTGGCTTTGTGCTGGCGCCTTATGCGGAGGATTCTTGCAGATGGCGGTACCGTCCGCCGCGCTCATGCGCGAGGGTTGGCGTCCACGCTTTGATCTCGGACGGGGCGGTCCCTTGCGGCAAATCGTTTCGCTGATGGGCCCTACGGTGTTTGGCTCGGCCATTTATTTGATCAACATGGCCGTCTCGCGTTTTATCGGACTATCGTTGAACGACTCAGCGGTGACGGTGCTCAACCTTGCGACGCGCTTGATGGAGTTACCCATCGGGGTATTTGCGATCGCGATTTCAACGGTGGTGTTTCCATTGATCGCTAAACACGCAGCTGATCGAGATGACGAAAAATTGGCGCAGTCGTACCGCAAAGGGATGCGGCTTATTTTGGTCATCAATGTGCCCGCGGCGGTTGGGCTTGCCGTGCTATCGGAGCCACTCGTGCGCGTGTTATTTCAGCGTGGAGCTTTCGTCGCTAGCGATACGGCACTGATGTTGCCGGTTTTGGCTGTGTATGCGTTTGGGTTGCCGTTTTTCTCCTTCGTCAATCTGGCCCTGAAGGCGTTTTATGCACGAAAGGATACGGTGACCCCAGTCCGTGCGGCTTTGCTTAGTTTTGCTGTCAATCTAGGGCTGAGCGTAGCTTTGATGGGGCCGATGGGAACCGTTGGACTCGCGGTAGCAGGCAACGTTGCGATCGTGGCGCAGGCCTGGTTTTTGCAACGTCAACTCGCCCTAGGTCATGAAGGACTGCGCTTCAGTCATCTCACACGCGATCTCATGAAAATTGTCGGTGCAAGTCTCCTGATGGGTTTAGCCGTAGCTGGCGGTTGGTGGTCGTGGTCACGCTTCGTATCGTCGGGTAAAGTCGGTGACATGCTCGGACTAGCGGTCTTAGTTGTGGTGGGCGTAATGCTGTATGTTGGATCGCTTTGGGCGCTGCGAATCGAGGGACGCGAGGAATTGGCAGCGATATATAATAAATTTTGCTCAAAGTTAGGATGAAAATTAAATTCGATTGGTTCATGACCGGAATGGTTATGGTCACAGTGTTGGCGTGGCTTTTTCCGGCCCCTGGAGCCTCCGGTGGTTGGATGCATCCAGAGGTTCTGACTAAGGCAGGCGTTGCGCTGATTTTTTTTCTGCACGGAGCGGCGTTGTCATTTAAAGCGCTTAAGGCCGGCGCACTCAACTGGCGGCTACATGTATTAGTGCAATTCAGCACGTTTTTGTTTTTCCCCTTGTTGGGTTTTGTTGTGATTTATTTTTTGGAAGGTCGCGTACCGACGGGACTATCGCTCGGGTTTTTTTATCTCTGCGCTTTACCCTCAACGGTGTCTTCGTCGGTGGCGTTTACAGCGGCGGCCCGTGGTAATATCGGCGGGGCGGTTTTTAATGCGACGTTATCGAGCTTGCTGGGCGTAGTGCTCACGCCGCTTTGGATCGGTGCTGTATTGCAGACGACCGGGCAGGCGCTTGCGCTCGGTCCGGTGATGTTGGATCTATTGCGCTGGTTGGTCTTACCGTTGACGCTTGGACAACTCGCTCGGCCTTGGATCGGGGAGTGGTTGAAAAAATACAAACCGTATATCGGTAGTGTGGACCGTGTAACCATTTTGGTACTGGTCTACACGTCGTTTTGTGAATCCTTTCAACGCGGCCTGTGGTCGGGTAACGGCGTCAGCAATCTCCTGTGGGTGGTCGCCCTCTCGGTTGTGATGTTGGGTCTCGCGCTTGGGGTAACAACCTGGGGTTCGCGAACTTTGGGTTTCAATCGGGAGGATCGGATCACCGCTATTTTTTGTGGTTCGAAGAAGACGTTAGCCTCGGGTGTACCGATGGCGAAATTGATTTTTGGCGCGCATCCAGCGATCGGACTAATCCTGCTGCCTATTATGGTTTACCATCAGTTGCAGTTGCTCGTCTGTGCTGTTTTAGCCGAGCGTTGGGCCAAGGACGCTGACGCTTGAACGAGGGGTTTTGACAAAGAGCCCTGACCCAGTTCGTTCACTCAATAATTTTATGTCCACCATATCCTCGACCACACTCCTCTCCGCCCTGCACTGGCGCTATGCCACGAAGAAATTCGATGCTACAAAAAAAATTCCCGCAGACACGTGGGCTACGCTCGAACAGGCTTTGATTCTCTCGCCTTCCTCGTTTGGCTTACAGCCTTGGAAATTTTTAGTTTTAACTAATGCGGCCGTTAAGGCGCAATTGGTGCCTCTTTCATGGGGGCAGACGCAGCCCGCCGATGCTTCGCACATGGTGGTATTCGCCGTCAAAAAAAACTTAGGCGCCGATCATGTCGAAAAATTTCTTGATCGTACGATCGAGTTGCGTGGCGGCTCTAAGGAGGCTCTTACACCTTATAAAAATATGATGCTCGGCAGTCTCTCCGGCGCGGCCAAGGCGGGCACACTTGATACCTGGCAGGCGCATCAAATTTATATCGCTCTGGGCCAGTTCATGACGGCGGCTGCTCTGCTCGGTGTCGACACTTGCCCGATGGAAGGTATCGACCGCGCCAAATACGACGAAGTGCTCGGTCTTGCAGGTACCGATTACACGACGATCGTTGCCTGCCCAGCCGGTTACCGCGCCGACGACGACAAATACGCGGCCGCCCCCAAGGTCCGCTTCAAGTCCGAAGAACTGATCGTCCGCATTTAAGCGAATACCGCGGAGCGTTCGCTCGAGGTGAGTTCGCGCCATTTACCCGGCGCGAGCCCTTCGAGCTTAAACTCGCCCGTGCGTACGCGGATCAATCGTAGCGTCGGGTGACCCACAGAGGCCGTCATGCGCCGCACTTGGCGATTTTTTCCCTCGGTAAGTTCGAGTGTAATCCAGGTGTCGGGCACGGTTTTCCGGACCCGAATCGGTGGGACGCGTGGTGGTATCGTGGGCGCAGGATCGAGCAAGTATGCGCGACAGGGGCGTGTAGGTTCACTATCAAGTTGAACTGCTCCGGCAGAGAGTCGCTTAAGAGTTTCGGGGCTAGGTCGGCCTTCGACTTGGACCCAGTATTCGCGTCGATGACCATAGCGTGGATCAAGTAGCTTGGAATTCAACCCAGGCTCGTCGCTGAAAAGTAAAAGACCCTCGCTGTCGGCGTCTAGGCGACCTAGTGCGTAGACGCCGCGTGGAAGTTTATAATCGGCCAGCGTGCGCCACTTCGAACCCGGCTCCGGGGTGAATTGCGAGAGGACGCCATAGGGTTTGTTGAACACGAGCAGCACCAGTTTATTTCATACTAATAGGCTTCAATTCGCAAAATCATTCCGCTGCTTGCTGTCGGGGTTTGGAGGGACTAGCTTACAAACTATGCAAGCTGCCCAGCTCACCGCGTTAAACCTTATAAACGTGACTGAAGTGCCCGCGCCCCTGCCGGCCGCGGGTGAAGCGCTGGTAACGCTACGAGCGGCGGCGCTCAACCACCGTGATCTCTGGATTAAGCTCGGGCAATACGCGGGACTTAAATATCCGGCGCAGCCAGGCTCGGACGGGGCAGGCGTGGTCAGTGCGATCGGGGCAGGCGTTGATGCAATGTGGCTCGGGCGCGAAGTGGTGATTAACCCCAGTTTTGATTGGGGTGGGAGCGAGTACGCCCAAGGTGCGGCCTTTACCATTTTGGGACTGCCTCGGGCCGGCACACTTGCACAACAGATTGCGGTGCCCGTTGTGCAGCTCGCTGCAAAACCGGCGCATTTGAGTTGGGTCGAGTCTGCGGCTTTACCCTTGGCGGGTTTGACCGCTTATCGTGCCTTGTTTGCTCGCGCTCAATTGCGAGCGGGAGAAAAAATATTAATCACAGGTATCGGTGGTGGGGTGGCTCTTTTTGCGCTGCAATTCGCCGTGGCTCACGGCGCGGAGGTATGGGTGACATCGAGTAGCTCAGAAAAAATTAAACGAGCAGTCGCCCTCGGAGCGCGCGGTGGCTTTGATTACACGCAATCTGGATGGGCGGGTCAGGTCATTGAGCACGTGCCGGGCGGAGCTTTTGATGTAATCGTGGACAGCGCGGGTGGTCCGGGCTTCGAGCTTTTGATTGATCTCGCGGCACCGGGTGGACGTATCGTGTTTTTCGGAGCAACCCGCGGAAATCCTCCGGTTTTGCCGATGCGGAAAGTTTTTTGGCGTAATCTCTCGGTGCTCGGTACCACGATGGGTTCACCGGCGGATTGGCATGCGATGATGGTTTTTGTCGCACGCCATAGAATCGTGCCCGTCGTGAGTAACGTGTTTCCCCTGGAGCATTTGGGTGAAGCTTTTGATCTGATGGAACGGGGCGGGCAGTTTGGTAAAATCGCCATTACGCTTTGAGTCGCTAGGTTTCGAGCTTGGCGTGGAGCTGTGGGGCTGGGACAAGAATCGCTCACATGAGTGATTCGTCCCATTTTTTTGCCTGTATTATGGCTGGCGGTAGTGGTGAGCGGTTTTGGCCCATGAGCCGCGCGGCTACCCCGAAGCATCTACTCAAATTATTTTCCGAACGTACCCTCGTCGAAGAAACCGTGCGCCGTCTCGAGGGCGTAGTGCCTTTAACAAATATTTTTGTACTCACGAATACCGCGCAACTCACATCGACTCGCTCGGCCCTAGCAGGGGTTATTGCAGAGGCTAATATCATTGCGGAGCCTGCGAAACGAGACACGGCCGCTGCCGCCGCTTTGGCCACGGCGCTCGTACGGGCACGCGATCCACAAGGGGTGCTCGCGCTCTTCCCTGCAGATGCACTGATCAAAGATAACGCGACGCTCGCCCGGCAGGTCAGCGCGGCGCTGCGACGTGCGTCGAGTTCACCCGCGTTGCTGACGTTTGCGATCAAACCCGACCATGCGGCCACGGGTTTTGGTTACCTCGAATTAGGCGAGGCCGCAGGTGACGGTTTCCGTAAAGTGAAACGTTTTGTGGAAAAACCTGATGCGGCGACGGCGGCGCGTTATGTCGAGAGCGGTCACTACGCTTGGAATGCAGGGATGTTTTTTTGGAGCGCCGCGGCGTTCTTGGCCGAGGCGGAGAAACATACACCGATGCTCGCGGGTTTCATTCGAGAGTTTCCTGCGGGAGATCCAACGGCATTTTTGGCGGCAAAATTTCCCGCGCTGGAGCCTAAGGTTTCCGTCGACTACGCAATCATGGAAAAGGCGATCGCGGTCGAGACGATGCTTGCGGAGTTCGACTGGGATGATGTGGGGCTTTGGACTGCGTTGCCGAAACATCTTGCACGTGATGCGGCGCGTAATGCCGTGCGTGGCCCCGTCGTGACGGTTAATTCGGAGCATAATATCGCGGTCAGCAACGGTCGGACAATCGCACTCGTCGGGGTTAATGATTTGGTCGTCGTCGAAACCGCCGATGCCATCCTCGTGTGTCACCGCGACGCGGTTCAGGATATTAAGAAGTTGATGCCACAATTGCCTAAGCAATTGTTGTAATTGCTTTTAGGCTTGGAAAAAATCCACCCCCAAAAAGACACCTTCGCGATCAGTCTCAGTGGTTAAGTAACCTAGCCGCGAGTTGGTTATGTTGCTCGATAATGACAGGGAGATCGACGGTCATGAGTTGGCCGTGACGGGCGATGATACGGCCATTGATGACGCTCAGTGCGACTTGGGCGGGCGTACAAAAGACCAGTGCGGCGACAGGATCGTGGAGTGCGCCGGCAAAATTGGGATTCGCTAAATCAAAGGCGATGAAGTCCGCCGCCATACCGGGGGCGAGTACGCCGATATCGTCGCGGTTCAAAACGGCGGCGCCACCGCGAGTTGCGAGCGTGAGCGCGTCGCGTGCGGTCATAGCCGCGGGGCCAAAACCGACGCGCTGGAGTAGCATGGCTTGGCGGGCTTCACCGAGAAGATGGGCGCTATCATTGGATGCGGATCCATCTACACCTAGGCCGACAGCGACGCCGCGTTTGGTCATTTTGCAGATGGGCGCGATGCCGGAAGCCAAGCGCATGTTGGAGCACGGGCAATGCGCGACGCCGGTGCCGGTACGGGCGAAGAGGTCGATGCCGTGATCGTCGAGTTGGACACAGTGCGCATGCCAGACGTCGCGGCCAACCCAGCCGAGTTCTTCGGCGTATTCGGCGGGCGTGCGGTTAAATTTTTCGCGCGAGTAGGCGACGTCGTTGGCGTTTTCGGCTAGGTGCGTATGAAGGGAAACGCCGTGGGTACGAGCCAGCGCGGCAGATTCGCGCATGAGATCCCGACTGACGGAAAACGGCGAACACGGCGCGACAACTATGCGCTGCATCGCGTAGCGAGAGGCGTCGTGATAGGTCTCGATGAGCCGTTGGGTGTCACGGAGAATAGAGGCTTCCTTTTCGACGAGGCTGTCGGGTGGGAGGCCGCCCGCGCTACGCCCGACGCTCATGCTGCCCCGACTAGCGTGGAACCGCAGGCCGATGCGGGCGGCGGATTCGATGGTGTCATCTAGGCGAGACCCGTTGGGATAGAGATAGAGATGATCAGAGGATGTAGTGCAGCCAGAGAGAATGAGTTCGGCCATCGCCGTGAGGGCGGAGACGCGGATCATTTCGGGCGTGAGACGGGCCCAGATCGGATAAAGCGTTTCGAGCCAGCCGAAGAGTTCCACGTCCTGCGCGGCGGGTACCGCGCGGGTCAGGCTCTGATACATGTGGTGATGTGTGTTGATCAGGCCGGGAAGGACGATGTGACCACTAAGGTCGAGAATTTGATCGGCACTAGCAGGTAGTGTCTCGGTGGGCCCGACGGCCACAATGCGGTTATCCTCGATATAGAGGCCGGCGCCGCGGAGCTCGCGGCGAGCGTCGTCCATGGTGACGAGGATCGCCGCGTTTTTGATAAGGAGGGTTTTAGGCCGCATGGGTGGTGGCTATTGTAGCAAGTTGCGCGAAAATTTTTTGCTTGGTGGCGGCGGGCAGGTCGGCGACCTCAAAGCCGTTGCGAGCGATTTGGATCAACGTGGCACGGCTTAGGCCGGCTTCAGTGGCTAAGGCGAAATAGTCGTCGTTGAGCTGATTGCCGAAAAGCATGGGGTCGTCTGTACTAACTGTACATCGGACGCCGGCGTCGAGAAAACGCTGAATCGGGTGCTCGCGCATCGATGGAACCGCTCGGAGTTTGACGTTACTGATCGGAGTCATGTCGAGGGTGACGTCTCGTTCACGCAGTAGGGCGAGCGTAGCGTGGTCATGCAGTGCTCCGAGACCGTGTTGGACGCGACGAGTCCCGAGGAATTCGACAGCGCGACGCACATCGGAGGCGGGTGAGAATTCACCGGCGTGAGCCTTGGTGGTTTTGCCGAGAGCACGGACGCGCGACCAGACCGCGGCGCTCCAAGGTTGAAATTCTGGGCTTTCAAATCCGTGCAAATCTACGCCAGCTATTTCTTCCCAAGTGATGGCATCATCAACGATACGCGCGAGCGTTCCGGCATAGTGATCGCGAAACATCCCAAGATAGAGTCGGAGCTCGAGGCCACTTGGTTTCGCGGCGTGAATCGCGCGGGCGATTTCGCGGAATGGGGTCGCGCCGATGCGCTCGGCAGTTCCGAGATGAAAACTGCACTCTAGATAAACGCAGTTTTGGGCAACGACATTGGCAAAGACGCGGCGGCAGCTCTCGTAATAATTTTCTGGCGAGACGAACCACTTGAAAAAACAAGAATCAAACTGCTCTTGAAACAGCGCGAAGCCGTCGAAGCGGTAATCCGGATGCCAATATGGCGGGGGTGAGGCGAACGCGACGGGATCAACCCGACGCGCGAGTTCGATGGGCAACGCGCCTTCAAGATGGAGATGAGTCTCGGTCTTGGGGAGGTTCGCGATGAAGGCGCGGAGCTCGGCGGCGGAAGTCATTGGAACAGTTTCATTGTGCAACGCTGCGTCTGGCGCAAGCTAGCGCCATGTTCTATACCCTAAGGTTACGTCACCGGCGGCTTAAGCTGGAAGGATAGGATTAAAGATGAGTTTTGAAATTCCCGTTGACGCTGTCCGTTAGCGCCCTTTGCTCTGGCCCTTCGCAGAGACGGCAAGATAGCTCAGTTGGTAGAGCAGTTGACTGAAAATCAACGTGTCCCCGGTTCGATTCCGGGTCTTGCCACCACTTTGACCCCGAAGATTTTAAATAAGTCTTCGGGGTTCTTTTTTGCCTGCTTCCGACGGCTCTCCGCTAGGCATTAGCGCGGTGGATGGCGGTGTGGCGGTTGGTCTAGAAACAGGTCACGACGTTTCCAATCCGTCGTTTTTCACTGGCAAATCAGGTGTTTTGAGTAAGTTGATAGCACATCGCGCCGATTTTGGCGAAGTCACCCTCATCTTTATCAACCTAATCCAACTATGAGTCTTCCTCTCACGCTCGCCCTCCTAGGCAAAAGTTCATTCCTGCCGTCTTGGGTCTTCATGGTCTTACTCGTTCTTGTCATGATTTTTTCGGTTTACGCTCAGATTCGCGTTTCGAGCGTTTATAACAAAAATGCCCAAATTCCTTCCCGGGGTCGTATCACCGGTCGCGAAGCCGCCGAGGCCGTCATGGCGCGCGCGGGTATCACTGATGTCGAGATTGCGGCCACAGAAGGTCATCTCACTGATCACTACGATCCGATTAACAAGCGTTTGGTGCTTTCTGAAGAAAATTACAACGGCACTAGCCTCGCTGCCCTCGGCGTTGCTGCGCACGAAGCGGGACACGCTATTCAACACAAGATCGGCTACTCTATGCTGCATTTTCGCATGGCCTTGGTGCCAGCGACTAACTTTGTGTCACGGGCTTTGCCGATTGTGATGTTTGCGGGCTTTTTCATGGCGCGCGGTCTTTCCGGCATGTTACTTGATATCGCCATCCTGTGCTATGCGGTATTGACCGTGTTTCAATTGGTGACGTTGCCTGTCGAATTTGATGCCAGCCGCCGTGCTAAGGTTGAGCTCGTGGGCCTGGGAATCGTGGACCGTGATGAAATGCCTGGGGTGACTGCCACCCTAAACGCCGCCGCCCTGACCTACGTGGCGGCCTTCGTGAGCTCGTTGCTGTATTTGCTCTACTTGCTCAATTCGCGCCGCGACTAATTGGTCTTACGTCGTTTTTTTTCAGCAAAAAGCCGACTCCAACGAGTCGGCTTTTTTGTGGAATAAATCTTTTTAAACTGGCGGAGAGGGGGGGATTCGAACCCCCGGTAGGCTTTTACACCTACGGCGCTTTAGCAAAGCGCTGCTTTCGACCACTCAGCCACCTCTCCGAAGCAGTTCGCTACCCAATGAAGCTGTAGATCGAAGGGCAAGGCGTTTTTCATGCTGTCCCCATCTTAATGAGCTAACAGTATTAAATTCTTACTCTTCGTCGTCTTCCGGGTCAGTGGGACGCTCGAGCTCTTCGCGGCATTCATTGATAACGCGCAGCCATATCTCGCGCAAATCAAACAGCCTAGGTAAGGCATAGACACGAAAGGCAACGACGGCAGGCTGGCGAGCGGCTTCGTCAGAATTGAGTAAAGCGAAGGTACTGTTGAGTACGTTAAGCGCACGCTTGAAGAGACTAATTGCCATCGCGTAATCGCCAAAATCTAGGGCGTGAATTGCCTGAATGGCTTGGTCTTCACCGCGATGCAGCGCGGTCAGTAAGTTTAGTGACACCGACGCTGGAAGTTGATGCGCATCCCCAGCGGCTTGTGACCAAGTATGCTGTAGGGAGTGAGTTATCGCTTTGGTAGCTATAAAAATCGGGTTTTTGTGCAGCGTGTAAACGTCACCCTTGTCTGGGAACTCTTCGTCGTCGTCCTCTTCGTCGTCATCCGAATCAGGGATTTCGCCGCCCTCCTCGGTCCAATCTTCCAAACTCCAGCCCATCTGGGCTGCTACCGCGTCGATGCGGTCGGGCGTGTCGATGGAGGCTTCGTAAAATTTTTGGTAACGTCCGATGGATTCGTCCTGCTCGCGCAGGTACCGCTCCCAGTCGAATTCGTTCCAAGCGAGATCGCCGCGCTCTTCCCACTCGTTGCCCGAGGGGCCGTCAGAATTGAAGTTACTCATCAGGTTGTCTCGAAATGAGCGGGCGGATTATGGGAATGCAAACTAAAATCTAAATCAGACCTTATCTGACTTATTTTTGCGGATTGAACGCCATCCAGCGCCACGGCTAGTTTCTTGGCAACATGGCTGACGTGCATCACGAGCGGGCGATATTTACCGGGCGAGTTCAGGGGGTCGGCTTTCGCTATGCGACGCTCCAAGTTGCCCGCGAATTTGAAGTCGCCGGCTTAGTGGAAAACTTGCCCGATGGTCGCGTGCAACTCGAGGCCGAGGGCCGGCTGGAAGTCGTGGATGCATTTATCCAGGCGGTCAGTGAGCGCATGCATGGCTACGTGCGTAAAGTCGAGCGGTACCCATCGACCCGACCCGCTCAGTTCAGTGGGTTTGTGATCAAATGATCTCAGCCATACCAACGGCAGTCGATTTGAGCGGGTTGACTAAGGATTTCTCCTTGGGGCTGCGCGGCGTACGGTTGCGCGCGGTGGACAATCTCAGCCTCGCGATCAGGCCGGGAGAAATTTTTGGGCTACTTGGGCCCAACGGCTCCGGCAAGAGCACGACGATCAAAATTATTCTCGGTTTGCTGCGGCCTACATCGGGCTCATGCCGTATCTTTGGTGTGTCGAGTGAGCGCGTCGAAGCACGACTAGCTGTCGGCTACCTGCCAGAGGCGCCCAATTTTTATCGGTTCCTTAGCGGCCGCGAACTCGTCACCTTTTACGGTCGTATCTGCGGTTTGCGCGGTGCGAGTCTCGCGGCGCGCGTCCTCGAAGTGATCGCTTGGGTGGGACTCGCTGAGGCGGCTGACCGTCGTGTGGGAACGTACTCGAAGGGTATGTTGCAACGCATCGGTCTTGCGCAGGCGCTTGTACATGACCCCCAACTAGTGATTCTCGACGAACCGACTGCGGGGGTGGATCCAATCGGAGCGGCTGCGATTACCGAGCTGATTCGAGAACTTAAGGCGCGTGGTAAAACGGTGCTCATTACCTCGCACCTGCTCGCTCAGATTGAGGACGTCTGCGACCGCGTTGCGATCCTCGATAAGGGCTGTCTGCTTGCGTGCGGCACGGTTGCGGCGTTGTCCACTGAGGGTAAAAGTTCAACCGACACGCTTAACGCGGCCGAGCAGGCTGAGCTTGCGCAATGGCTCTCGGCTCGGGGCAAGACTGCGGCCGCGATCGGTGGTCTGTCCGCGCGGCTCGACCAGATTTTTATCGAACGCGTAGAACGCAACCGGCAGCAAGTGGAGAAACGCGGGTCATGAACACCGTACCATTTTCGTTGCGTCGAGTAGGCTTGATCGCCGGCGTCACACTGCACGAGGCATTGCGTCAAAAATTACTCCACTCGCTCGTTTTGATCGCTGCAGGACTTGTACTCGGGGTTCGTGGACTACGGGATTTTAATTTCGGCGTGTCAGAGCTAAAATTCATCGCTGATTTCGGCGACGGGGCGATCGCGGGTTTCGGCGCCGCACTCACAATCGCGCTCACGGCGCAGTTGTTTTTTAGTGAAATCGAACACCGCACGGCGCTCACATTATTGGCCAAGCCGGTGTGGCGCACAGAATTTCTCCTCGGAAAATTTCTTGGCGTAGCGGCTGTGGCGTTTACTTTTTGCGGCTTGTTGACGGCGACGCTCGTCGGAGTGTTAGAACAACGGCAACTCGAATTACAAGTCGACCAACCTGAGGCGTGGGTGGCCTCGCACGCCGTCAACTTCGGCATGCTGTGGGTCGCAGCGTATTTGCACGCGCTGAAACTTGCGCTGCTCGCAGCCGGAACGCTACTTGCGGCCAGTTTTGCGCAGACGCAGATTTTTGCGGTGATGGCTGGCGGAGCGGGTTTTGTGATCTGTCATTTGCAGGGCCTCGCCCAGGCGGCTTATGAGCGTAACGGCGCCTCTTTGATGACTGCGCCAGCGACGCTTATTCATTGGATATTCCCCGATTTTCAACGCTTTGCGCTATCTGCTGAGGGGGCTTGGACTTGGATCGGGCTGGCGCAAGTGACCGCATATTCTGGCGTTTATGTAGGGGTGGCGCTTGCACTGGCGGTCCGCTCTTTTCGCGAACGTGAAGTCTAGACTCCGGACGCTTTTGATCGCAATTGGGTCGCTCGCGTTGACGGGTGCTTTGCTCGAGCGCATGCGGCCAGCGGATCCGGCGGCGACGCCGCAACGAGCGACGTTGTCGTCCTCACCTGGGGCGGGAGCCCTCTTGGGTTGGCTCGGAGGGTTCAGGGCCTTGGCGGCAGATTTTTTGTGGATTCGGATGTATGCGGGTTGGGAGCAACGGGATTTGCCGGGCACTCAGACCTTATTGCGCGCGGTGGTAGCGGTGGACCCGCGGCCGCTTTATTTTTGGCTAAATGGGGCCCGTATTCTGGCGTACGATTTACCCGTCTGGCGCATCGACGCCGAGGGCGGTTACGATGCCGTATCGGAAACGCGACGACGCGTGATCGAGATCGAGCACGCTCGTCTTGCGCTAGCGCAGATCGCGGCTGCGCGTCGCGTGCAGTCCGATACGATCGCCCTTTGGATCGAGCAAGCGCACATCGAACTGAATAAATTAGGTGATACCGCCGCAGCGGCGGCCAGTTATCGGCGGGCGTGGGAAGAAAAAGGCGGACCTTATTACGCGGCTCGAATTTATGCCGAGCTCTTGAAGCGAGATGGGCGCAATTCCGAGGCCTACGCGTGGTTGTGCGCCTTGTATCCACAGTTGCCGCGCGATGATGAAGCTGCGGACGCGCCCTTAGTTTTGGCGCGCATCCGGGAATTGGAGCGGACTTTACGTGTGGCGCCGGAAAAGGCCTTTCGGCCCGAGTTGGCGGCGACGCTTGGACGCAGCCTTTGACAGCTCCTAGGGATTAGACGCAGGGTTTGCGGGTGAACGCTGTGAATCCTCCACCGTTTTTAAAGATTTGGTTGAGTGCAACGCGGCCGCGGACCTTACCGGCGGCGCTAGCTCCGGTCCTGGTTGGAACTGCGCTCGCCGCTCACGTGGGTCGTGCGGACTTTTGGGCTGCGACGCTCTGTCTGTTGTTTGCCGGTCTAATCCAAATCGGCACGAATTTCGCCAACGATTATTTTGATTACATGAAAGGTGCGGATACGGAGACACGTGTGGGACCGTTGCGAGCCGTGGCGGCGGGCTGGGTGCGGCCCGAAGTTATGCGTCGAGCGATGATCGGAGTTTTTGTGACGGCGTTTGTGGCAGGGCTCGCGTTGATTGCATGGGGCGGGCCATGGCTGATTTTAATTGGAGTTGCT
Organism: Opitutia bacterium; assembly: GCA_947452315.1. GTDB lineage: Bacteria > Verrucomicrobiota > Verrucomicrobiia > Opitutales > Opitutaceae > Tous-C4FEB. The sequence goes on along the minus strand of CANGCX010000004.1, from coordinate 34,597 downwards.
AGTATCGTGTGTGGGGTGGCCTATACCGGTGGGCCGTGGCCGCTCGGCTACAACGGGTTAGGCGATGTGTTTGTATTTATATTTTTCGGACTCGTGGCGGTGGGAGCGACGTACTTCGTGCAGGCGGGTGCCCTTACGATCGAGGTTTGGCTAGCGGCGGTGCCGGTGGGGTTGTTGGCGGCAAATATTTTGGTCGTGAATAACTATCGCGACGGAGCGACTGATGCTGTCGCAGGGAAGCGCACGCTAGTGGTTCGTTTTGGGCTCAGATTTGCCCGAGTGCAGTTCAATGCCTCTCTCTTGGTCGCGGGGGGCATTCCGTTAGTGTTTTGGGCACGCGGATTTTCGCTCTGGTGTTTGTTGCCGCTGGTGCTGACGCCTGTGGCTTGGCGCCACTCGCGGCGGTTGCTCAAGAGCCGGACACCTGCTGAGTTGATCGCGCTGCTCGGCGATACTGGTAAATTACTAGCGGCTTACGCGGGGTTGGCGGCACTAGGATTTGTGCTATGATTCTGGGCGCGCCGAGCGGCTTTTTTAGTTCAGTCGATTTTTAAAATCGTGCCCGCGAGGTGCTGGATCACTCCGGTGCCTTTGAAGTAGTATGCGATGAGTACGTGGTGCGCGTCGATTTGTACGGACCAAGGGTAGCCGAGATCGGTGGTGCTGCCGTCGTCGCGGAGGATAATCTCGGGCGCGGTAGCTGCGTCAGTGCATTCGGGATTGAGGATGCGGGCGCGGATGCCGAGGGGCGCATGGCGGTACCCGTAGGTTAGAAGGACCCGTTGGTCGGGTAGGCGTAGGGCGTGCAGCGGGTGACCGCGGAAGCCGAGGCGTTGCCAAGGCTGGAAGGATTTGCCGCTGTCGGTGGAGCGGGCGAGACAGGCGTCGTCGTCGAGTCCCTCACTGCGAAGGAAGGCGATCAGGTCACCGGCGGGGGTTTCGATCAGATTGGTTTCGTTGAAGGAGGCCGCGCCATCGGTGGCGACGGGGCAGGAATAATTCCAGGTCCGGCCTTGGTCGCTGGATATCAGAAGATAGGTGGAGGTGCGGCGTGGGCTGTCGCGGTCCGTGGCGGCGCAGGCCCAATATAGGCGGCCGTCTCGGCCCTCGATCGGAGCTCCGCGATTGTAGGCGACGATCGGTTGGCCAAAGGGGTCGTTGAGAATTTCAGCGGTGATGTGTGGCGGTTTGAACGGGCCGGTCCATGAATTAGCTCCGTCAGTGGAACGCAGGTAGTAACCGCCGTTGAAGATCGAACCGGGGAAGTTTTGGAGAAACGGAGCTTTGAGTTTCGCGACCCCATCGGGGCGAAGAAAACTCCAGCCATAGCTAAAACAGAGCAATGTACCGTCTCGAAGTTGCAGTAGGCACGGGTCTTGGGAGCCGCCGAAGGGATCGGCGTAGACCAGCGTGGGTTCGGTTGACCACGTCAGCCCGTCGCGCGAGCGCAGGAGCATGAGTTGGCTGTTGGGATCTACGTGGTTGTTACCGGCCTCACCGAAGGTTTTGCGATTTGGGGCGCGCCGAAAAGAAAGGAGTAATTCGCCGTCGGGACGTCGGATCACAGAGGGGAATGCGGAGTGAAAACGGGGGTTTTCGTAGATGACGATATCTTTAATTTTTTGGGGAGCGAGGGTGGGCGAGGTGGCGCGCAGAAGCGGGCTATAGGCGAGTGTGAGCGTTAGAGCCAGCGTGCAGAGAAGTAGACGGCGAAATAGTGAGGTCACGGAAACAGAGGGGTTGCGTTGAGTTGGGACATGAGCGTCGAACGGTGCAACGGGGAAGCGCGCGCGCATATGCACAAAAAACCCCGACGCGGAAAACGTCGGGGCGGAAGCTTTAACAATCAGCTCGTGCGATTAAATATGGGCGGTGATTTTGGCTTTGATGGCGGCTTTGGGCATCATGCCGACGAGTTGCTCGGCTACTTGGCCGTTTTTGAAGAGCAACATCGTTGGGATGGCGCGAATGCCGTAATCGGCAGCGATGGAGTCGTTGTCGTCGATGTTGACCTTGGCGATCTGAACTTGGCCGGTCATCTCAGTGGCGAGCTCTTCGAGGATGGGCGCGATGGCTTTGCAGGGGCCGCACCAGGGCGCCCAAAAATCCACTAGTAGAGGCGTGGTGGCGGCGGCGACGGTGGCTTTGAAATTATCGGTAGTGAGGTTGGCGATTTTTTCGGACATGTTAATTAAGGATATGGGTTTAAAAGAGGGGCTTGGTGGCAGAGAACGCAAGCGAGGTAATTAACGCGGAGTTGATTTATGGAGGATTTCGGCGAGCTCCTGGGGCTCAACTTTGTGCAAGGGTTTGCCTCGAGTTTTGAGTTCCTCGAAGGTTTTGACGACGGTCTCCGTCATGCGATCGTGGGTTTCGGCGGAGCCTCCAACGATGGCGAATTGCTCACCAGTTGTTAGGCGTTTGTGGCCGTCGGTGTTGTCGAGGCCAAGGCCGACGAGGCCGGCTTTCGGGGGACTGGGTTTCCGAGGTTTGCTCACGCGAGGACCGTGGCTGGGTCAGCCGGAGTTTCAAGAGGGTTTTCCTCACGAGCGGAGCAGACGATGTCGGTAAAGGACTCGTTCTGGGCGATGCGGAGTTTGCCGAGGCGGGTAAGTTCGAGGACCGCAAGGAAGGTGGCGACGAGCTCACGCAGCGTGGTACCTTGGGGGAAAAGGTGGGAAAAAATAAAAGATTTCTCGGTTTGAATACGGGTAAGAAGCCACTCCATCTGGTCGGAGACGGTGATGGACTCGTCTTGAATTTCCCCGACGACGAGTTTTTCGGCCAGGCGGCGTAGTACGATGTTGAATGTGTTCCAAAGCTCGATACGGCCGACGGCTTTGAGAGGGCGATCCTCAAGTTCCGCACTCAGGGCGGAGACGTGGCGCTCCATGAGGTCTTGTTGGCGACGTATAATAGCGGCGATCTCGCCTGCAGCTTCTTTAAATTTTTTGTACTGGAGGAGCTGGTGGACGAGTTCCCAGCGTGGGTCGATGTCGTCTTCTGGGTTGGCGTTGGGATCGATGGCGTGAAGGCCTTTGGGTAAGAGCATGCGGCTCTTGATTTCCATCAGTGTGGCGGCCATGACGAAAAATTCGCCGGCAACTTCGAGGTCGAGCGATTGCATCGCGCGAAGCGCCTCCAGGTACTGCTTGGTGACTGACTCGATGGGGATGTCGTAGATGTCGATTTCGTTTTTCCGGATTAGGAAAAGCAGGAGATCGAGCGGGCCTTCAAAGACCTGGAGCTTGATGCGGTAATCGGTATCGGGAGCCACGGTAAAAGAGAGATTTGAGGGGCGACGGGGCGCGGCAAATAAAAACTTCAGCTGGGTTTTAGGCGCGACGCAGGGCGGCCACAAAGAAGCCGTCGGTGTTATGGCGGGCGGGCAGAATTGTGAGGCCGCCCGTGGCGGCGTCGGGGGTGAAACCGAAATTCTGCGGCATAGGATCGGGTTTAAAGGCCGGGTTGGCGGCTAGGAAGTCAATGACTACAGCTTCGTTTTCAAAGCGGCTGAGTGAGCACGTGGCGTAGATTAGGCGGCCGCCGGGACGCACGTGGTTGGAGTAGGTAGTAAGCAGTTGGAGTTGGGTGGTGGCCGCGGCCGTGACTTGCGCGGGGGTCGTGGTCCATTTGAGGTGGGGCGCGCGGCGCCACGTGCCGGACCCGCTGCATGGGGCATCAACCAAGACGCCGTCGTAGAGCCCGCTAGGCGCGGCACTGAGTAGAGCTATCTGTGTGAGGTGGGCGCGTTGAGCGCGGATTTGGAGCTCTTTGAGTGCGCTTGGGCGAATGTCGTAGGCGTCGATGTGGCCGCTCGTTCCTAATAGAGCTGCGAGTTGGAGGGATTTACCGCCGGCGCCTGCACAGGCATCGAGCCAACGGCCGCCGGGGACGATGCCGGCGGCTGCGAGAATCATTTGAGAGCCGAGGTCTTGGACTTCGACCAGACCAGAAAGGAAGGCTTTGGTTTTGGTTATATCGGCTTCGGCGAGAAGCTCCACGGCACCGGGTACCACGCGGGAGATCCGAGTGGGCCAACCGAGGCTGGTGAATTCGGCGAGGACGGGGGTGGGGTCGGCCGTTTGGAGGCGAAGCCATACGGCTGCGCGGGTGTGGATCGCGTCGATATCGGGGGCTAAGCCAGCAGGGGGGCAATGGCGCGCTAGCCAAGCTGGCAGTACTGCGGTGGGATCGGCGCCGAGGTGTTTGGCTTTGGCCGCGACGGTGGGCGGACAGGCGGGCCAATCGCCGCTGGTGCCGGCGCGGTAGGCGCGTGTGGCCGGTAGATCGGCGGCGAGCCAAGCGACACATTGAGCGGCGCGGGTAGGATCAGTGTCGAAGAGAGGTTCGATCCAAGGCAGGAAGCGCAGCGTGGTGTATAGCAACTCGCGGTAAAGTTTGCGGTCACGTGAGCCGAAGGAGCGGTTGGCGGCGAATTCCTGCTGGATGCGCAGCGGCAGCGATGGGTCGGTGTGCCAGTGGGGGCGCAAGACTGTGACGAGGCGTAGAAATATTTTTTGTTGGCTACCGGCGAGGCTCATGAATGGAAAAAATGAAAATTAAAGGATGGATGCTAAAAAGGATGGGCGGCTGCTGGATCGCGCGAGGGGCCGCCTGGTGCGTAGCTTAGGTGGCTCACCGAGCGAAAGCAGCGAGCTGCATCGGGCGGCTCAGTAATTGTGGGCCTCGATCTGAATGTTGAAACCGAAGCCGTTTTCGCGGCGTCGGCCAGAGTAAACGGAAACGACATACTCGATGAGCCATGTATTATCGAGATTATGGATGAGGCCGTAGGCTTGTTCGTTGAGACGACGAGTGCGCGCGTCGTATTGGAGGCGAGCGAGGACATCAAAGGCTTCGTTGAGGTGGGCGCGACCCTCGATGCGATAATCTTCGCTCTCGCGGCGAAGAAAGTTGGTTGCGAAGCGCAGCGACCAAGCAGTGCCATCGCGGACGGTGATACCGGAATTAAGCTCCTGAAGTGTGCCGGTCTGGGGCGTGAAGCTTTCGTAGACGTCGAGCTGGAACCAAGAAGCCGGCATGACGGCAAGCTCGGTGTGGACGGATGAAAAATCACGTTGGCCGGGCTCGCGATGAAAACGAAGGTCTACCGCATGGTTGAATACAAAGAGGTCGCGCGAGCCGTAGGTTTGGTCGCGGGTTTGGAGAGTATTGTCGAGTCCGAGGCGAAGAGTGTTGGTGGCATGGAGGTCGTCGAGGTTACGCTGGTCGCCGAGGCCGAGCGGACGCAGATAGCTGGTGATAGGCTCACGACGGTCGATGGCGGGAATAAAGCGCCGCCCGATATCGCCTTGCGGTATGTAACGATAACTCAGCTTGGGTGTAATTAGGTGGCGCAGACCGTCGATTTTCCATGTGGCGTTTTTGTAGGCATAGGTGGCGTTGGCACGGAGGGAGGCGTCGAGGCCAACTTCCCCTAGCACGCGGGTGTAACCTCCGGGCGCACTCGCACCGGTGGTGTTGGCGTAGTGGGTCAAGCGGGCGCCAGCCGTGGGAGTGATAGCGAGCCATTCACGCGGCGTGAACGGCCGGGTCAGAGCGTAATATGCGTCCGCGCGGTCACTGACCAATCGCGGGCCTATCTGCGCGGGAGGGCGCTCTCGCAGCGAGACGACGCTGGCTTGGGCGCGTTGGTAAAGACCTCCGAAGCCAAGGGCGACCGGCATCAAATCATAGCGGAGTTCGGGTAGACGTTCTTGAACGTAATCGAAAGGGTTGGGCTGAAGGCGGGTGAATAAAGAGATGAAGTAATTGTGACCAGTGTAGACCGACTCAATAAATGTATCAGGGGTTTGGACCGGAAAAAAAGCGCGAGGTCGGAAATCACGAACGACCTCGGAATCGCGCCACGCGTTAATCTGGCCGGCGAGGGTTAGGTTTTCGGTAAAGCGTTGAGCGTGCTGCCACTCAATATACCCGCGATTGGTCGGGACGGGTTGGCCGAGGATGTCGGTCAGCTTATCGCCGTGATCACGGATGAAACCCGAGCGAAAATAACCGTGCAAATCACGTCCCTCGTTTTCGCCGATGTAGCTAGCAGAAGGTCCGGCCATCAGGCCGCGAGCCGTGTAAAGACCGACATCGCCTCCGATTTTTACGCCCTCTCGAAGGGGAATGCGCAGACCTCCTTCGGCGTAAGCACCAAGAAATTTGCGGTAACCGCCGGTGAAGGTGAGGTAGGAGATGAGGGGTTCGTTGAGATTTTGCTGGATACGCGGTAACGGAAAGGGCTGCGCGCTACCTAGTCCAAAACGGGTGTTTTCACTACGGAGGTTGCGGTTGGGTGCGTAAAAAATGCGCGAGGATTGTACCGTGGGCTGCCACGGACCAGGCTCGCGGTAAGTGACGGTAGCGTCAGTAACGTTAATCTCGTTAAGTGTTCCTGCGGCCGACGCGCCGCGTACATAAAACGGGTAATATCCCACCCGGATCGATTGCGCAGCGAATGACGTCGCGCGCCGGTCGTAGGTGAGTTGTTCAGCGATTAGGCGCTGGGGACCGCGCGTGAGAGTGACGTGCCCGGTGGCGATCGCGATATCGGTGCGAGCGTTGTAACGAATCTCGTCAGCGGTCAGCAGCGTAAGTCCATCGCTAATTCGAGCGTGACCGGTGAGAATTTGCTCGCCTGAGGCGAAATCAAACGAGCTCTGGTCTGCGCTCACGTCGAGTTGACGCGTTGTCGATGCCATAGCGACCGGGGCGGAGGTGTCTTGAGCAGGCGCGAGAGATTGCGCTGGTAGCCCTGTGAAGGCGGTCAGCAAAAAAATTGAAACGAGGACGGAACGTCGAAACACCCGCAGAGCAAAGGCGCGTGTGCGTGGGCAAGCAAGCCTCCGGCGGGCTTTTGATAATTGGCGTAGTTTTAGCTTTTGCCATCGTGCGTCGCGTTACATCGTGCGACGAGTTCATGGCCAAAAAAACCTCCTCTCGTTCCTCCGCTCTCCAGGAAATGACCGCCTTGCGCTCTGAAGTGCGGGCGCTAGGCAGTGCGTTGGGTCGAGTGATCACGCGACTCGAGGGTCCGGATACGTTTCAGACGGTCGAGGTGTTGCGTCAGCGCGCAAAGGCGCGAAGGATGGGCGATGAGGCTGCGGCGCGTTCGCTCGCAACAGAGGTGGCTGCGCTCTCGCCTTCGGATGCCTTTAATCAGGCCATGGCGTTCACCTTGTATTTTGAACTCGTTAATCTCGCGGAGGAAAACTTCCGTATTACCTTGTTGCGGCGCCGCCGGGCGGCTCGGGGTGCGGATGCGACTGACTTACCCCCAATGCGTGAGTCCATCGAGTCGGCGGTGATGGAGTTGAAGCGTCGCGGGGTGGGGACAGTAGCGATGCAGGCACTCGTTGATCGATTGAACATTGAACTGGTGTTCACCGCACATCCTACTGAATCGAAGCGACGTACGCTGCTCACAAAATTGCGTCGCTTAGGAGAAATTTTACGGCTGCGGGCGCAACCAGCGCTTTTGACCGATCCGGCATTGCTTGATGCGGAATGCGTGGAGCGTGAGATCGCTTCACTTTGGTTGACCGATCGCAGTCGGTCGGCGCGGCCTGAAGTCACCGATGAAGCTAAGACGGGTTTGTGGTATTTCGATACAACGCTGTATGCGACGCTACCGCGGTTGCAGTCGGATATGACACGGGCCCTAGCGCGGCATTATCCTAGCGTCCGCGCGCCGCGTCGCTGGCTAGCTTTTGGTTCATGGATTGGTGGCGATCGTGACGGCAATCCTGGCGTTACGGGGGCAGTAAGCGCAGAAGTGCTGTTACTGCATCGCCGGCTCGCGATTGAAAAACTGCGGCTCGCAGCGAGGGAATTGGCCCGCACGCTCACTGTCAGTGACCGACGAGATTCGGTCGTGCCGGCGTTGAAAAAAGAATTACGGGAAAATCTGCATGTCTCAAAACATATCGAGGAGTTGGGTAAACGCTACCCTCATGAGCCCTATCGTTTGTTGCTTGGCGTGCTGCGTGAGCGACTCGCGCTGGCTGTTAATGAAGTGCGCGACGGTAGCGTCCTGACCGAGGACGATGCGGGCGAAGCTTGTCTTAGCCGCGACACCATCGACGAGACTTTGGAAACAATCCGCGCAAGTCTTGCCGCGGGTAAAGGGGCGATGTTGGTCGACGGCGAACTCAAGGCTCTCGGCGAACAATTTGAGGTGTTTGGTCTGCACACGGCGCGACTGGATATTCGCCAACATTCCTCGCACCATGAGGCAGCGGTGGCCGAGGTGCTCGAGTGCTCAGATTACGCGAAGCTGGCGGAGGTGAAAAAACGCGAGGTGTTGCTCGCCGCGTTAGAAAGAGCGAAACCTTTGTCTGCTCTAGCGTTAGCAAAATTCTCCGCGCCGACGAGGCATGTGCTGGATCCGCTGGCATTGGCTGCACGGACCGCAGTCCGTTTCGGGCCGGAGTCCTTAGGTATCGCGATCATCAGTATGACCGATGGCGTCTCGGATGTTTTAGAGTTGGAATTCTTACAAGCGATCACGGGTGCGAAGCTGCCGATCGCGCCCTTATTTGAGACGCTCGATGACTTAGAACGTGCGCCAGAAATCTTAGCAGGTTTGTTTACACTTCCGGGTCGGGTGAAGCCGGTGCACCAGCATGTCATGCTGGGTTATTCGGACAGTAATAAAGATTGTGGGTATGTGACGGCTAACTGGGCGCTCTTTGAGGCCCAGGACGCAATCGCGCGCGTGGCTCGAGAGCACGATGTGCGGGTGACGCTGTTTCACGGGCGCGGTGGTAGTATCGCGCGCGGTGGCGGACCGGCGGCGAAGGCAATTTTGGCGCAGCCTGCGGGATTGCGCGATGGTGGTATCCGCGTGACGGAACAAGGCGAAGTATTGTCCACACGGTATCATGATCCTGATTTGGCGCACCGAATTTTGGAGCAGATGGCTTATGGCGTAATGCTCGGTACCCATGCCGCGGAATCGGCGGCGATCGTACCGGAGGAATGGAGCGAGGCGATGAGCGCAATCAGTGCGGCAGGCTTTGCGGCTTACAAGGCGGTGGTGCACGACGATCCGGAATTTTTGGTATTTTGGAAACAGGCGACTCCAATCGATGAAATCAGTAATTTGAAGTTTGGTTCGCGTCCTACTTTTCGTCGGGCGACTACCAGCGTGGATGATCTTCGGGCGATTCCATGGGTGTTTTCATGGATGCAGAGCCGGTTTAATTTTCCTGGCTGGTTCGGACTGGGTAGCGCGCTCGACGTAGTGCTCAAGCGCGGACCTAAAGGACGTAAACTGCTGCGCACGATGCACACGCAGTGGCCGTTTTTTCAGACGCTGATCGATAATGCGCAGCTTACCATGCACAAGGCCGACATGGGTATCGCCTCGCTATACGCTGATTTGGTAGAAGATCCCAAAATTAGACGGCGGGTGCTTGCCGTGCTCACGGCTGAGTTTGAGCGCACCGAGGCCGCGATTCTTGCGGTGACCGGACAGCGGCAATTATTGGCCAAAGAGCCGGTTTTGCTCAAATCAGTACAGCTGAGAAATCCTTACATCGATCCGCTCAATTATATCCAAGTTGAGATGATGCGCCGATTGCGCGCGGCGACGGGCGAGAAGCTAAACGCCGCCGAGGCAGACTCGGTCCGCGCGGTGATCGAGCTGACGATCAACGGGATCTCTGGCGGGCTTAAAAATACGGGCTGAAGTGCACGGCAGACCGCACGTGGATATCTACGGCCGAAGCTTGCGCAGATCGGGCCTAGGATTCGCGGCTAGACGGGGCAGCGAGTTGCGGTAGTCTCTACGCCATAACGTCGTGATTATCTCCAAAGCCGATCTCGCCTCGCTGCTCAATGCGACCTGCGCCACGCCGCACGACGTGTTGGGGATGCATCCGTGTGTGCGGGCGCGGAGTCAGGGTGTGGTGGTGCGCGCGCTTTTGCGGCAGGCGGTTCGTTGCTCCGTCGTCGATCTAGATGCTGAAGGCGCGCCGACTCACGAACTCAAACTGATAGCACCCGATGGTTTTTTTGAGGGCTTTATCGCGAAACGTCCGGGCGTATTTCGGTATCAATTGCGAGTGACTTTTGCCAATGGTGAGACGCAGCAATTTAGTGATCCCTATAGTTTTTTGCCGACGTTGAGCGCGCAGGATTTGTATCTGTTTAATGAAGGTAATGCGCACCGTATTTATGAAAAACTTGGCGCGCATCAGTGCGTGATCGGTGGGGTGCCGGGCGTTGCATTTGCGGTATGGGCGCCGGCAGCCGCACGTGTTTCGGTTGTGGGTAATTTTAATCAATGGGACGGGCGTTATTTTCCCATGCGCCCACTCGGAACTTCTGGTGTATGGGAATTGTTTATTCCGGGGCTCTCGGTCGGTGTGCTTTACAAATTTGAAATTCGACATCCTGCGGGCACCATCGCCGTTAAGACCGATCCGTACGGGACCTATTTCGAGGCGCCTCCCGGTAACGCCGCCATCGTATGTGATACAGGAACTTTTACCTGGAACGACGCGGCTTGGATGCAGCAACGGCGGGAGCAATCGGCTCAGCTCGATCGCCCCGTGTCGATTTACGAGCTCCATCTTGGTTCGTGGAAGCGTAAACCGGAGGAGAATAATCGGTCCTTAAGTTACCGCGAGCTGGCGCCGACATTAGCCGATTACGTGCAGGAAATGGGCTTTACCCACGTGGAGATCATGCCGATCTCGGAGCATCCTTTCGATGGTTCGTGGGGCTACCAAGTCACAGGTTTTTTCGCGCCAACGCAGCGTTTTGGTGCACCGCAGGATTTCGCCTGGTTTGTCGATTATTTGCATGGCCGGGGTATCGGCGTGATTTTGGACTGGGTTCCGGCCCATTTTCCCCGGGACGCGTTCGCTTTGGCTCAGTTCGATGGTACGCACTTATACGAGCATGCTGATCCTCGGCAGGGAGAGCACATGGATTGGGGGACCTTGATCTTTAACTATGGGCGCAACGAAGTGCGGGGTTTCTTAATCGCCAGTGCACTCGCTTGGTTGGAGCGGTATCACCTCGACGGTTTGCGCGTGGATGCAGTGGCCTCGATGCTCTACTTGGATTACTCGCGCCAGGAGGGGCAGTGGATTCCTAATAAACTTGGTGGGCGCGAAAACTTAGAGGCGATCGATTTTCTGAAACAGGTGAACGATCTCGTTCACCAATATTATCCGGGAGCTTTGATGATCGCCGAGGAAAGTACGTCATTTCCGCAAGTGAGCCGACCAACGAGCACGGGCGGACTCGGTTTTGACTATAAATGGAACATGGGCTGGATGAACGATACGTTGCGGTATTTTGCCAAGGAATCGATCCATCGCCGTTGGCATCAGAGCGAATTGACGTTTGGGATGCTTTACCAATACGCGGAAAATTTTGTGACGGTGTTTTCTCACGATGAGGTCGTGCACGGTAAGGCGTCATTATTGTTTAAGATGGGGGCGTGGCATATCTCTGAAAAAGCAGCAAACTTGCGCGCGTTGTATGCGCACATGTGGTGTTATCCAGGAAAGAAATTGTTATTCATGGGTTGCGAGTTTGGGCAGACGCGGGAGTGGAACCATGCCTCGAGCTTAGATTGGCATCTTTGCCAATATCCGGATCACGAGGGCGTGCGGCGCTTGGTGCGGGATCTGAACGCTCTCTACGTCTCCGAACCCGTTTTGAGCCGCAATGATTTCAATGCAGAAGGTTTTCGCTGGGTTTCCTGTCATGATGCCGATGCCAATCTGATCGCTTATCTTAGAAAGGATCCGTTTGAGCAGACGCTTTTTCTGGTGGTGGCACATTTGGGAGGGGCTAAAAGGACTTACTTAGTCGGCGTTCCACGACTCGGGCTTTGGCGTGAAGTAATTAATTCCAATAGCGAATACTATGGCGGTACGGGACTGGGTAATGACGGCGGGCGGACTGCTTTTTCGACGCAGCGTGATGGTTTTGCGCAGGCAATCGAGGTGACGCTCGCACCATTTACGACGATGGTCTTCAAGTGGACCACGCCTTGAGGTTCGCGGGATTCAAGCGGCGGAGCGGGCGATAAGGTGAAAGAGCTGCATCGGATTGGTATTCTTGAGATGGATGACGCCATCCTCGGACTTGGATTTGAAACTTGTACTTGAGCAGTGCTCTTGTGGCGCTGGGGCCACGCTACGTCTCACGCTATCAAACCTAAATGCCGCGGGGCACTCTTTTGATGGGAGCGACCCAAACTTAGCCCCCGCACACTTAGGCGAACTCAGCCAAGCCACGGGAATAGTTTAATCAGGGCTTGCTGTCCGAGCGCGTCGCGCGCGAGTCGGCGGCGGGCGCATAGGCCGAATAGGCAACGACCATGTCGGCATCGATCGATTTCACCCAGAATGCAGTGCCACGCAGTCGCGTGACGACGGATTGTAAGAGGCTCGGTTGATCCTGCGTTGGCAGACTGTAAGTCATGGTCGTTTTCATCTGCTCAATTTTAACGCCGAATGACGGGGCGAATGGCACCGTATTTTCAATCACGAGCGATTCTATGGTGCCGGTGGCTTTGTGCCATACAATCACAGCGCGAAGGAAGGCCGCAGTCCGGTCTTCTTTTTCAGTAGGTTTCAAAAGACCACGATAAGTGATCCTCTCGGCTGTTTCTTTTTCAACGATTAGACTGTTCTGGTCAATTTGGTCGCTGAGCTGGGGGGCTGTGCCCGAACTGGAGTATCGACTAAATTTATCCCGGTAGCGGCGTTGGGCCTCATCGTTGGGCGTGCGACCGTCTTCGCTGATTAGGGTCCAGCGGTTGAACTCCGGTCGAGCGCTGTCATAGTGTTCAATCACGGTTCGGCCTTCAGCGGTGGTACTTTGCGTGAATGACCAACCTTTGGGTCCTTCTGTGCGAAAGTGTTTCAATACTCCGGCCAGCTCCTGCTTAGGATCTAAGGACGGGGCTGCGACCGCCTTTAGGGTCAAAAGCAGGAAAATGATCATGCGCATGGAGCCCATCAATGCATATGATCTGCGGTGATCAATTCTTAAGGTTTATGGTTTGCATCTTGATTGTCGTTCCCGCGCCTCAACGGAAAATCATCATTCAGGGAGACTTAACATGCTTGAGCTAGGTTACGAGTCTCCAAGCCACAAAGGGCAATATTGCGAACAATCTATACCGGTGAATCTCGCGTTGACGCGGTTAGCGCTCTCCCTGAACTTTTAAGCAACATTTTCCATTTTCTGCCGTCCCAACTGGCACCTTATCTTTTGCATGAAATCCCTTCGTCTGGTTTTTTCCCTCGGCATTTTCTTCTCCTGCCTATTACAGGCTCAAGAAGAACGCCAGGCCCCACCCACGGAAATTCCTGATTTCTCGAATCTCGACGAATACATTTACGTCCCGAAATCTACTCTGCATTTCGGCTTCCGTAACATCAGTGGGCCTAAGACTTCGTTCTCTGGTAAAGGTAAGCTCGCTCCCGAAGACAAAAGTGGCTCCGCCACCGGTTCTAACGAAATGCGTTCGTACCATGACGGCAGCGTCGCGCCCGATGGCCGCACTACCGTCTCCGAAAGTGGCGACGGGCTCAGCGTCAGTTTCCCGGTCCCCAACGACGGCAAAACCAATACCTGGGCATACGGTAACGATAAACAGCTGACCGGCGATGGTTACATGACGTTTCACAATTATTCCGCTCAGATTATCGATACCAATATCCGCAGCTTGAATGCTGGCCGTAGCTCCGGTCTCGAACTCAGCGTAGCCTACGACATGGGCAAAGCCTTCAAGCGCTTTGATTGGAGTCTTATTGCAGGTGTCAGCCTCAACGATATCGCCTCCTCTACCAACGATAAGGTCGCCGCTCGTCTCACTACCGTGACCGATACCTACAATCTTTTCGGGCAACTCCCTCCCAGCGCTCCTTATTCTGCGCCTTCTTCCGTGTCCAGTACGGTTACTAACGCTGACGGCACCACGAGCAGCGACACCGCCGACAACACCACTCTGCTCAGCAACAAGCCTCTCGATCGAACCATTACAACCACTACAGATTCTACCAGCGTGAACAACCGCTGGAAGTTGAAGGGAGCTTATTTCACCATGCGCGCGGGCCCCTCGTTGACCCTGCAATTTACGACCCGATTCAAAGCCTCCGTCAGCGCGGGTCTTGCCATGATCTACGCTGGCTCTACCTACAGCGTCGTCGAATCCTTCCAGCCCGACACCGGAGCTGAAATCAAAGAAACCGTAACGGACGAAACGACCAAGTTTCGCCTTGGTTATTACGCCGATGCTACCGTGCAATTTGATGCCACGGAACGCACCGGTTTTTACGTCGGCGCTGTGTATCAGGCGACTGGCAGCTACGATCAAGCGATCGCTACGGCTAATGCAAATTACGTTTCCAAGATTGATTTGAACAATCTCAACGGCCTTCGCGCCGGCATGACATTCCGTTTCTAATACGGCGAGTTCCTCGCTGCTGCGAGCGATCATGACCAGCCCTCCACGACCAGTGGAGGTGATTCAAGCTTTGCAAACCTAGACCGTGCGGTTTGCCTCGAGCGCGTGAACCCCCCCAAAGCCACGTGGCCGATGGTGTCTTTGACCGTGCTGACCGGCCTCAATCTGCTCGACTACTTGGATCGCCAACTACTTGCCGCAGTGCTGCCTACTTTGCAGACGGAATTGGGATTTGGCGATGAACAAGCGGGCACTATCGCGACGGCCTTCATGCTGGGATATTTTTTGACGGCACCCATTTTTGGCTACCTCGGTGATCGCCTTTCACGGCGAGTCTTGATCGCGGCGGGCGTTTTTGTGTGGAGCTTGGGTACGCTGCTTTCAGGGCATTGCGGCACGTTGGCCACGTTGATTTTTTTTCGCGTATTGGTCGGCTTCGGCGAAGCAAGTTTCGGCACCATTAGTCCTGGTTGGATCGCAGATCTTTTTCCAGCGGCGCGTCGCAACAATGCGATCTCGATTTTTTATTTGGCGATTCCGGTAGGCTCGGCATTGGGCTACATTCTAGGTGGTTTCATGGCCGCGCGCTACGGTTGGCGCTCAGCATTTTTGTGGGCGGGATATCCGGGGTTGGTGTTGGCGCTGGGGATGTTTTTTTTGCCTGAGCCTGCGCGAGGGGCGACGGAATCAGCCGACTCGAAGGCGGCGACACAATCAACCGGTTGGCGTGTTTACAGGCAATTGATCGGCTTTCGGAGCTACGTACTCGTGGTGGCGGGTTATATTGCGCAGACCTTTGCACTCGGTGGTTTTGCGTTTTGGGCCCCTACATTTTTGCACCGTGTGCACGGCATGGATGTCGAGGCCGCGGGCAAGTTTTTTGGTCTCTCGCTCGTCGTGACGGGCTTGGTCGCGACCCTTGCCGGTGGTTACATCGCAACGCGGTGGCAGCGGCGCACGGGTATGGGTTACGCTTGGGTGTTGGCGTTGAGTTCGCTCGCTGCGGCTCCGGCGGCATATGCGGCCTTTGCGCTCAGTGATCTCGCCGCGGCTAAACTCGGCTTGATCGCAGCGATGGCTTTGCTGTTTCTGGCGACGGGGCCGGTGAATACGCTCATTTTGGAGACGGTCCCGCCAGCCATGCGCGCGTGTGCGATGGCAGGATCGATTTTTGCGATCCACTTATTCGGTGATCTGTGGTCGCCGAAAATGGTGGGATATCTTTCGGACCAATGGGGGGATTTACAACGCGCGGCGTTGTGGGTTCTGCCTGCGGCTTTGGTAATCAGCGCGTTTTTCTGGGGCTGGTTGGTGTGGCACACTCACCGGAGCCGCCCTCGGAGTTAAGGCGTTTTCACTGCAACGTCGCGAGTACAGTCTCGATGCTGCGGAGTTGTTCGGCAGGGAAGAACGAATTGATGCGCGTGATCACTTGTTGGATGATACCATCGGGACAGGAGGCACCGCCGGTGATGAGGATGCGTTTCGGTTTGGCGCAGGTCGGCCATAGCGGCCTCGACTCGGTGTGGCCGGTGCCGTGGCCGTAGACGTAATGATCCACGTGATCGCGCGAGGGGATGTTGGCTTCGCTCTGAATAAAAAATGCTTTTGTGCCGAGCTTCTGTTCGCAGAGGCGGAAGAGCTGATAGGTGTTGGAGGAGTTTTTGCCACCAATGACGAAGGCGGCATCGAGCGGTTCGGCGAGAGCGCGGCTTAAGGCGTCTTGGTTGACCTGAGTCGCATAGCAAAGGGTGTCGCGGCGGCTGGTGCCTCCGACGCGGGTGTCGTCGCCGTATTTGGCCCGGTAAACCCCTCTCAGGTGCTCGATAATCTCGAGCGTCTCGTTCATCAGGAGGGTGGTTTGGTTGACGATGGCGATGCGGTCGAGATCGCGGTTAACGTCAAATCCTGGCGTATGCTTGCCGGCGAAAAGTTCGTAAAAACTCGCGCGTTGGGCGGGGTCTTCACTGGCGATAATCGTGGCGAGGCGGTGGGTTTCTTCCAGGTTGCGCACGATGACGGCTGGCGCGTAGCGGCGGGTGTTGGAGAAGGTGGCTTTGGTTTCCTCGTGCTCGCTCTTGCCGTGGATGACAACGGTATAGCCTTCTCGGCCGTAGGCCCGGGCAGCTTTCCAAACTTTTTCCACCAGCATGCAGGTGGCGTCATATTGGCTGACGGCCAGACCGCGTCGCACGAGCCGACGCTTGTCTTCATCGGTCGCGCCGAAGGCGGGGATGATGACGATGTCCTCGGGCGTGAGCGTGTCCCAGAGTTGTGGGGCTCCGGGCGCTTCGGAAGTGGTGTACGGTTTGCCTTTGTCGGTCTGCAGATAGCGCAGCCCTCGGCGGAGCAGGTCCTCGTTTACGAAAGGATTGTGGATCAACTCCGAAAGCATGAAGACGCGTTTGCCAGGATTTTCAGCCAGCGTCTCGTACGCACGTTCGATGGCGTTTTTTACCCCGAGGCAGAAGCCAAAGTGGCTCGGTATGACGTAGCGCGTGGCACCGAAGTCGAGACTGACGGGCGCATCGGCAGTACGTTCGTGACGACGCACGAGAGCTTTGATCGCGGCGCACAGTTGCGATTGATACAAGCCACTGGCGGCTGGATCTTGTGCGTAGATGGCGGTGTTGCGCTCAAGCGCGGGTCGAAATTTGTAAATGAAATCGTTTTCGCCTAAATGCAGGTACGGAATGTCTACAAGATGAGGCTCTAGTTGCTCGAGTAGCACGGCGAGAGAAGGAGCGAGTGCGCTCGGAGTAGCATCGAGTGCATCGAGCGATTCGAATGCAATTTCAGTGTCAGCTGCTTGTCCATCCACGCGGGCAAAAAAAACTCGGTAGCTGCGTCCACCGGCCGCGCTAGAGAAATATTCCACAGGTGTGGTATGCTGGGTGAATGCTGATTCGAGCCGCGCGGTGGCCATAGCCAGATCCGTGCCGGTGAACGGTAGTCCTGCTTTAGAGCCGAGACGTCGCACGGCGAGTTGATTCCGCGCATCAAAGGCAAGAATCGCGATGAGAGCGGGTGGGACTGCGACAGCCGGATTCATGGGAGGAGGATGAAAATCTGGCCGGATTAATCGGCGTCTACCAATGCGGTATCGTCCGCAGAAATATCACCGCAAAACTCCCAGCCGAAGCGATCATCTGCGATAAGTTGAGCTACCACACTTAAAACAATTTGGCTGCGTTGGTGCGCGTCGAGGTCTGGGTATTCGAGCAACAACTCTTCGAGCAGCAGCGTACGAGCTGCGATCCGGTCGGTATCGGCAGGGATTAAATCTTCCGAGCGATCGATTAAATCGGCGATTAGAGGGGCGAGGTTCACAACGTGGATTTATTAAGATTTTCCCTGCAATTTCCGACGGAAAAAAAACAACAATACAACGAAGACTCCCCCACATCCAAGAAGCGACCAAAGTCCGGTAGCTACTGATTTACTCACGGCGGTGAAGACTATGCCAACCAATAGAAATGTCGCCACTTCGTTGTACGCGCGAAGTTGCGCTGAACTTAATTTAAAGACTCCCGTGTTGAGCTTTTTCCTGATCATTCCGCAGTGAAAATGATACGCGAGCAGCCCAGCGAGCAGCGCGAACTTAAGGTGTAGCCACGGGCTTTGTGCGATCGGGTGATAACTCAGAAGCCAACCGCCCGTGACCATAGTCAGAATCATCGCTGGCACCGTGATCCCCAGCCAGAGTCGACGTGCCATGAGTGTAAATTGGGTGATTAGAATACCCCGTTTGGGCTGTAACTCTTCGTTGGCTTCAGTGTGGTAGATGAACAAGCGCACGACGTAAAAAAGTCCTGCGAACCAGCATACAATGCCGATCAGATGCAGGGCTTTGAGGACGAGATATGTCATGCGAACACCCTTAAAAATCAGTTTCTTCCCTGGTATGGCAATGCTGCGTGCAGTGTTTCCTCGGGCCTACCAACGCGAGCTTGGTGAAGTTCAATACGTAACGCCTCATGGCGCCCCGCTTGCACTCAGGGCGTCTCAAAAAAGATAGGTCTAAGGGCAGAGCACCTTTTGCGCTTTGCCCCAAGCTCAGGCTTTGAGGATTTCGGCGAGTTTGGCGATGTCTTTGCCGCCGCCCATGGCGAAGTCAGGTTTGCCGCCGCCTTTGCCACCGATCTGGGTTGTGAGGGTTTGTACAATTTTACCTGCGGCATGGCCGGCTTTGATCGCGGCGGGCGAGCAAAACGCGACGAGGCTAGCTTTGTCGCCAAACGATGCTCCGAGTTGCACCACACCTTCGCTTAATTTCGCGAGAACCTGCGAACCCAGCGAGCGGAGTGATTCTTGATCTTCTACGGGCACGAGGGCGGAAACAAACTTGAGCCCGTCACGGGTCGTGGCATTGGCGGCTAGTTCATCGGCGAGTCCGGCGAGGGCTTTTTGTTGGAAGGCTTTGAGTTGCTTCTCGATATCCTTTTGACTGGCGAGAAGGGCTTCGAGTTTTTTGGTAACATCTGCGGTACCGGCACCGAGGTGGGCGCTGACTGCGGCGAGGGCGGCATCGCGGGTAGAGATGAAGTCAATGGCGGCTTGGCCGGCTACGGCTTCTATGCGACGCGTGCCGGCGGCAACGGCCATCTCGGCGACAATTTTAATTAGACCAATTTCGCCGGCGGTACTGACGTGGGTGCCGCCACAGAGTTCACGGCTGTAGCCACCGATGTCGACGACGCGGACGAATTTGCCGTATTTGTCGCCGAAGAAGGCGAGGGTGCCTTCTGGCTTTTTGTCGAATTCGGTTTCGTAGGTTTCGACCTTGGCGTTATCGATGACCTTGGCGTTGACGAGGGCTTCGACCTCGCGGAGCTGCGCGGGGGTTACGGCTTCGAAGTGGGAAAAATCGAAGCGCATGCGATCCGGGGTCTTCGACGTGCCGGCCTGACGGACATGGGTGCCGAGTACTTTGCGCAGAGCCCAGTGAATGAGGTGGGCGGCGGAGTGTTGGCGGGAGATGGCGCGGCGGCGGACGAGGTCGACGCTGAGTTCGGCGCGGGCGCCGGGGGCGACGACGAGGCCAGAGGCTTCGGCGAGTTTATGGAGGTGGCGACCGGCCTTGTCTTTCACGCAATCAGTGAAGTGAGCGAGGGTGCCGTTGATGAGCGCGGTGCCGGTGTCGCCAGCCTGGCCGCCCATCTCGGCATAAAAGGGCGTCTGATCGAAGACGAGAAACGTGTCTTTATCGGCGCGGATTACGTCTATTAATTGCGCGTGGGCGTGGGTGTGTTCATACCCGAGGAACTTGGTGGCAGCTAGCCCAGTGGCTTCACCTTCGGTGGCGGCAACGACGATTTCTTTTTTCTGAGCGGCGCGACCGCGATCGCGTTGTTTTTCCATCTCAACTTCAAAGCCGGAAACATCGACTGCGAGTCCACGCTCGCTGGCGAGTAGTTGGGTCATATCCAGCGGGAAACCATAGCTGTCATAGAGTAGGAAAGCGATCTCACCGGGAAATTTTCCTCCGCGGTCATTGGCGCCTTTCGCGGCATGCTCACTGAAGAGCTCGATGCCTCGATCCAGCGTGCGTCCGAAGGATTCTTCCTCAGCGCGGATCACGCGTCGGATGATGTCTTGTTGGGCTACGAGCTCAGGGAATACGGGTCCGAGTGATTCGACGACGGGGGCGACAAGTTGCTCGAAGAAGCCTGTGGCGAGGCCGAGTTTTTTTCCGTACAAAATACCACGGCGAAGAATGCGACGGATGACGTAGTTGCGACCGTCGTTGCCGGGCATGATGCCATCGGCGATTGCGCAACTGATGGTGCGCGCGTGATCAGCGAGGACGCGGAAGGCGATGTCGGTGTTTTCCTGCTCGGTGAGGCCTTCGCGTTTCGTGGGTACAGTGCGGGCGTAGGTCTTACCAGAGAGGGTAGTGATCTTGGCGAAGAGCGGGGCGAATACGTCGGCTTCGTAGTTGGAGGGCTCAGGCGTGAAATCAGTAAAACCCTTCGTCGATGCGTGGATGCCAGCAACGCGTTCGAAGCCCATGCCGGTGTCGACGTGTTTGGCTGCGAGCGGTGAGAATGTGCCATCGGCGTTGGCGTTGAATTGGATAAAGACGTGGTTCCAGATCTCGATGCAGCGTGGGCTGGAGGAGTTCACGCCCTTGCGGCCTTCGACCTCGTCGTCGGAGGGCAGTAGATTAAAATGGATCTCGGAGCACGGACCGCATGGGCCGGTGTCGCCCATCATCCAGAAATTGTCCTTCTTATTGCCGTGGACGATATGAATCGCGGGATCGAGGCCTTCTTTTTTGAAGATGGCCGCCCAGATATCGTAGGCTTCTTGGTCAAATTCAGCGGGGTCGCCCTTGGTTTTGTTTGGCGAATAAACGGTGGCGAATAGACGCTTGGGCGGAATGCCCCAAACCTTAGTGATGAGCTCCCATCCCCAAGTTAGGGAGTCTTTTTTGAAGTAATCGCCGAACGACCAGTTGCCCAACATCTCGAAGAGCGTGTGGTGGTACGTGTCGAAGCCGACGTCCTCGAGGTCGTTATGTTTACCGCCGGCCCGAATGCATTTCTGGGTGTCCGCCGCGCGGGTGTCTTTGGCGGGTTTTACGCCGGCCCATTTAGAGACGTCTGGGGCTCGATCACCGAGGAAGATCGGCACGAACTGGTTCATGCCGGCGTTGGTGAACAGGAGTCCGGGTGAATCTGGCAGCAACGAGGCAGACGGGACGATCGTGTGACCCTGCTTGGCAAAAAAATCGAGGAAGCTCTGGCGGATTTGGGCGGAAGTCATGACGGCGAAAGGAACGGCAAAAGTGGTGAAAACGACGCGCGAGTGCGCCGGTATTCGGTGGAAGATTTAGAGATTCGCGATGATGGCGTCGGCCATCGCGCGCGTGCCGACGGACGGACGCCCAAAGGCGATGTCGCCGGTACGCGTGCCGCTGGTTACGGCTTTTTTGACGGCGGCCTCGATACGTTTAGCGACGGGGTCGAGGTTGAAACTGTAGCGCAACATCTGCGCCACGGAGAGGATCTGGGCACAGGGATTGGCGATTCCTTTGCCTGCGATGTCGGGGGCGGTACCTCCGGCAGGTTCATAAAGCCCGAAGGGCAGGCCTAGAGAGTTTTTGCCGGTGCCGAGCGAGGCGGAGGACAACATGCCAAGCGAGCCGCAGATCACGGCCATCTCGTCGGAGAGGATATCTCCAAACATATTTTCGGTCACGAAAACGTCGAACTGGTTGGGATCACGCGCGAGCTGCATGGCTGCGTTGTCCACGTACATGTGGCTCAACGTGAGGTCGGGCGCGTGGGCGGCGCAGTACTCGGTGACGGTTTTTCGCCAAAGCACGGAGGTTTCTAGCACGTTGGCTTTGTCGACGGAGCAAAGCTTCTTTTTGCGTGCGCGCGCAGCTGTGATGGCGACTTGGAGAATGCGCTCAATCTCGGATTTTTTATAAACCATCGTGTCGACAGCTTGGACATCGCCGTCGGCGAGGGTCGTGGTCTGCTTAGGTAGACCGAAATAAAGACCTCCGGTGAGTTCGCGGATGCAGACGATGTCGATGCCGTCGGGGATGCGTTCGGTCTTCAGCGGTGAAGCGTCGGTAAGCTCGCGGTAAAGAAGTCCCGGCCGAAGATTGGCGAACAATGTAAAGTGTTTGCGCAAGGGCAACAGCGCGGCGCGCTCGGGCTGTTCCTTAGGTGGTAGTTTTTCCCACTTCGGGCCGCCGACTGAGCCGAAGAGAATGGCGTCGGACTCGGTGCAGATTTTAAGCGTCGAGTCAGGGAGCGCTTTGCCGTGGTTGTCTATGCCGGCGCCGCCTACATCAGCGGTGGTGTAGGACAGGGTGAGTCCCTCCTGTTGCGCGACGTGGGTGAACACGCGCAGGGCCTCGGTCATCACCTCGGGCCCGATGTAATCTCCAGGAAGAACGGCAAACTTGATAGTCGGCATGGGAAAGGTAAAACGTGACAAACGCCCCTGCGCCGAGGCAAGCCGCCTTTACGGTCGCTTGAAATGGTGCTTCCCGCGTGGCGTTATGATTGGCACAAGCATGGGTAGGGCGTTTCCCGCCCGGCTTTTTTATGACTGTTGCCCTTTCTGCCTGGTGGTTACTTGTGCTCGCTGTACCCGTATTGCTCGCGGGTGAGGCGCTTTTGCGTCAGTTTCCAGTCTTGGCCCGGTGCAATATCCCTGCGTCTGTCGCTGGTGGTTTGCTCGGTGCGTTGCTTGTGCTCGGTTTGCAAGCGTCAGGTTTGCTGCAGATTACCTGGCAAACCAAAGTCACTGCGGCATGGTGGACGTGGCTGGCGACGCCGGAGCCTGAGTGGTTCATGCGCCCGGCTAAGGCGATTAATTTGCCGCTACTCGTGGGTTTTTTCACGTGCGTGGGTCTGTCAGCACCGGTCAGTATTTTGCGCACGGGCGGACGGGCCTTAGTGATTTTATTAGGCGCGGCAACATTGATGGCGATGCTACAAAACCTTCTCGGTGTGGCGTTAGCCCAGGCGCTGGGTGCGCCGCCGTTATTGGGCGTCGTATGTGGTTCGCTGACTTTGGTAGGCGGACATGGGACCGTTTTGGGCTTTGCTTCGCGGTTTGAAGAAGCAGGTTTCGCGGCGGCGGCTACCGTCGGTGCCGCGGCGGCGACGTTTGGGCTGGTGTCGAGTGGTTTACTCGCCGGACCGCTCGCGGAATGGCTCTTGCGCAAAAACGGCGGTACAGCGTCACCCGCAGCGTCGACCTCGTTGAATCTCGAAACGTCCCTAATACGGCGCGGTTTGCTGGCTGATGTACGTGATTTTCTGGGCAACCGCAAAGCAGCCCTCACGCATGTGCTCGTAGTCGCGGCGTGCATCAAGGTAGGCGCCTGGGTAAGTTTTGCACTCAACGCGATGGGTGCGGCATTTCCGGCCTACATGGGTGCTCTCCTGACCGGGCTCGCGCTGCGCGCGGCACATGATACGGCTGGGGCAACGTGGTTACGTGGTGCGACGCTCGCGCGTTTGGGCGGCTTGTTCTTGGCTCTGTTTCTGGTGGTCACGTTGACGGCTCTCAACCTCGCTGAGTTAGCGACGGTAGCCGGACCGATGTTTATTATTTTAGTCGCGAATATCGCGGCTTCCCTCGCATTTGCGGGGTTGATCGTGTGGCCGTTGCTTGGGCGAGATCATGAAGCGGCGGTGATGGTCGCAGGCCTAGTGGGTTTTGGCGTGGGTTCGACGGCGACGGCCGTGGCTTCGATGGATGCGATCGTGCGGCGACGAGGACCGGCGCCTCGCGCGCAAGCGATCGTGCCGGCGACGGGCGGCTTTCTCATCGATCTCACGAACGCGCCGACTACCACAGCATTTTTGCAATGGTTGCGCTGAGTTTTGGTTTTCACGGTTGCGCGCCGCTTGAAAGCCCGTGGATTGGCGGGGTGAAACTGCATGTGCTGCCCGCCGGGCCGATCCAGACCAATGCGTACTTATTGACCGCGCCTGAACGCGGTGAAGCGATTTTGATCGATGCGCCCGGTGAAATATGGGCTGACGTAGAGCCTATTTTGAACCGCGAACAATGCCGCCTTACCGAGCTCTGGCTTACACATGGGCACTGGGATCACACTCAAGGTGGAGCAGAGATCGTGCGAGCCACTTCAGCGCTCGTTCGCGCTCACCGCGACGATCAAGTGTTAATCGAGTCCCCTCGGGTGATGAGCGCGTTTCTCGACAGCTCAATCAAACTCGAGCCGATTAAGGTCGATCACTGGCTCACCTCAGGCGAGACCCTCAGCGCGCTCGGTACTACCATCGAAGTACGTCATGTGCCCGGCCATTGTCCTGGTAACGTGTTGTTTTATTTTAGTGCGAATTCAGCTGCGTTTGTCGGCGATGCGTTGTTTAAGGGCAGCATCGGTCGCACTGATTTGCCTTTAGGTAATCACGCCCAACTCGAACGGGCAATTCGGACGGAAATTTACACCTTACCCGGTTCTACAATGGTTTATCCGGGTCACGGTGAACTCACTACGGTCGGCCACGAAATGCAGACCAATCCTTATGTCCGCGCCTGAACACGAACGTTTCATGCGGCACGCGCTCGTCGTGGCGCGTAGTGTCTGGGGACAGACCCAGCCCAACCCGATGGTCGGCGCCGTCATTGTAGAAGAAGGCCTTGTTGTCGCTGAAGGCGCGACGGCACCTGATGGCGGGCCGCACGCAGAACGCGCGGCCCTGCATGCGCTCGGTCGCGCGCCGCGAGTGGGCGCTACGCTCTATGTGACACTGGAGCCCTGTTGCACGCATGGGCGCACCGGTGCTTGCACGGAAGCGATCATCGCCTCGGGTATTAAACGTGTCGTGGTGGGTGCAACGGATCCCTTTCCTAATCACCAAGGGCATGGCTTTGAGGTGCTGCGCAAGGCGGGGATTGAAGTGATCTCGGGCGTGCTTGAGAACGAGTGCACGGATTTGAATTTAATTTTTAACCACTGGGCCGTGCACGGGCAGCCATTAATTGCAGCGAAGGCGGCGGTGACCCTCGACGGGCGCACGGCGTGTCGCACGGGCGATTCACAATGGATCACGGGCGAGCCAGCTCGGGCGGATGTACATCGTTGGCGGCGGCTGTTTCCGGCCATCGCTGTCGGCGCCGGCACGGTGTTGAAAGATAATCCGCGGCTCACGGCGCGGATCGAGGGTGGCGCGACTTGGAGTCCGGTGCGTTTCGTGTTCGACGGACGACTGCGTACGGTTAACGACAAGCACCTGCCTCACGTTTTCACGGATGAGTTCCGTGAAAAAACGATCGTAGTTACGACCTCCAACGCGGGTCAAGGCTACGTGCGCAAGCTGCGTGAAATGGGCGTCCAAGTTTGGGTGTGCGAATCGAAAACGCAGCGTGCGCCGTGGGCGGAATTCCGTCGGCGGTGCGTTGAGGCGAAACTAAGCGGCGTTTATGTCGAAGGCGGCGCGCAACTCATGAGTCAGCTCGTGCAAGAGCGTCAGCTAGATTATCTGTTTCTTTACCGTGCACCGCTGCTGCTCGCGGATGATCGCGCGAAGCCTATGTTGACCGGCCTGCGCACCGAAACGCTATCGCAGGCGGTGCGCTTGAGTAATGTGCGCTCGGAGCTTTTTGGCGACGATGTGCTCACGCGCGGCCACGTCGTCTATCCGCCTAAAATTTCTATCGATGAAACTGTTTTTAGCCTCGGGTAACGCGCATAAAGCGGCGGAGTTACAGGCCCTCGCACTCGCCGGCGGGCTCAATGTGGAGATCGTCTCCGCTCGCGCCCTAGGCGGAATGCCCGAAGTTTTAGAAGACACAGGAACCTTCGTTGGCAATGCGCGCAAAAAAGCACTCGCTCTACGCACGAAGTTGCCGGCGGATGCTTGGGCCTTGGCCGATGATAGTGGACTCTGTGTCGATGCGCTCGGTGGCGCGCCAGGAGTCGAATCAGCCTACTATGCCGGACCGCAGGGTGACGGGGTAGCCAATCTGAAAAAATTAGTGACCGTACTGCGTGACGTGCCTGAGGAGCGTAGGGGTGCGTACTTTGTATGTGTGCTGCTGTTGCGCGGTCCGGAGGGTGCTGAAATGATTTTTGAAGGACGCTGTGTGGGGCGGCTGCAACACGAGCCGCGAGGCGGCGCCGGTTTTGGGTATGATCCCGTTTTCGTGCCTGCAGGTCAGACCTTGAGCTTTTCGGAGCTGGGCGAGGCTGTGAAAAACAGTCTCAGTCATCGCGCCCAAGCTTGGGCTATGCTGGCGGATTGGGTTAGAGCGGGTGCGCCGGTGAGCTAAATCGCCTATCCTGGGTCTGAAAAAGCTAGCTTCAAAACTTTCGACATTAGCCTCGGGCTGGTTTCTGTTGAAGGGCTTATCGATGAAGTCGTTTTATATTACCACCGCGATTGATTACGTGAACGGTTCGCCCCACCTGGGCCACGCCTACGAAAAGGTGCTCACGGACGTGATAGCGCGTTTCCGCCGCCAGATGGGCGACCGTGTGCATTTTCTCACCGGTGTCGATGAACACGGTCAAAAAGTCCAGCAGAGCGCCAAGAAAAAAGGCATCGCGCCGCAACAGTTCGCCGACGAAGTCAGCGAGGAATTTCGCGCCCTTTTACCCAAGCTCAATATCTCTAACGATGATTTCATCCGTACCACCGAGGAGCGGCATAAAAAAGTCGTGCGTCAGGTGCTCCAGCAACTCTTCGACAAGGGAGAAATCTATAAGGCTGAGTACAAAGGTTTTTACTCGACGCGGCAGGAGCAATTCTTGCAGGAAAAAGATCGTCTGCCCGACGGCAAATGGCCGGAAATTTTCGGTGAAGTCACCGAGATCGTGGAGTCTAACTACTTCTTCAAATTGAAGCAGTATCAAGACTGGCTCGTGGAGTTCCTGACAAAGAACGAGGATTTTATTTTTCCGCGTTACCGGCAGAAGCAAGTGCTGGAATTTCTGAAAGAGCCCCTCAACGACCTGTGCATCTCTCGTCCTCGCGAGCGGTTGGAGTGGGGGATTTCGCTGCCCTTTGACGACGGCTATGTGACGTACGTGTGGTTCGATGCGTTGTTGAATTATTACTCGGCCGTGGCCGACAAGCCCGGAGTATGGCCGGCGGCGTATCACGTGATTGGCAAAGACATTCTCTTGCCACCGCACGCGGTGTATTGGCCGATTATGTTGAAGGCCGCGGGCATTCCGCTGCCGGGCGGTATCATCGCGCACGGTTGGTGGATGACGGCTGGCGCCAAGATGTCCAAGAGCACGGGCAACGCCCTTAACCCACTCGATCTTGTAACCGAGTTTGGCTCCGATGCTTTTCGGTATTTTCTGATTCGCGAAATGAACGTCGGCCAAGACAGCGATTTCACGCGCGAGCAATTCCTAGTGCGCTACAATAGCGAGCTCGCAAATAATTTCGGCAATCTCGTCAACCGTACGCTGAACATGACTAACCGGTTCTCTGCTGGTATCGTGCCTGCGGCGGAAGTCGTTGAGGACGCCGAGCGTGAATTACATACGCTCTGGGAAACGACCCGAGCAGAAGTACTGCCGTTGTGCGATGGTTTTCAATTTCATGCCGCGCTCGAGAAGACGATGTTCTTCATCACTGCGACCAACGCCTACATCGAAAAACGGGCGCCGTGGAAACTCGGTAAATCCGTCGAGGCCCATGATCTCGCGCTGCTTCGCACTTCGATCGCGACGATGGCCGAGGCCTTGCGCCTGGGTAACGCGCTGTTGACGGCGGTGATGCCTGGCGCCGTGGTGAAAATAAACGCCGTGCTCGGCTACACGCCGGGTGCCACATGGAGCGAGGAACTCGTCTGGGGCTCTCGACTCACGGGGTCAAAGGTCGCCGAATCGCTCGTGCTCTTCCCGCGGCCAGCGCCGCCGGAGAAGCCACCCGTTGCGCCGAAAAAATAATTCGCGCGCCGCCGTTTTTTGTTTCCGCGTCGCATGACGATTCTGCCGATCAACCCCGCCGCGAATGCGAATCCGGACGCTCTGCGCGCGTTTCTGGACCAAGCGCGCGCGGCGGCTATCCGGGCGGGACGAGCCAAACTTGTCAGTATTTCGCTCGCGGTCGATGCGCTCGATCCACTTGCCGTGCTTGAGTCGATTTTTGAGCCCGGCGAGCCGCATTTTTACGCGGAGCGGCCTGATATTGGTAGCGCGATCGCGGGCGCGGAGACTGCGGTCGTGTTTGAGGCGCACGGACGCGATCGCTTTTTGGCGGTGCAACGCTGGATCGATGACACGCTCGAGCACACGATCGCCGTGGGCGATGTGAACGCGCCATTTGGCGGTCCGCATTTTTTTACGAGCTTTGCGTTCAACGACGACGTGGAAGCTGGCGAACCGTTTCCGGCGGCGCGGGTATTTGTGCCGCGTTGGCAGGTCGCGCGAGCCGGGTCGATCACGACGGCGGTCGCGAATCTCGTCGTGGCGCCTCAGGCGGATTTAGCGGCACTGAGCGAGCGCGTGTGGCGCGCACACGCGAAGTTTGTGAATTTTGAGTACGGCGAAAAAGCACCGGCTGAAACGCATGGCGCCGTTCTGCCGGTATTTCGTTCGACCGAGGCGGGGGATTACCGCGGTGCGGTCGCGCAGGCGGTGGTGCGGATCGGAGCCGGAGAATTTGAAAAGATTGTTTTGGCACGCGCGCAGGATCTGACGGCGGATCAACCGCTGCATCCGTTGCGCGTATTGAACGGACTGCGGCAGCGCTTTCCGGAGTGTTACGCCTTCTCAATGGCGAATGGGCTCGGACAGAGCTTCATCGGCGCGAGCCCGGAGCGTCTTGTACGCGTAAGTAAGGGCGTGCTCGAGACCGAAGCGCTGGCGGGCTCGATCCGACGCGGCGTGGGCGCGAGTGAAGACGCGGCGCTCGCGACGACGCTGTTGCGCAGCGAGAAAGACCGCCGCGAACACGAGCTCGTAGTGGCGGCGATCAGTGGTCGACTCACGCAGTTGGGCTTGAAGCCGGAGTTTGAGGCGCAGCCCGGGCTTCGCCGCTTGGCGAATGTTCAACACCTGCACACGCCGGTGCGCGCGGCGTTGCCGGAAAATGTGCGTTTGCTGGCGGCACTCGCGGCCTTGCATCCGACACCGGCGGTGGGGGGCGCGCCTCTGGCTGCGGCAGTGTCGGGTATTCGCGGGCTGGAAGGTTTTCCTCGCGGGCTATACGCCGGCGCCTTGGGTTGGGTCAACGCGCGTGGAGGTGGGGAGTTTTTCGTAGGCTTACGCTCGGCGCTCGTGGATGGATCGACGGCCCGTGTCTATGCTGGGGCTGGTATTGTGGCAGGATCGACGCCAGAGAAGGAATTTGCCGAAACGGAACTTAAATTTAAGGCTATGCTCGAAGCTCTGCGCACCTAATGCACTCCATCGATATCGACTCTCGTAATCTCAACACTCTGTGGGCCAGCGTCTGCGTTGAGGCGCTATCGCGCTGCGGCGTGCGTCGCGCAGTTATTTCGCCCGGCTCGCGTTCGACACCTCTAACGATTGCACTCGCTCAACATGCCGGCATCGAAGCCATTCCGGTGCTTGATGAACGCTCCGCGGCTTTTTTTGCCCTAGGCCTTGCTAAGCAACAGGGCGAACCCGTGGTTTTGCTCTGCACGAGCGGTACAGCGGGTGCTAACTACTTGCCGGCGGTGATTGAGGCCCGCGAATCGGCGGTACCGCTGATCGTGATCACCGCAGATCGACCGCCGGAGTTGCGCGCCTGCGCCTCGGGTCAGACGATTGATCAACTTAAGCTTTTCGGAGATTTTGTGAATTTTTTCCACGAATTCGCTTTGCCTGAAGCAACGGAGCAAAGGCTGCGTTATCTACGGCAGACGACGATGCACGCCGTGGAACGCGCCTTGCAACCGGTGGCCGGCCCCGTGCATCTTAACGCGCCTTTCCGTGATCCCCTCGCGCCGTCCGAGGATGGCGGGTTGGCTTCATCAATTGCTTCGACGATCGATTGGTCGCATTTTTTCCAACACGTGGAGCCACCACTTTCGACGACGATTTTGGCCACGATTCCGACGTTTTCCTGCGATGTGCATGGCGTGATCGTCGCGGGTCCGGCGCAGCCAGGCGATCCAGCCTCACACGCTGCCATGGTCGGTGAAATCGCGCAGAAACTCGGTTGGCCCGTGCTCGCGGACGGACTTTCACCACTGCGTAATTACGCCGGTACGGTGCCGCATCTTGTGACGACTTACGACACGATCCTGCGCAATCCCAATGCGGCCGAACGTCTCAAACCGGAAGTCGTGATCTGCCTCGGCAACTGGCCGACAAGTAAAGTGCTCCGCGCTTGGATAGAGGAAAGCGCTGCACCGATCTGGATGGTGACGCGTCGCCTCGACAACCGCGATGCCTTGCACGGTCGCACCGTGCATCTGCCGGTGTCTCTCGCGGCCCTCGCGGCAGAGTTACCCGTCGCGACTGACCCCAATGGCTATGAGCAAATGTGGGCCGGATATGAGCACCGCATGCGCGTGGCGTTGGACGATCGCATCACGCAGGCGAACGGTTTATTCGAAGGCCGCGTGACGGCGTTGCTCGCTCAACACCTGCCACCGGACACGACGTTGTGCATCGCGAATTCGATGCCCGTGCGCGATATGGAATACTTCTGGCCCGCCACCGATCAGCATACTCGCCCGATGGCTAATCGCGGGGCGAATGGTATCGATGGTACGCTTTCCACGGCCTTAGGTGTGGCACACGCGGCGGAAACACCGACAGTGTTACTCACCGGTGATCTGGCACTGTTGCACGATACCAACGGTTGGCTAATCGCGCCTAAGTTTCGCGGCAGCCTTACGATCGTGCTGATCAACAATGCCGGCGGTGGCATCTTTGAACACCTACCGGTAGCGCAATTTAATCCGCCGTTTGAGGAGTTTTTTGCAACGCCCCAAAAAGTCGATTTCGCGAAATTGTGCGCGGCTTATGGCGTAGAACACGTGGCGGTGGGTGATTGGGAACAGCTCGGAACCCATCTCGAACACCTGCCGGCCAACGGCATACACTTGCTCGAGATTGTCACGGACCGCAAGATGGACGCGGCCACGCGCAAGCAATTGTTTGCCGATCTAGCGGCTGAACTTTGATTTTTAGGGTGCCGCCCCGCTCCGGCGTTAAAGTTGGAGCGGCAGGCCGATCTCGATGATCTGCGAGGGCGTGATTCGGTAGTAATCTTTGGCTGGACGGGCATTGCGGCTGAGGAGCGCGTAAAGATTTTTTTGCCATTCCCACATGCGCGCGCTGCCGCCAGTGATGATCATTTCGCGGTTAAAGAAAAACGTAGCACCCTGCGGGTTTATGGGAACGCCGGCCGCTTTGATTTTCTCCATCAGCTCGGCTACGTCGGGTGATTGCATGTAACCGTAGCGGCCAACGGCGCGCCACACCCCTTCGCCAATATCGCGTAAGGTGAGTTGGTCTTTCGCATTAACCGTCGGCACGTCTTCCGTAGCGATGCTGAGTAGAACGACAGTTTTGTGGAGGCAGCGGTTGGATTTGACGTGGTGAAGTAGTGCGATCGGCGTGCCGAGCGGCGAACCGACCATAAACACGGCACCACCGGTCACGCGGGTGATGTGGTGACTGCGGGCGATGCTAGTAAGTTCTGCTTCTGTGACGTTGTTGCCGTATACGCGACGAAAGATTTCTTCGCGCCCGATTTTCCACGTGTGCATGACCGCGAGCAGCACCGCTCCTATGGCGAGTGGGAACCAGCCGCCATCGGCGAGCTTATGGGCGTTAGAGGCAAATAAGGCAAAGTCGATGACGAGGAATACGGCGCAAATGGGTAGGGCAACTGCGTTGGGCCAATTAAGCGATCGCTTGGCCACAAGATAGAATGCGATGGTAGTGATACCCATCGTGCCCGTGACCGCTATACCGTACGCGGAGGCGAGTCGATCGGATGAGCCGAAGTTGAGCACCGTGAGGATAGCGCCGATGGCGAGTAGCGCATTGACGAAGGGTACGTAGATCTGGCCGGAGTGCTCGGCGTTGGTGTAAGTGATTTTCAGGCGCGGAAAGTAACCTAGCTGGATCGCCTGACGTGTGAGTGAATAAGCGCCCGAAATTAGAGCCTGGCTGGCAATGACCGCAGCGACGATTGAGAGGCCTGTAAGTCCGGCGCGGATCAAGCCCGAAGGAGCCATGGCGAAAAACGGATTTTCCGTGACGCCGGGATGGGTTAGAATAAATGCGCCTTGCCCGAAATAGTTCAATGCAAGCCCAGGAAAGGCGACGCCGTACCATGCGATCGCGATGTAGCGGCGGCCAAAGTGCCCCATGTCGGCGTACAGGGCTTCGGCTCCAGTAATGGCGAGCACGATCGCACCTAGCAACGCGCCGACTTGAGCAGGGGAGTGATTGAGCAACGCCAAGCCGTAGACCGGGTTGAGCGCGCGTAACACCACGGGGTATTGGATGAGGTGCCAAAGGCCCAAGGCTGCCAGCGATACAAACCAGACCAGCATCACCGGCCCAAAGATACGCCCTATGCGTTGCGTGCCATTTTTTTGAAACCAGAAAAGCAGGGCCAAAATTACACACGCGATGGGCACGACGTATTTCTCGAAGGCCGGATTGACTGCATTAAGACCTTCTGCCGCGCCCAATACAGAAATAGCCGGCGTGATGATACCGTCCCCGTATAGCAGTGCGGCGCCGATCAAGATCATGATCATCACTGGGCCTAGGCCGCGCTTAGCGGCACTGGCGCCTTCGGACGTTTTGCCCCGACCGGCGTGGATCAGCGCTAACAGGGCGAAAATACCACCTTCGCCGTGATTGTCGGCCCTCATTACAAACCAGAGGTACTTCACGCTAACGATGAGCACGAGCGACCAAAAGATTAGTGACAACACTCCAAGCACCCCGGCGGTCTGATCGACGGGGGGCAGGTGCGCGATACACTCGCGCATGGTGTAAAGCGGGCTGGTGCCGATGTCGCCAAAGACGACTCCCAGGGCACCGAGCGAGAGACCGGCTTTGGCCGAGTTACTTAGGGACGCAGGCGCAGGAGTGCTCATTGACGGGCTTCAAGATGGTCCTAGCGCGGGGCGACTCCAAGCTGTTTTAGCTTAGGTCGCGAATGTTGCTTGCTTTTGCGTTTTCGGGTGGACGCAACCTCGACAAACGCCCGTCTGCGGCTAAGTTGCGCATATGAGTCTTGTTTGGCAGCAGGTCAAAACTTACACTGATATCCGCTACGAGAAGGCCGATGGCATCGCCAAGGTCACGATCAATCGCCCGGAGAAGCGTAACGCGTTTCGCCCCGAGACGATCATGCAAATGTATGAAGCTTTTATAGATGCGCGCGAAGACCCTACCGTCGGCGTCGTGCTGCTCACCGGTGCCGGCCCTCACAGCGATGGCAAATACGCTTTCTGCGCCGGCGGCGACCAAAGCGTGCGCGGTCATGCCGGTTACGTCGGCGGCGATGGCGTTCCCCGCCTCAACGTCCTTGATCTTCAGAAACTCATCCGCTCCATGCCCAAGGTCGTAATCGCCCTCGTCGCCGGTTACGCCATCGGCGGTGGTCATGTGCTCCACCTTGTCTGCGACCTCACGATCGCGGCCGACAACGGTATTTTCGGTCAAGTCGGCCCTCGGATGGGCAGCTTCGACGGTGGCTTCGGCTCCAGTTATTTAGCGCGTATCGTCGGTCAGAAAAAAGCCCGCGAAATTTGGTACCTCTGCCGCCAATACGACTCGGCGCAGGCGCTCGAGATGGGCCTCGTCAACACCGTCGTCCCTGTCGCCCAACTCGAGGCCGAAGGCGTGAAATGGGCCAAGGAAATCCTAGGCCACAGCCCGCTTGCGATCCGCTTACTCAAGAGCGCCTTCAACGCCGAACTCGATGGCCAAGCTGGTATTCAAGAGCTCGCCGGCAACGCCACGCTACTCTATTATATGAGCGACGAGGCGAAGGAATTTCACTCCGCCCAACGCGAGAAACGCAAACCCGACGCCCGCAAATTCCCCTGGTTGCCCTGACCGCGCCCTCCTCCACGCCGGGTGCGCCCCTGCTTTCCGATGAAAATAACCCCACCTCGGCTGAAGTTAGTTCTCCTGATTCTCGCCGTCGCCGGTTTTGCTGGCGCTGCCGAACATCAGACCGTCGCCACGTTTGAAAAAACGACCACCAAGACGGTCCGCTACGATTATCTCCTCTCGTTGCCCGACGGTTATGATCCCACCTCGGCGCAGACGTGGCCGGTGATCCTTTTCCTCCACGGCGCGGGTGAACGCGGCACCGATCCTTGGAAGGTTGCCCAACACGGCCCGCCCAAACTAATCCGCGGCCCCGTCCCCCCGGCTCCGTCCGCTCCCGGCGGCAAGGTCGCACCCGCCGCGCCCGAAACTCTCGCCGCCCGCGCCCTCCGCGAACGCTCTGCCGCCTTCCTCAAAGCCCATTTCATCGTCGTCTCCCCGCAATGCCCGCCCGGCGTCTGGTGGGATGAAGACGGCGTCCTCGGCTTGCTCGATGCGATCATGGCCCAGCACAAGGCCGACCCGAGCCGCATCTACCTCACCGGCCTCAGCATGGGCGGGTACGGCACGTGGAGCGTCGGTCTCAAGCATCCCGAGCGCTTCGCCGCGATGGTCCCCATCTGCGGCGGCGGCCAATATCGCGA